>CAZHZQ010000482.1:0-1504 GCA_964537235.1 uncultured Actinomycetota bacterium | reverse complement strand
CGGTCGGCGGCCGCGTGGTGATCTTCTGCAGCCACAGCCCGGGCTGCATCAGCGCGTTCACCCACCAGGCGTCGCCGTGCGACGCGCCGAGACGGATGCCCTCGTAGGCGAGGCCCGCGACCACCGGCAGCAGCACGATCCGCAGGGTCACGTGGTAGGTGACCGCGCCGAGCCAGCCGATGCCCTCGGGAGGCGGGACCAGGACACCCGCCACGGAGTACACGAGCAGCGCGAGCAGCATCACGATGATCAGGAAGTTGGTGCCGCAGCGCACGTGCAGCGTCGAGTAGCGGTCCACGACGTTCGGCTCGAGCCTTTCGCCGTGCTCCCACGCCGCGATCGTCTTGTGCTCGGCGCCGTGGTACTGGAACACGCGCCGGATGTCGGCCATCAGCGAGATCGCGGACAGGTACGCCAGGAAGATCGCGATCCGCAGCACCCCCTCGACGAAGTGGTACAGCAGCCCGTCGCCGAGCCACCCGCGCAACGTCGCGAGGAAGGCGTTGGGCAGGATGATGAAGATCCCGATGAAGAACAGCAGGGCCACGATCAACGTGCCGCCCAGGGCCTTGGTGTCGAGGGGCTCCTCGTCCTCGGGCAGCGCCTGCCCGGCGGAGATCGACAACGCACGGACGCCGATCGACATGGCGTCGAACAGGGCGAACACTCCCCGGAACATCGGACGCCGGAAGATCGGGAACCGCTGCGGGAAGCTCGAGACACCACGGCGTTCGAGGTAGATGTCGCCGGCCGGCCGTCGCACGGCGACCGCCCAGGTGTCGGCCCCCCGCATCATGACCCCCTCGATGACCGCCTGACCGCCGTAGAAGTGCGGCGCGACAGGATCCCCTCCGTCGAGGGCTTCCGCCTGGCCTTCGGCGTCTGCTCGCGCCACGTCTCGTACCTCAGAGTCTCGGCTACTTCTTCTCGCCCTTGGCGGCGGTCTCGTCTTCGGGTTGCTTCTGTGATGATTGCTCTTGTGCTTGCTTCTCCTCGGACTTCTGCAGACGCCGCTGGAACCGGTCGACGCGCCCGCCCGTGTCCACGAGCTTCTGCTTGCCCGTGTAGAACGGGTGGCACTCCGAGCACAGCTCGACGTGGATGTCGGACTGCGTGGCCCGGGTGGTGAACTCGTTGCCGCACGAGCACCGCACGCTCGCGGTGACGTAGTCGGGGTGGATCTCCTGCTTCATGTGTCTTCTCCTGTTCCGTACCGGAGGGTACGACGTCCGTCGGGTCGCGCCGGTCGGCCGGCGTGGCAGCCGGTCTAGCCCAGGTTGCTCTTCGAGATCGCCTGGAGGAACTGTGCGTTGGACTTGGTGGCCTTCAGCTTGTCGATCAGCAGCTCAAGCGACGCACCGCCGTCCATCGAGTGCAGGACGCGCCGCAGCTTCCAGACCGCGTTCAGCTCGTCCTCGTCGAGCAGCAGCTCCTCCTTGCGGGTCCCCGACGCCTCGATGTCGACGGCGGGGAAGATGCGCTTCTGCTCGAGCTGGCGGGACAG
>CAZHZQ010000481.1:0-1511 GCA_964537235.1 uncultured Actinomycetota bacterium | reverse complement strand
CCGGGTTCGCCGCGTTCGTCCCGCTGTACGTCCGCGAGATCGGGATGTCGGGCTCGCGCGGCGTGTTCGCCGCGTACTCGATCGTCCTGCTGGCGATCCGCGGGCTCGGGGCGCGAATCCCGGACCGGTTCGGGCCGGTACGCACCGCCCTGGTCGCGCTGCTCTCCACGGCCGGAGGCCTGACGATCGCCGCGCTGTGGCCCACCCCGGTCGGCCTCTACACCGGCACGATCGTGTTCGCGATCGGACAGGCGCTCGCGTTCCCGGCGTTGGTGTCGATCGCGCTGCACCGCGCCCCGGACACCGAGCGGGGCGCCGTGATGGGGACCCAGACGGCGTTCGTGGACCTGGCGTTCGCCGCGGGCGGTCTGACCCTCGGCGCGGTGGCCGAGCGCGCCGGCTACGAGGGCGTGTTCCTGGTCGCCGCGGCCATCGCGATCGGAGGGCTGGTCCTCCTGCTGGCGACCCGCGCGCGACTGCGCCGTCCCCCGGACGCGACCACGGACGGGGCCGGGGAGGGCCGGACGTCAGAACGCGCGGGGGATGTGGCGTAGCTCGGGCTCACGACCCGGCCGCAGCCACACGGCCACCACGTCGAACCTCACCGGACCGCGCCAGCCTCCTTCCTCCCGCAGCCACGCGGCCGCCAGAGCCCGCAGCTTCGCCTGCTTGCGCCCCGTGACCGCCGAGACCGGTCCCCCGAACGCGTCGCCCCGACGGGTCTTGACCTCCACGACCGCCAACGTGCCGCCCCGCGCCGCCAACAGATCGAGCTCGCCGCGCAGCGCCCCGGCGCTGCGGCGCCAGTTGCGGCCGACGATGCGGTAGCCCTGCTCCTCGAGGAAGGCCGCTGCCAGGTCCTCGCCCCGTCGACCGAGATCGCGACGAGCGGTCGCGCCCCGGTCGGCAGCGTCGTCTCCAGCCATGCCGGTCACCGTACGCAGGCGTCGCCGCCCAGGGCCGGTGAGCCACGTCCGCACTGTGGACAACCGTGGCACCCGAGGGACGGGGACGCCCGCTCCGGGACCCCCGACCGGTAGGGTTCGCGGCGGGCACTCCACCACTGGCGAAGGCGACAGGGATGTCCGGTCCCCGGCCCGTCCGCGCGGCACGCGGCACCGACCTCCGTTGCCGAGGCTGGCTCCAGGAGGCGGCCCTGCGCTGCCTCGAGAACAACCTCGATCCCGAGGTCGCCGAGGATCCCGACCGGCTGGTCGTCTACGGCGGGAGCGGCCGTGCCGCACGTTCCTGGGACGCGTTCGACGCGATCGTCGCGAGCCTCACCGACCTCGGGGACGACGAGACCCTGCTGGTGCAGTCCGGCAAGCCCGTCGGCGTGTTCACCACCCACCCGATGGCGCCCCGCGTGCTGATCGCCAACAGCCTGCTGGTCCCCGACTGGGCCGACTGGGACACCTTCTGGGAGCTCGAGGCCCAGGGCCTGATCATGTACGGCCAGATGACGGCCGGCTCGTGGATCTACATCGGCACCCAGGGGATCCTGCAGGGCA
>CAZHZQ010000480.1:0-1520 GCA_964537235.1 uncultured Actinomycetota bacterium | reverse complement strand
CGCGGAGGATCTGAACGGCGGAGGTCGAGCTGGTTTCGGTGGTACCTTCCCCGCCGTGTCTCAGAGGTTCCTTCTCCGGTCAGCCGCCGCTGCCTCGGCGGTGGTCGTCGTCTTCGCCGGCGTCGCCTGCTCGGGCGACGGTGGGCCGGGCGCCGGTCCGACGTCCGCGTCACCGTCCCCCACGCGCGTGCAGGCCGAACCCGTCGAGGGTGAGGTGGAGGTCGAGGTGTTCGATACGAGCAGCAACCCGGTGCTGCGAGGCGGGTCGGGACAGGAACCCGACCAGCAGAAGGTCGACGTACTCGTCGAGCAGCTCGTGTCCTGGTTGGACGACCACCTGCACGACCTGCAGCGCGGCGGCCAGGGCGACCTCGAGGCGGTCGCCGCCGACGGGCTGCTGGACGGTGCCGACACGTCGACGCTCGCCGCCGTGACGAGCCGGCTGGCCTCGTCCGACCGCCCGGTCGACGTGGCCCGGTACCACGTGCAGATCGCCCATCGCGGTGGTCCGGAGTGGGCGCGCGTCGTCGCCAAGGTGACGGGCCACGACGGGCAGACACGCGAGGCGCACTTCACGTTCGAGGTCACGGACGCACAGCCGCTGCTGGTGGCCGCCGGTCCGAGCCGCGACGACCCTGTCGAGGACGAGCAGCGAGATGACGGCGAGGAGGACTCGTGACGCGGCGGCTCGGGCGGGCGTTGACCGTGACCCTCGCGCTGACCGTGGCGTTGGTGGTCGGCGTGGCCACCGTGGTCGTGGCGGCGGACCGGTACCTGCGGGCGTCGCTCGACGACGAGGGCGTCATCACGATCCTCCTGCTGGGATCGGACATCGGGCCCCCGTTCCGTTCCGGCGATCCGCTCGCGGGCCGGGCAGACGCGTTCCACCTCCTGTTCGTGTCCCCGGACCGCACGCACGCGACGTTCATCAACGTCCCCCGCGACGCGTACGTGTCGGTGCCGGGCCGCGGACGCACGAAGATCAACGCCTGCCTGGTCTCCGGTCCGGAGGCCTGCGTCGCTACCGCCGAGCAGCACTTCGGGATCGACGTCGACCACTACGTGGCCACCAGCTTCGAGGGGCTCCGGGTTGCCACCAACCGGTTCGGAGGCGTGACCGTCGAGGTCCCCCGGACCCTGCGGGACGGCGGCGAAGACATCGCTCCCGGCACGCAGCGGATCAACGGGGAGCAGGCACTGGCGTTCACACGCGATCGGAAGAACCGGCCGAACGGTGACTTCGACCGGACCGCCGCGCACGCCACGTTCCTCCAGGCCGCCCACCGCCAGGCACTCGACGACGGTCTCGACGTCGCCCGGGTCACCGACATCGTCCGCATCCTCCAGCAGACGACGGCCACCGACCTCGGACCGGGCCGGTTGCTGCGGCTGGCGTACGCCGGGATGCAGGTCCCCCCGGAGAACGTCAACAACGTGACCGTGCCCGGCAACATCGGCACCGCAGGTGCCGCGAGCGTCGTCTACCTGCCCGACCGGGCCACGGCCCTCGTGCGTGACGC
>CAZHZQ010000479.1:0-1529 GCA_964537235.1 uncultured Actinomycetota bacterium | reverse complement strand
ACCATCTGTAGTGGGCGAAGGCCCGGTTGGCCTCTGCCATCTTGTGGGTGTCCTCGCGGCGCTTGACGGCGGCGCCGATGCCGTTGGAGGCGTCGAGCAGCTCACCGGCCAGTCGCTCGGACATGGTCTTCTCGCGGCGGATCGACGCGTAGTCGTGGATCCAACGCAACGCGAGGGTGGTCCCGCGCGTGGGTCGAACCTCGACGGGCACCTGGTAGGTGGCACCACCGACACGACGGGACTTGACCTCCAGGGAGGGGCGGGTGTTGTCGATCGCACGCTGGAGCACCGACAGCGGGTCGCCCCCCTGGGTGCGGTTGCCGATGTGGCGTAGCGCGTCGTAGACGATGCCTTCGGCCTTCGAGCGCTTCCCGTCGCGCATGATCCGGTTGATCAGTTGGGTGACCAACGGGGAGTCGAAGCGGGCGTCGGGCTTGATCTCGCGAGTCTCGGCGCGTCCCTTCCTCGGCATGTCAGACCTCCTTCTTCACGCCGTAGCGGGAACGGCTCTGCTTGCGGTCACGGACCGGGGCGGCGTCGAGCGCGCCGCGGATGACCTTGTAACGCACACCGGGAAGGTCCTTCACGCGGCCACCGCGCACGAGCACGATCGAGTGCTCCTGGAGGTTGTGACCCTCACCGGGGATGTAGGCGGTGACCTCGATGCCGGTCGTGAGTCGGACACGGCAGACCTTGCGCAGCGCGGAGTTCGGCTTCTTGGGCGTGGTGGTGTAGACACGCGTGCAGACGCCCCGCCGCTGCGGCGATCCCTTCAGCGCGGGTGACTTGGTCTTCCCGGTCTTCTTGCTGCGGCCCTTGCGGACGAGCTGTTGGATGGTGGGCATCCGCTCGTGCTCCTTCTCCTGTCGCGGTGGCGTTCCACCGCGCTTGACATCGATCGTGCTTGTTCTGCTCTTGGGGGTCGTGCTTGGTCGTACGTGCCGTTCTGAGCGACCCACGGGGTCGGGCGTCCCGCTGTTGCGGGCATCGCATCCACCGCAGCGGCGAGCGGCGCTCACCGGGGTCGTGGGCTTCGGCGCGGGGACCGGCGATGGCGTCTCGTGAGCCTGCGGTCGCCCTTGCCCGGACGTGCGTTCCGCCGGGCAGTGGTTCGCTGCGGGATGCAGCGGCGCCCGGCGGACGACCATCCACGTTACCGACCCCGTGTAGGACGGTCAACCTGACGCGTGGAGCCCCTGCGTCCGTGTGGGGGACCGCGCTCCTCGCCGCGTCCGTGATGGCCGAGCCGTACGAGGGCGACTCGTCGCTCCCGAGCCGATCGGGTGTACGAACCTGGCGGTGGGGACAGGTTCGTGCAGATGCTGATGCGTACGCCCCGCTAGGCGGTGCGTGAACTGCACGAACCTGTCGTTTCCGACAGGTTCGTGAGTCCAGCGCGGGAGATCGACGCCCGAGCGGCTAGCTGCCGGCTTCTTCGAAGCCCCAGCCCTCACCGAAGTCCCAGGAGCCGTCACCCTCGTACCCCTCGGTGGAGGCGAGGAACTCGGCGATGTCCGCGGGCAGCGCCT
>CAZHZQ010000478.1:0-1533 GCA_964537235.1 uncultured Actinomycetota bacterium | reverse complement strand
CTGCTCGCGCGGGGCGGTGAAGATCGCGTCCGGCACGAACTTCTCGTGACTGTTGTGGTCCCAGATGTCGTGCCGCTCGAGCATGTCCCGAACCGGATTGCGGAGGACGTCTTCGTCGTCGACGTTCCGGACGGTCTCGCGGAACCGGTACACGCGGGCAGAGGTCCCCGACGTGGGCACGTAGACGTCGGCTTCGACGTCGAAGTGTTCGGCGCAGGCGACGAGCTCGCTGGCGATAGCGGGGGACTCGGTCGTCACTCTCGGTCTGTGCCCTTCGAGGATCGACCCGTCACCGATGAGGTAGCCGAGGAGCGCGACCTCCGCGGCGGGCAGCTCCTCGCTCCCGAACACGTCCATCAGGCGCGGGACCGCGACGACCTGACCGGTCTCGATCTGGTCCAGACGTGTCCAGCCCGTGGGGGTGAGGAAGGGATGGTTGGCCGTCGCTCGCGTCTCGCGACCCAGGCGTGTTCTCAGCGTGAAGGTCTCACGTTCACCATTGTCGATGAAGTCGGATGGCTCGGTGGGATGCAGTCGACCGCTACCACCCAGCGAGAACGTGTGGACAGGTCCGCCGTCGGAACCGCGAGCGACGAGCTCCCCGATTCGGCGAACGGCTCCTGACTTAGCGTCGACAACTCGACTACGCTCCGTGAGGCACTTTCCCATCGACGGCCTTGCCGCGAGGATGATGAGGTTCTGCTTCTGCAGGCCCGCGGTGAGCCGGTCCAGATCGTTGAACCCGGTCGCCAGCCCGGTCACCTCGGAGCGGTTCTCGAAGCGCTGCTCGATGCGCTCGAAGCCCTCGGACAGCAGCTCCTTCAGCGGCGAGTACTCGGACCCGACCCGCCCCTGCGCGACGTCGTAGATCATCTGCTCGGCGCGGTCGACCGTGACGTTGACGTCGTCGGCGCCCGTGTAGCCCAGCGAGACGACCTCGGTCCCGGCCTCGATCAGCCGGCGCAGGATCGCCTTCTCCTTGACGATCTTCGCGTAGTAGACGGCGTTGGCCGCCGTCGGAACGGTCGCGACGAGGTCGTGGATCGCCGACGCCCCGCCGATCGCGTCCAGCTTGTCGTTCCTGGTCAGCTGGTCGACCAGGGTGATCGGGTCGATCGTCTCGCCCGACGCGAACAGCTCGAGGATCGACTCGAAGATCAGCTCGTGGCTGGTCCGGTAGAAGTCGTCGGGGTCGACGATCTCGACGATCTCGGCCAGCGCCCCGCGCGACAGCAGCGCGGCCCCGAGCACCGCCTGCTCCGCCTCGAGATGCTGGGGAGGCGTCCGATCGAACCTGGTGTTGGAAGCTGGGGAAGAAGCTCCGCCGTTGCTGCTGGGCCGTTGGTCGGCGACCACGCCCGCTCCTTCCGGTCAACTCTCCTCGGTGTCTTCCTCGGGCTCTTCGTCGCTCTCGATCTCTTCGCCGCTCTCGGGCTCTTCGTCGCTCTCGATCTTGACCTGCTCGACCTCCGAGGGCGCCGCGGCCTGGGCCAGCAGCGCCTCCTCGGCAGCCGACATGCCCGCCGGGGCTCC
>CAZHZQ010000477.1:0-1541 GCA_964537235.1 uncultured Actinomycetota bacterium | reverse complement strand
AACGACGTGCGTCGCTTCGTGACGCTTGAGGGGCTGGACGCCGTCCGAGACCCGATGAACACCGATCCGCGGTTCCGGCGCGTGCGGGCCCGACACGAGGTCGTCCCGCTCCTGGAACGCCTGGCTCCGGACCCGGTCGGGGCGCTGTCGCGACTGGCGGACCTGGCCCGGTCTGATGCCCGCCACCTCGACCGCGCCGCAGCCGAGGCGGCCGCGGCGACCGTCCGCCGCTACGGGCCGGGCCTCGCCGTCCCGGCCGACGCGCTGACGGCCCTGCAGGTCGCGATCGCCCGTCGCCTCGTGCGCCACGTCGTGGACGAGCTGCGCGACGGTCCGCCGGTCGACGCCGGTCACGTCGCGGCGGTCCTGTCGCTCGCGGCCGGGCAGGCGGTGGACCTCCCCGACGTCACCGTCACGTGCGGTGGGGGCTGGCTGGCGTTCGTCCCCGACGACCTGCCGTCCCCGACGCCGGTGGCGCTCGAGATCCCCGGTGCCACACGGTGGGAGGCCGGACGGGTCACTGTCGCCGCCACCGTCGCGGACGCCGACCGGGTCGGCCAGCTCGCCCTCCCGCTGGATCTGCCGTGGGTACCGCCCCACGTCGAGATCCCAGAGAGGGCGGTCCCGCCCGGCGGCGACCCGGAGCTGGGACAGATCGTCCTGGGACCGACAACGGCCGAGCGCACGCTCGAGGTGCGTGCTCGGCGCCCCGGCGACCGCGTCACCACCCACGGCGGCACCCGCAAACTGCAGGACGTGCTGGTCGACGCGGGCGTGCCGCGGGCGTTGCGCGACACCGTCCCGCTCGTGGTCCGGGGAGACCGGATCGTGTGGGTCCCCGGCATCGTCGCGGACGCCGAGGCCCTCGACGAGGGACGCGATGCCCCTTACGTGCACCTGGCCGTCTACTAGCCTGGGCGACCGCGGTCCCGCGCGCCGCTGGCCCGGAAGGTGACGATGGCTCCCAGATCGGCTCCCAGGTCGCTCGACGACGTCGTGCAGGAGACGGGGATCGACCTCGCCCCCACGATCGCGGACGACATCGAGAACGTGCTGATCACCGGCGCGGAGATCGAGGCCGAGCTGGCCCACCTCGCCGAGCAGCTCGATGCGGACTACGCGGGCGAGGAGGTGCTGCTCGTCGGGATCCTGAAGGGCGCCTTCGTCCTGATCGCCGACCTGGCCCGGCACCTCACCCTGCCCGTGAGCGTCGACTTCATGGCGGTCTCGTCGTACGGCTCGGCGACCCGTACCTCCGGCGTGGTGCGGATCCTGAAGGACCTCGACGTCGACATCGAGGACCGCCACGTGGTGCTCGTCGAGGACATCGTCGACTCGGGTCTCACGCTGAACTACCTGCTGCGCAACCTGCGGTCCCGCGGCCCCAAGAGCCTCGAGGTGCTCGCCCTGCTCACCAAGGCCAGCCAGCAGCGGGTCGACATCCCGATCCGCTACCAGGGCTTCGCGGTCCCCGACGTGTTCGTGGTCGGCTACGGGTTGGACTACGACGAGCGCTACCGCAACCTGCCGTTCATCGCGAC
>CAZHZQ010000476.1:0-1541 GCA_964537235.1 uncultured Actinomycetota bacterium | reverse complement strand
GACCACGACAAGGTCAACGAGATCCTCAACGAGGTCGCCAAGTACGTGCTGTTCGAAGCGGCCGAGCGCTACGACCCGACGATCGACGACGGTGACGTCCCGGGGACGACCATCGACCAGAGCGCGTTCATGGGCCTGGTGCAGGAGTGGCGCGAGGCCGCCTGGCGCAAGGCCGAGATGCTGCGGGATGCCGACTCCGAGTCGGAACTCCTGGACGTCGCGCAGATGATCGAGGACGAGGCCGCGCTCGAGGCCCTGTCGATCCGCACGACCTTCGCGTACGACGGGGTCCTGACCGACACGACGGCACGGGACGCCCACTGCGAGGAGTACCTGGCCAGCCACTGACGGTCCGTCGGTAGCATTCGGAACCGATCCCGAGGCGACGGCGTCCCACTGGCGATGCGAACCCGACGCGCCACCCTGCGTTCCGTGACGGTCGCGACCGTGCTGGCACTGGCCGTGCTGCTCCCGGTCAGTGCTGCGCTGGCGAGCTGCGCCGGGGACGAACGCTCGCTGGAGCAGCAGATCGACGAGGCGGAGGTGGTCTTCGTCGGGACCGTGGTCGGTGTCCGGGACCAGCGGCGGACCGCCTCGTTCGAGGTTCATGACGTCTGGAAGGGGCCGGACCTCGACGGCCAGGTCGTCGTCTGGGGCGGCCACCCGCCGGGACCGATGCCGTCTGCTGGCCCGGGGGAGGGGAGGGTGGGCTCGTCGGTGGACCGGTCGTGGCACATGGGGCATCGCTACCTCGTCATGCCGCGCATCGAGGACGGCTGGCTCGCGGACAACATCTGCACCCCGACCCGCGTGTGGGAGGACCGGTTCGCGGCGGCCCGGCCAGCCGACGACGTCCCAGCCGACGACGTCCGCCAGCCCGACGCGGAGGTCACGGTTGCGGACGAGGCCGTCGCCACCGCGACCTCGACCCCGTGGATCATCGTGGGGGTCACGGTCCTCGCGGTCGGAACCGCCACCGCGTTCGTGGCGGCGCGACGGCGCTGACCCGCGTCGGACGCCGGGGGCGCGTACGGTGCGCCACCGATGGATGCCGTGGTGCACGCACAGGGGCTGTCGAAGCGCTGGGGGCAGGTCCCGGCGCTGAGCGACGTCACCGCGACGATCGGGCCGGGCGTCACCGGGCTGCTCGGGGCCAACGGGGCGGGCAAGACCACCCTGCTCGGTCTGGTGCTGGGCCTGCACCCGCCGGACGCCGGTGAGCTGACGGTGCTGGGCGCGGACCCCGCCACGGCCGGTCCCGAGGTCCGTGCCCGCCTCGGCTACGCGCCCGAGCACGACGCGCTGCCTCCCGAGTCACGTGCGCAGGACCTCGTCCGTCACATCGCCGAGCTGCACGGGCTGCCCCGACGGGCCGCGGTCTCGCGGGCCAGCGAGACCCTGGACCTGGTGGGACTGGGGGAGGAGCGGTTGCGCGAGATCGGCACGATGTCGCAGGGCCAGCGCCAGCGGGTCAAGATCGCGCAGGCGATCGCCCACGACCCCGCCCTGGTCCTGCTCGACGAGCCGACGAACGGCCTCGA
>CAZHZQ010000475.1:0-1544 GCA_964537235.1 uncultured Actinomycetota bacterium | reverse complement strand
GACGGGCTCCAGCGGATCGTGCTCGACCCCAACGGCATCGAGGTCCAGGCGGTCGACGCGTCGTTCGCCGTCAGCGAGGGCCCCGAGGGCCTCGAGGCAGCGCTCGAGCGGCTGGGGGACGAGGCCGTCGCGTACGCCCGCGAGGGTGCCGGGATCGTGGTCGTCTCGGACGTCGGCGCTGACCAGGAGCGCTGTCGCGTCCCGATCCTGCTGGCCGTGGGTGCCGTCCACCAGCGGCTGCTGGCGGCGGGCCTGCGGACCCGCACCAGCCTGGTGGCAGAGACCGACGAGGCGCGCGAGACCCACGACATGGCCACGCTGCTCGGCTACGGCGCGG
Source organism: uncultured Actinomycetota bacterium (assembly GCA_964537235.1). GTDB lineage: Bacteria > Actinomycetota > Nitriliruptoria > Nitriliruptorales > JAHWKO01 > CAZHZQ01. Next base: position 1,207 of record CAZHZQ010000475.1, on the reverse strand, counting down.
ACGCGATCGTCCCGCGGCTGGTACTGCAGACCATCACCGACCTCGCCGACGAGGGCCGCATCGGCGGGGACAACCCCTCCGCGTCCGAGGCGCAGCAGCGCTACCGCACGGCGGTCGAGGACGGGGTGCTCAAGATCATGTCGAAGATGGGCGTGTCGACCGTCGACTCCTACCGCTCCGCGCAGCTGTTCGAGGCCATGGGCCTGTCCGACGAGGTGATCGAGCGGTGCTTCGCCGGCACGGTCTCGACCCTCGGCGGGTTGACCTTCACCGACCTGGCCGAGGACGTGCTGGCACAGCACGCCGACGGGTACGACACCGATCCGGAGCTGAAGAGCCCGGGCGTGATCAAGTACAAGATCAACGGCGAGTTCCACGACATGAACAAGCCGGTCATCGACGCGCTCCACGAGACGCTGGGGCTGGGTCTGCGGCCCACCAACGATCCGCTGGCGATCGACGGGCTCGGTGCCATGGGCATCGACGAGCAGGCCGCCCACATCCTGCGGACCGCGACCGACCAGGGGCGGTGGGAGCTCTACGAGCGCTTCGCCGAGCTGGTCAACAACCGCCCGACAGCGATGCCGCGCGACCTGCTGCGCTTCGTCGAGGCCGAGCCGATCTCGCTCGACGAGGTGGAGCCGGCCACCGAGATCACCAGGCGGTTCTCCACGGGCGCGATGAGCCACGGCGCCCTGTCGGCCGAGGCCCACGAGACGCTCGCGATCGCGCTGAACATGATCGGCGGCAAGGCCAACTCCGGTGAGGGCGGTGAGGATCCCCGTCGGTTCCGCTCCCGGGGCACCGCACATGACCGTGACTGCCGCATCAAGCAGGTGGCGTCCGGACGCTTCGGTGTGACCCCCCAGTACCTCGCGTACGCCGAGGAGCTGCAGATCAAGATGGCGCAGGGCTCCAAGCCAGGTGAGGGCGGCCAGCTGCCCGGCCACAAGGTCTCCGACGAGATCGCCAGGCTGCGCCACACCACCCCCGGGGCGACGCTGATCAGCCCACCGCCCCACCACGACATCTACTCGATCGAGGACCTCGCCCAGCTGATCTTCGACCTCAAACAGGTCAACCCGGACGCGATGGTCAACGTCAAGCTGGTCGCCGAGCGCGGCATCGGCACGGTCGCCGCCGGTGTGGTCAAGGCGCTGGCCGACGGCATCCACATCTCCGGTGGCGACGGCGGCACCGGCGCGAG
>CAZHZQ010000474.1:0-1550 GCA_964537235.1 uncultured Actinomycetota bacterium | reverse complement strand
CCCTTGATCAGGGCCGGGACCAGGACGTTGCCGACGCCGATGGCGACCCCGAGGACGGCCGTGCCGAGGGCGAGCCAGACGTAGCTGCCGAGCGAGCGCACCACGGTGCCCACCGCGAGCAGCGCCATGGTCCCGGCCAGCGTGCGGCCGATGCCGAACCGACGGCCGATGCCGGGGGCCAGCGGCGCCACCAGGCCGAACACCAGGACGGGCAACGTGCCGATGGCGCCCATGGCCACGTTGTCGACGCCGAGGTCGGCGCGGATCGTGGGGACGAGCGGCCCGACGACGGTGATCGTCGCCCGCAGGTTGAGCGCCACGACGACGATGCCCGCGACCACGAGGAGGGCCGTGCCGTGGAGGGGGCGCCGCCCCTCAGCACGATCGATCGACACGACTGTGGTCCTCGGTCACGGCGGACTGCGAAACGGTAGCCGGGGGACGACGACGCCCCGGCACGTGGCCGGGGCGTCGCGTGGTGGTGGGGGGTCACTCGATGACGAACTCGGTCGCCGCTGTCTGCTCGAGCGTTGCATACGCCGCGTCGGCGGTCAGTGTGTAGGTACCGGGCGCGAGCTCGGGGAGGTCGTGGGACCAGTCGCCAGCCGCGTCGGCGAAGGCGATGCCCGAAGCGACCTGGGTCCCGTCGGCGTCGGCCACCGTGAGGTCGACCCGCCCGCCGACGAGGAACTGGGCGATGGGGGAGCCGGCGTCGGTTGTCACGAAGCCGCTCAGCTGGACGGAGAAGAGACCACCGGCGGGGCTGATGCCCTGCGAGCTGACGTGCCTGGCGACCAGACTCGACCCGGCGGAGCCGAACGTCGTCGCCGGCACGGTCCAGGTGATCGTGCTGCCGTCGAACTCGCCGGCCGCATCGCTGGAGGCGTAGCCCTCACTGAAGTCGGCGACCTGGTAGTTCCACGCGTCCGGCCCGCGGAAGGCCATGAGCGACAGGTTGCTGGTCATGTCGATCTTGTACAGGGCCGTCGGGGCCACCTCACCCTCGGTGGCGTCCAGCACGTCGAGGGAGACCACCAGGTCGCCGCCGACCTGCTCCATGCGGACGTCACCGACGTCGAGCCCGGCCATCGGGACAGCCGGGTCGCCGGCGTCGTCGGTGCTGACGGTCGCGGCGCCGCCGAAGGCGAGCGTGCCGCTGGCGGCTGTGCCGTCGGTCGTGGCGGTCAGGTCGAGCGTGGGCCCGGCCTCCTCCTCCTCGACGGTCGTGACGGGCGCGAACGCGAGTGACGCGATCACGGCGAGGACGGGCAGGGCGGTTCGCAACCGGCGCACGGGGGTGCCTTTGGGAGGTGGTGGGTGGAAGGGTCCTGTCGTGTTCTTCGCCGCGGTCACGGCGATCTCCTGCTCGGGTGGCCCGGGTGCGCGCCAGCCCAAGGCCCCTGTCCAGGTCGTACGGTCGTGCCGCCGATCCGGAGACCGCCGTGGACGAGCCCACCACCGACCTGGCTGCCGAACGCACCCGCCGCCTCGCCGAGGACGACCACCGCTACCTGTGGCACCCCTTCACCCAGCAGCAGCAGTGGGTCACC
>CAZHZQ010000473.1:0-1553 GCA_964537235.1 uncultured Actinomycetota bacterium | reverse complement strand
GGCACCGACCGTGTGGACCGGCGCCGACGTGCCCGCCTCGCGGGGGTGGAGGAACGGCAGGGGCTCCTCCTCCAGCGGGAGGTCCGGGCGGTCGCCGGGGGAGGCCACCTCACGCCTCCGCGAGCAGCGGCGGGGCGACGGTCCAGAACCGGACCGCCTCGTCCAGCGCGATCCCGATGCCGAGCAGGATGGCGCGCCCAGACGCTCCGGAGCCGCTGGTGGTCGAGGTAGTCCGCGGCGCTGATGGACTCGCCGTCCACGATGAGAGTGGACACGCCGGGCGAGTACAGCGCCCCGCGCTCGGAGTGGTACAGGTCGCGGTGGTAGCTGGTCGCCTCGGCGAGGTTGGTGGTCTCGTAGGTGCCGACGTCGGCCATGACCTGGTCCTGGGAGGCAGGGACCGGGACCTCGACGACCGTCGCGCCGAGCTCCTCGAGGGTGGCCAGCCCGTCGCGGCAGACCTCGTCGATGCCGGCGGGGCGTCGACGTCCCGTGGGCGAACTCGTGGGTGTTGAGCTTGCCCAGCAGCCCGGCCCCTGCGTCCCGGAAGCGCGCCCAGACGGTCGCGTCGAACTCTGGGACGAAGTCCTCGAGGACCCGTGAGTCGGCGGTGGTGGGGATGCCCTCGGTGTCGTAGAGGTCCTTGAGGCCCAACGGCACGCCGCCGAGGTGTCCCGGATCGTCTCCGCGGGTTCGGGTGTCGTCGGCCGCGTCGGCGGCCTCCAGCGCCAGCTCGTCGGTCCGGGTCACGAAGGTCATGAGGGTCGGCTCGAGCGCCTCGATCCGAGCCAGGCAGGCCTCGGCCAGCTCCCGCGCGGACAGCCGAGGATCCCGGAGCTCCGCGACGACCTCGAGCAGCGAGAGGTCGGACGGACGCGTCCCCGTCGTGGCTGCGGACGTGCGGCCGACGGCCGCCAGCGGCGCCGCCGCGGAGACGGTCACCGCGGTGCGCAGCAGGTCGCGACGGGTCAGAGGCATGTCACGGGCGGTGCTCGCGACGCGGCCCCGGGCCTCCTGCCGCTACAGGATCTGGCTGATGAACGCCTTGGTGCGTTCCTCCTGCGGCTTCTCGAAGAAGTGGTCCGGCGTGCCGACCTCGACGATCTGCCCGTCCGACATGAACACGACCCGGTCGGCCACCGCGCGGGCGAACCCCATCTCGTGGGTGACGACCACCATGGTCATCCCGCTCTCGGCCAGCTCGACCATCGAGTCGAGGACCTCCTTGATCATCTCGGGGTCGAGCGACGAGGTCGGTTCGTCGAACAGCATCAGCTTCGGCTGCATCGCCAGCGCCCGCGCGATCGCCACGCGTTGCTGCTGGCCGCCCGACAGCTGGCCCGGGTACTTCGGCGCCTGCTCGGGGATCTTGACGCGCTCGAGCTGACGCATCGCCTCCTCCTCGGCCTTCTTCTTGGGCCACTTGCGCACCTGACGTGGGGCGAGCGTCACGTTGTCGAGGACCGTCAGGTGGGGGAACAGGTTGAACGACTGGAACACCATCCCGACCTCGCGGCGGATCTCCTGGATGTTGCGCAGGTCGTCGGACATCT
>CAZHZQ010000472.1:0-1581 GCA_964537235.1 uncultured Actinomycetota bacterium | reverse complement strand
CGATCCAGCAGCTCGTCGAAACCGTCCCAGTGCTGATCGATCTCGAGCGGTGCCCGCTCCGCGAGCTTCGGGTCCATCGGCTGCAGGACCGCACGGACCGGCGCGACCACGACGCCCAGCGGTTCGGGGTGTGCGTCGGGGCGGTGCAACCGGTCGAGGACCGCCAGCCGCTGCCCCACGGTCGCCGCCTGGGGGGACAGGCGCTCGTGCGGAAGGGTCTCCCAGGACGGGAACAGCGCGACCCGGTCGTGCCCGAGGAACGCCTCGAGTCCGTCGACGACGGCATCGGCGTCGCTGTTGCGGGCGGTCACGACGAGCAGGGGCGACGACCGCTCCGCGATCAGCGCGAGGAGGTAGGGGCGCGCCGACGGCCCCGCGAGCAGCCGCCCCGGCGCGAGCCGGTCGGCCCAGCGTTCCCGTGCATGCGTCAACGCGCCGGCCAGAGGACCAGCGGCGAGACGCGTCGGGGCGTCGACCGTGCTCACGGCACCTACCTGGAGTGGAAGCGGTTCTGGGTGGGCTCGAGCCCGTCGTGGACCAGCCCGAGGGCGGCGTCCCCGGCCTCCTGGATCGCCACCTCGACCTCGTTCCGCTCGTCGCTGCCGAAGGGGGACAGGACGTGGTCCACGGGGTCGCGACGTCCCGGGGGGCGTCCGATCCCCACACGTACCCGCAGGAAGTCCTGCGTGCCCAGCCGACGGGCGATGTCCTTCAGGCCGTTGTGCCCTCCGGCACCACCGCCCCGCTTGAGGCGGATCGCACCGAGCTCGAGGTCGAGGTCGTCGTGCACCACGACCGCGCGCTCAGCCGGGACCTTGAACCAGTTGGCCGCGGCCTGCACCGGTCCCCCGGACTCGTTCATGTAGGACAGGGGTCGGACCAGCACCACGCGCTCGCCCCCGTCACGGACCTCGGCGATCGCGCACTGCACACGCTTGTTCGGGGACAGTTCGGTGCGGAACCGGTCGGCCAGCGCGTGCACGACCTCGGCCCCGACGTTGTGCCGGGTGCCGCCGTACTCGGACTCGGGATTGCCGAGCCCGACGACGAGCCAGCGGTCCACGGTGGCTCCCTCGGTGGGTTCCTCGGTGCCGCCGAGAAGCCGGCGCAGGATGCCCACGCCGTCGCCCTCGGACTACTCGTCCGTGGTGGGACCCTCGCCGGTGGCCTCGACCTCCGACGGGTCGGGGGTCTCCCCGGGGAAGCCCTCGGGGAGATCCTCGGGGAACTCCTCGCCGGCTTCGGCGGCCTCGGCGCGGGCGGCTTCGAGCCGCTCCTGCAGCTCCTCTTCGGTGAGCTCCTCGCCCTCCTCGAGACCCGCCATGATCGCGGCGAGACCCTCGGGGACCTCCGCCTCTTCCTCGTCCTCCTCGACGATGGTCGGAGCGGTGATCGTGACAACGGTGCGCTCGGCCTCGATGTCGAACTCCGCCCCCTCGGGCAGCTCGATGTCCTCGACACGCAGGGTGTTGCCGATCTCCATGTCGGCGACGTCGAGCTCGAACTGGTCGGGGATGTCGAGGGGACCGACGCGGATCGGGATGTCGTGGAGGATGTGGGTGACGACGCCCGGGGCGGCGA
>CAZHZQ010000471.1:0-1582 GCA_964537235.1 uncultured Actinomycetota bacterium | reverse complement strand
CAGGTGATCACCGTCGGGGCGACCGACGAGGATCCGCTGATCCCCGCCGACTGGGACCGGCCGCTCGAGGACCGTGTCGCGGTCGTCACCGGCGCCGCCCAGGGCATCGGCGAGCACATCGCCGAGGTCCTGTCACGCGACGGCGCCCACGTGGTGTGCCTCGACGTGCCCGCGCAGGGCGACCAGCTCACCGGCGTCGCCAACCGCATCGGCGGTTCGACCCTCCAGCTGGACATCACCGCCGACGACGCCCCCGACCGGCTCGCCGGGCACCTGCGGGAGCGGCACGGCGGCGTCGACATCGTCGTCCACAACGCGGGCATCACCCGGGACAAGACCCTCGTGGGCATGGACGACAGCCAGTGGGACGCCGTGATCGCCGTGAACCTCACGAGCCAGCAGCGCATCAACGAGCGCCTGCTCGAGGACGAGGTGATCAACGAGCACGGCCGGATCGTGAGCATCTCGTCGATCAGCGGGATCGCCGGCAACCGCGGCCAGACGAACTACGCCGCCAGCAAGGCCGGGATCATCGGGATGGTCGAGGCCACGGCCCCCGCGCTCGAGGAGCGGCGCGCCACGATCAACGCGGTCGCCCCGGGCTTCATCGAGACCGAGATGACCGACGAGATGCCGTTCGTCACCCGGGAGGTCGGCCGACGCATCAACAGCCTCAACCAGGGGGGCCAGCCGGTCGACGTCGCCGAGACCGTCGCCTGGCTGGCGAACCCCGCCACGGCCGGCGTCAACGGTCGGGTCGTGCGGGTCTGCGGCCAGCAGTGGTTCGGGGCCTGACCACACCGACGAACCCAGGAGGCGACCGTGACCGTGCGTGAGCTCGACCGCACCCCGGACCTGAAGCGGCTGTACGGCAGGGCCGTCACCGGCGGGTTGCGCGAGGCGATGGGCAAGAGGAGGCACGACGACGCCTCCCTCCCCGACGACGAGCTGGTCGTGACCGCCGTGGGGATCGACCGCGACCACGTGGCCGCCTACAGCCGGGTCTGCGGGTACCGGCTGCGGGATGCCGTGCCTCCCACCTACCTCCACGTGGTGGCGTTCCCCCTGGCGATGCAACTGATGACCGAGCCGGACTTCCCCTTCTCCCCGGTCGGGGTCGTGCACGCCGCGAACCGCATCACCCACCACCGCCCCGTGGGCATCGACGAGCGGCCCACGGTCCGCGCCCACATGAGCGACCTGCAGCCCCACCCGAGCGGCCGACGGTTCGACGTGGTCGCCGAGGCCGCCGTCGACGGCGAGACCGTCTGGAGCGAGACCTCCGTCTACCTGCAGAAGGGTGACGGTTCCGAGGACGCCGAGGGCGTCGAGGTCGGCGCCCCGGACCGCTCGCCCCGCGCGGCCCGGTGGCAGGTGTCCCGCGAGGTCGGACGCCGCTACGCCGCGGTCTCCGGCGACCCGAACCCGATCCACCTCCACCAGGTCCCCGCGAAGCTGTTCGGCTACCCGTCGAACATCGCCCACGGGATGTGGACGAAGGCGCGGGCGCTGGCGGCCCTGGAAGGTCGGCTGCCCGAGGCGTACGAGGTCACCGTGAGCTTCGGCAAGCCCTTGATCCTGC
>CAZHZQ010000470.1:0-1587 GCA_964537235.1 uncultured Actinomycetota bacterium | reverse complement strand
GCCGGTCGCCTGCCCGACGTCGACCGTGGCGTTGTCCACACCGGTCACCTGCAGGACGAAGGTCTCGTCTTCTTCGTGGACGTCGTCACCGACCACCGGTACCGACACCTGCCGGCCGACCACCCCGGCGTCGAACGTCAACTGTGCCGTGGTCGCCTGGTAGTCCTGCCCGGCCACCGCCGACCCGTCCACCGTCGCGACATCGACCGTCACCGCATGCGCCGACGGCCCCGACAGCGCCACATCGAACACCACCGTCACACCGTCACCGGCACCGCCCTCCACCACCGAGGCGTCTGCCAGCGCCACCGCCGGCGGCAACGCCGCCTCCAGCAGCAGATCATCAGCAGCATCCGCCCAATCCTCGTCATGGTCGAAATAGTCATCCCGATTGATGTCCAGGCGTACGTCTCCCAGCGGACGAGTCTGCTTGGGGTGCATGACGTCGTATTCGATGTCCTCCTCACCGGTCCGCAGTTCGTCTTCCAAGGGCGTGTTGCAAACATGGCCCCCCTTCGTCGCACAGTGGTTGGGTGCCTCAGGCGACACTGCCCCCTGCGTGTGCAGAACTTCGTGGACGGCCACGGTTTCGGATGTGGATGGTGTTCCTGAGCCCGAGGCGAACTGCTGATCACAACCTTCTAGACGTACGATGGCGATTCCAGCAGCGGCCTCTCCACACCTGCCGAGCGCCGTACTGTCCACGTACACGAGATAGCGCTTGTTGGTCGAACTCAGGCCGTGAGCTTGGATCTCATCGCGGACCTCCTCGAAGGTGTCGAGTTGTTCGGCGTTCTTGTCGGAGGCGATGTAGGTGACGTCCGGTGTGGCGATGGTGAGCCGTTCGCCGGTGTCCGGGTCGGTCCAGCCGAAGGTGTGCAGGTCCATCCGCCTCCGGCGGCCGGGGCCCCCGTAGGCGGCTGACTGTTCGGTGAACCACAGGTTCTGGGACAGCAGCGAGTCGTGCAGCATCCCGTCGATGTCCAGGCGGTCGTCGGGACGGTCGGCCGCTTTCAGGTACACGGCATGCAACTGGACACCGGAGGTCACATCGGGTCGGTCTGCGTCGTCGACGGGATCGTCGGACGCGGTCGCGCGGGGGAAGTCCCACGGGTAGCGGCTCGACGACTCCGCGGACGCCGCCGATGCCAGCAGACCGGCGACCAGCACCAGCCCCACCGCCGCGAGCACGCCCAGCCGGGGCCGCCACGACGGCGACCCCGAGCCGGACCGTGCACCGCGGTCGGTCACCGGTTCACCGTTGGGTGAGCTGGTCGGCGACACGGTTGGAGATGGCGGTGGTGCCGCCGAGGATGTGGCGGTGGTGCAGCCGGTGTCCGTGCTGGTCGAGGAAGTTGACGACGGCGGTGGCGTGGGTGAGGTCGTCGGGTGGGACGAGCAGCAGGACGGCGCCGGTGCGGGCGGCCAGGGCGGTGGCGGTCAGTCCGTCGGGGTAGCCGGTGCCGGTGGCGACCACCAGCGGCAGCCCTCCGTCGGGGTGGCCGTCGATGGCGGCGGTTGCGGCGGCGGCGGAGGTGGCGTACCGGTCGGTGCCGGCCAGCCGCCGCACCGTGTACCCGGAGGCCT
>CAZHZQ010000469.1:0-1588 GCA_964537235.1 uncultured Actinomycetota bacterium | reverse complement strand
CCTTCCCGCGCCGCCGCGCGCCCGAGCTGCTCCGGCGTCGCCCCACGGGCGCGCAGCAGCATCGTCTCGACCTCGCGCCCGGACCGCAGCAACCGGCCCGCGAGGCCGAGGGTGTAGATCGCCAGCACGGCGACCTGCCCGACCGTGGCGATCACGGCCGCGCGGGTCGCCGCCAGCGACACGGTTGCGTTGGCCGCGGCGTCCGCGAGCGGGACCCTGACGGTCCAGTTGTCGGCTGCCTCGTTGGCCTCCAGGGCGCGATCAACCCGCTCCGGGAGTCCCGCGGCCGCCCGACCCAGCCGGGTGAGCTGGTCGGGCGTGACCGCATCCAGGACCGGCAGCGTCCGCACCCGGACAGCGACACGGGGATCGTCGCCGAGCAGCTGCTCGAGGTCCTGCGGGGTACTGACGTACAGCGGACCCACCTGGGTGAAGTCGACCCCCGGCACGACGCCGTCGCGACCGACGGGGTCGTCCCACCAGCGGCGGTCGCCGGGGTCCTGCGGCGCGACGGACCCCGCGACCTGGACGGCCGCTCCGATGCGGTCGCCGGGGACGCCGCCGTCGATGCGCAGCACGTCCCCGACCCGCACCCCCAGGGTGTCCAGCGCGTCCTGGTGCAGCTCGACCGGCTGGGCATCGAACGGTCCCGAGGCCGACTGCACCACCTCCAGCAGGTCCCGGTCGCCGAACACGTCCCGGGTGAAGCCCTCCGAGACCGCCACCGGCGTGACCACGTCGTCGGGCTGTCCGGCCAGGTGCACGGTCCCGGCGCTGAGGAAGACGTCAGGCGGCTCGACGGCCTCATCGAAGCGGGCCTCGAGCAGGCGCTCGAGCGTCGAGACGACCTCGGGGACACGGCCGGCGGTGGTCCTGACGTCGACTTCGACGCCGATCTCCGACGGGGCCGCCTGGGCGAGGTTCGCGCGCAGGCCGCCCTCGGCGACCGCGGTGGCCAGGATCGGCCCGACGGCGAGCAGGGTCGTGGCCAGCAGGATGCTCGCGACCACGGCGACCAACACACCCGGTTGCGCCCGCAGACGTGGCAACACCAGCAGTGCTGGCAGACCGTCCCGCACGAGTGCCCCGTCCTCCTACAGAAGTCGTAGGACTCTAGGACACGGCGTCAGTCATCGCGTGCAGGGGCGCGTCAATCATTGCCCGGAACCGAGTAGTTGGGCGCCTCGTGCACCACGTCCATGTCGTGGACGTGCGACTCGCGCGCACCGGCAGCCGACTGCTGGACGAACGTGGCGCGGTCGTGCAGTGCCGCCAGGTCACGCGCGCCGAGGTAGCCCATCCCGGACCGGATCCCGCCCTCCAGCTGCGCGGTGACCTCCCCGAGGGTGCCGCGGTACGGCAGCAGGCCCGAGACACCCTCCGGGACCAGCTTCGTGGTCCCCGACATGGTCCCACCGGTCGGGCCGTCGGAGTCCGCAGCCTGGAAGTAGCGGTCAGCCGAGCCAGCGCGCATGGCGTCCAGCGAGCCCATGCCGCGGTACTCCTTGTAGCGCCGCCCGCCGACCAGCACGAGCTCGCCCGGTGACTCGTCGGTCCCGGCGAGCAGGTTGCCGACCATGATCGCGCT
>CAZHZQ010000468.1:0-1599 GCA_964537235.1 uncultured Actinomycetota bacterium | reverse complement strand
CACCCGTCGTTGCTGGCCAAGGCGGTCGTCACCGCCGATCACGTCTCCGGCGGTCGCGTCGAACTCGGTATCGGCGCCGGGTGGAACGAGCACGAACACGCGGCCTACGGGTTCCCGTTCCCCGACACCGGCGAGCGGTTCGACATCCTCGAGGAGCAGATCGAGATCGTGCACCGTCAGTGGACGGACCAGGGCTTCGACCTCGAGGGCGAGCACTACACGCTGGAGGACTGCCGTCCGCTGCCGCATCCCGTGCAGGACCCCCACCCCAACCTGATCGTGGGCGGTCTCGCGAACACCCGCAGCGCACGGCTGGCCGCACGCTGGGCGGACGAGTACAACACCGTGTTCGTGGGTCCGGAGACGGCGCGGGATCGTCGCCGGGCCGTCGAGGAGGCGTGGGAGGAGGAGGGGCGCGACCCCGCCGACCTCACGTTCTCGGTGATGACCGGCTGCCTCGTCGGGGAGGATCGCGATGCGCTCCGCGCCAGGGGACGGCGTCACATGGAGCGCGTCGGCGACGACGGTGACGTCGACGAGTACCTCGACCGCTACCGCGACGACTGGGTGATCGGGACGGTCGACGAGGTCGTCGACCGGCTGGGGGTATACGAGGAGCACGGGGTGGACCGGATCATGCTGCAGCACCTCGACCACCAGGATCTGGACATGATCGAACTGATCGGAACGCGTGTCGTCCCGGAGGTGTCACGATGACCTACTCGATCGTCGCGCGGGACCCGACGACGGAGTTGATGGGGGTGGCGGTCCAGTCGCACTGGTTCTCGGTCGGATCGATCGTGCCGTGGTGTGAGGCCGGGGTCGGCGTCGTCGCCACCCAGGCGTTCGTCGAGCCGGGGTACGGCCCGCAGGCGTTGGATCTGCTCCGGGCCGGCAGGAGCGCCCCGGACTCGCTGTCGGCGCTGACCTCGATCGACGAGGAGGCGGACCGCCGGCAGGTCGCGGTGATCGACACCACGGGCCGGGTGGGGGTCCACACCGGGGCCCGCTGCATCCCCGAAGCCGGCCACCGCACCGGTGAGCAGGTCAGCGTGCAGGCCAACATGATGCGCAACGACACCGTTCCCCAGGCGATGCTCGAGGCCTACGGCGCTGGTGACGGGGACCTGTCCGAGCGCATGATGCAAGCGCTCGAGGCCGCGCAGGCGGAGGGCGGAGACGTCCGCGGGGCGCAGTCAGCGGCGATCGTGGTCGTGGCGGGGCGCAGCAGCGGGCGTCCGTGGATCGACCGACTGGTCGACCTGCGTGTCGACGATCACGAGGACCCGTTGGGCGAGCTCCGCCGTCTGCTGACCCTGCACCGGGCGTACGACCGCATGAATCGGGCCGACGAGCAGCTCACGGGGGGCGACACCGCCGCGGCCTCGGGGGAGTACCGGGCGGCTCGCCGCGAGGTCGAGGTCACCGAAGCCGCGTTCTGGCACGGGGTCATGCTGGCCGAGCAGGATGACGTGGACGGGGCGCGTGAGGTCCTCCGGGAGGCCTTTGCCGAGCACGACGGCTGGGAGCTGCTGCTCCGGCGCCTGCCCACCGTCGACCTGCTCTCCGAGGACGCCGTCGCGCGGATCCTCGACGACG
>CAZHZQ010000467.1:0-1602 GCA_964537235.1 uncultured Actinomycetota bacterium | reverse complement strand
GGTCCCGCCCCGCCGCAGGAAGCCGACGGCCTGGCGCCAGATCGACACCGGGGTGGCTTCGCGCGGGCGGATCATGGCGATGGATCGCGGGACGCGGTTGGCGAGATCGTCGGCGAACTCGCCGAGCAGGGTGCGTGGCAGGACCCAGTCGCGGGATGCGCCGATCGCCAGCAGGCCGCTGCGCGCGGAGTGGTCGACGAAGGCGTCGGTGACGTCTGCGGCAGCGTCGGTCTGGGTGCGCACCCGCCCCGAGGGCAGACGGTCGGCGAGGTGCTCGCGGACGTCACCGAGGAAGTCCTCGGCGTCGGACAGGTCCTGCCCCGGCCGGGTGACCGTCAGCACGCGCAGGTCGGCGTCGAACCCGTCGGCGAGCTCGGCGGCGAAGTCGATCGTGTCGCGGGCGCGGAAGCCCGGCGATGCGCCGACGAGGATCTCGTCGATGCGGTTGGGCAGGCCGTTGTCCTTGACCACGACGACGTCGCGGTCCCCGGTCCGCAGGACCTCCTGCGCGACCGACCCGCGAACGGTGCCCTCGTGGACCGTGCCCTTCCACCCGATCACGATCATGTCGGCATCCTCCCGCTCCGCGGCGGTCTCGATGACCGCCGAAATCTTCCGGCCGATCCCGACCACGGTCGACAGCTGCACGTCGGGCAGCTCGTCGTCGATGGCGCGGACCGCCTCGATGACCGGTTCGGCCTGGGAGGTGTACTTGCGCCCCTCGGCGATCGGCAGGGTCTGCGGGATGCGCACCACGTTCAGGACGACCACGTCGGCGTCACGGGCGCGGGCCAGCGCGGCCGCGACCCGCACGACGGTGTCGACGTGGCCGGGGTTGGCCACCGGGGCAAGGACGACCCGTCCGCTGCGTATGCCCCGTTTCTCCTCGTAGGTGATACGTGGTTCGTCCTGCTCGGCCGCGCGACCGCGGGCGTAGGCGACGAACACCCCGACCCCCACGACGATCCACCCGGCGGCGTAGAACCACGCCAGCGGCGAGAACTGGAACAGGTAGACGGCCAGGAACGCCTTGGTGATGATCCCGATGATCGGCACCCACGGGTAGAACGGCATCAGGTAGCCGTACTCCAGCCGGTCCCCGAACTCGTTGCGCAGTCGCATGACCGCGTAGTTGACCTGCAGGAACAGCAGCAGGAACATCACGTCGGCGGCGACCGCGACGTCCTCGATCGGGACGGCAACGACCATGAAGATGATGATCGCCCCGGTCGCCGCCAGTGCGATGTACGGGGTCTTGAACCGAGCGTGGATGCGCGCGAACGCATCGGGCAGGACCTTGTCTCGGCCCATCGCGAACGACACCCGCGTCGACGAGTAGGTCGTGGCGTTCAGCGCGGAGACCGTCGACAGCAGCCCACCGACCAGGATGATGATCGTCCCGTAGGGCATGAACCGATCCGCCGCGAGCGCCAACCCCAGCTCGCCCTGCTCGCCGAGGAACTGCCAGGTCGCCAGCCCGCCCTCCGGGACGACGACCGCACCGATCGCGGTGACCGCGACCAGCACGTAGATCGGGATCACGATCAACAGCGACTTGAACACCGCCCGGGGGATCGTGCGGACGGGGTCTTTGACCTCCTC
>CAZHZQ010000466.1:0-1605 GCA_964537235.1 uncultured Actinomycetota bacterium | reverse complement strand
CACATCGTGTCCGCCCCTCCGACCACCAGCAGGAAGGACGGCCGTGGACAGCATGGATGTATGGACCGCACGACGTCCTGTCGAACCGACAGCACCCGTCGCACACGACCTCGCACACGACCACGCACACGACCACGCATACGACCATCCCGGCGATCTCCCCGTCCCCGCGCCCGCCGGCGTCCCCGCCCCGAAGACCGACACCGCGGACACCCAGGTGCCGTCGCGGCGCTGGACACGCCGACTGCTGCGCGTAGTCGGGACGGTCGTCGGGGTGGCCGTCACGGTCGCGTTCACGACGATGGCGCTGCTGCCGGTGTTCGGGATGCGCACCATGATCGTGCTGTCGGGGAGCATGGCCCCGGCCTTCCACACCGGCGACGCCGTCGTCGTCGAGCACACCGACCCCGACCGGGTGCAGGTGGGCGACATGATCGCGTTCACCGGCTACGGCACCGAGCAGCTGACGACCCACCGGGTCATCGGCCTGCACGACGTCAAGGGCAAGCTGCACTTCCGCACCCAGGGCGACGCCAACCCCGACCCGGACGCCAACCTGGCCCCCGCCGGTGGGCTGCACGGACGCGTACGGCTGGTGCTGCCCCACGCCGGCCGGGTCCTGGCCACCATGACCGGACAGCGCGGCAAGCTGCTGATCCTCGGCCTGCCGGCCCTGATCCTGGCCGCCGGACAGCTACGGGCACTGATCGCATCCGCCCGGACCGCATCCGCCAGGACCGCTTCGGCCCGGACCGCCTCGGCCGGCAACTACCGCCCCGGCGTCGTAGCCGCCACCGTGACGATCCTGGCCGTGGCCACCATCACCGGAGCGACCCTCGTACAGACCATGGCCACCTTCACCGACGCCCACCCCGCCGGCGACAACACCTTCACCACCGGCACCTTCTCCGCCTGAAGTCAACCATCTGGTAGGAGGAGGGTCACGGCGAACTATCCCTCGGCCAGCAGCGCGGGGATCTGTTGGACCGCGATGCGGAGCCTTCCTCCATACCCATGGCGAGGACCTGCTCGAGGTCCGCGGAGGTGTCGTAGACCGACTCGATCGTCATGCGGGTGTGGGCGTCGTCGACCCTCTCGATCGTGACCTCGGCACGGCTGACGGGCAGGTCGTCGTCGGGTTCGCCGTCGCCGTCGGCGAAGCCGTCCTCGAAGACGAGGCGACGGGGCGGTTTCGACCTCGATGACGTGCCAGCAGGCCTTGTGCTGGTCGCCCTGGGGTCCGGTCATGTAGCAGCTGACGTGGCCGTCGGCCCGTTGTCGGACGACCAACGTGCGGAGCTCCTGACGCAGGTACACGCGGTTGTCGTCGAGGTACTGCGCGTTCCAGCAGACGACCCCACGGTGTTCGTACGCGACATCCCAACGCGACATGCGATCGTCCCCGGGGGGCGCGAGCGGTTCGCTCTTGTGAGTGTCACGATGTTCAGTGGGCGGAGACGCGAGACGATCGCTCACCTCATCGAGCAGTTGAAACAGGCTGTCGGTGCCGTCGTGGGTGCGGTCGAAGAGGTCACCGTTGTGGTGATTGAGGCGCCGCGGGACTGCTGGTCAGCGGCGACTGGACGCACCGCTGCCGATGTGGAG
>CAZHZQ010000465.1:0-1611 GCA_964537235.1 uncultured Actinomycetota bacterium | reverse complement strand
CCAGACGTGCCATCGACCTGCGCGAGGGGGACGACCTCGACGAGGACGCGTTCACAGATCTCGTCCGGGCTGCCGTGGCGCTGAACGAGAACGAAACGCCGGACGATCAGTGACGTCGAGCGCGGTTCCTCCGGCCCGGCAGTCGCAGGAGGACCCATGGAACAGCGACTGAGCCTCGTCACCCTGGGCGTCACTGACCTCGCTCGTGCACGAGAGTTCTACGAGCGGCTCGGATGGCGCGGGCAGGAGGTCGAGGAGACGGTGTTCTTCCGGGCCGGCACCATCGGTGTGGTCCTGTGGGGGCGCGACAAGCTCGCCGAGGACTCCGGCGTGGACGACGTCGGAACCGACGGTTTCGGAGGCATCGCGCTCGCGCACAACGTGCGGTCGCCGGCCGAGGTCGACGCCGTCATCGCCACCGCCGCCGACGCCGGGGCCACGATCACGCGAGCACCGGCCGACACCTTCTACGGCGGCTACGCCGGATGCTTCACGGATCCGGACGGACACGTCTGGGAGGTCGCACACAACCCCGGGTTCGCGCTGGCCGACGACGGTGCGCTCACCATCCCCGACTTCGACGCTGGCCACTGACGATGCACCGATGATGGTGTCTGAGCGGCATCGAGGGCCATGGCCCGATGCGCGAGAGCTCGTCGAGCGAGAGCTTGCCGCCCATCTCGCGACAGCAGCGGATCGGGCGACCATCGATCTGCCGACCCGTTGTCCTCCTTGGACGGTCAACGACATCACGGCCCACCTCGCGGCCTCCTTCGAACGGTTCAACCGCATGCTGGCACAGGGCCGTGCCGGCGACCTGAGCCGACCGTTCGAACGCGATGACCTCAGCACCGAGAACCTCCGGGCCGTCGAGCACTTCCAGGGCGCTGGGTCGCTCCGACCGAGGTGTCGAGCGGCCCGGTTGGAAGAACCTGTCGTATCCGACAGGTTCATGCACGCATCGGAACCGACCACGTCCGGACCAGCACGAACCTGTCGGATACGCCAGGTTCTTGGGCCCCGTGCGGTTGCGCGACGAGGGTTATCCGTCGGCTCCGCCGTCCGAACCGCCGCCATCGCCGTCGCTCGGTGAACGACTTGACGATCCACCACGACGACATCGCCGTGGCAGCGGGCAACCGATACCGACCGGACACCGATGTGGTGGCAGCACTGAAGCCCGTGTGGAAGCGCGCCCTCGGGGGGCTGCCGGGCGCTGACGACCCGTGGACCGACATCCTCATGGCCTCGGGCCGGACCCCTTCGTAGCCGTCTGTCGAACTGCAGGGTGAGCGACGCCGAGCGGATCAGCCGTGCGAGCTACGGCTCATCGGACTGCAGAGTGGGCGCCGGGTCACCGGTGGGTCGATCGGAGAATCGTGCCTCTCCACGAGGTACTCGCGTGCGTTCTGTCGCGCCCGGTACAGCAGCTGGTCGCAGGCGTTGGGCTTGATACCCAAGTAGTCGGCGACCTCGTAGCGGGTCCAGTCCAGTCCGTACCGCAGCCGAAGGGCGGTCCGCTGGCGCACGGGCAGCTGGGCGAGCACCGGGCCCAGCTGGCTGCGCGCCTCGATCCGGTCCAGGCCGGTGGTCGCGTCGGCGGCGTCGTCC
>CAZHZQ010000464.1:0-1620 GCA_964537235.1 uncultured Actinomycetota bacterium | reverse complement strand
TCCAAGCCGCCGTCGCGGGCGCCCTCGGCCAGTGCCTCGACCCGGCCGGCGTACCGGAAGCCGCCCCGGTCGAACACCACGGCGTCGACCCCGGCCTCCTTGGCGCGTTCGGCGAGCCGTTCGCCGACCCGGCGGGCGGCGTCGGTCTTGGTGATCTCGTCGGACGGATCGACGTCGCCCTCGAGGGAGGACGCGGACGCCAGCGTGTGACCGGCGATGTCGTCGATCAGCTGAGCGTAGATGTGCGCGTTGCTGCGGTACACCGACAGCCGTGGCTTGTTCGGCGTGCCCTGGACGTGCTTCTTGATCCGAGCGTGCCGCCGGAGCCGGCTCTCTCGCTTGCTGGAAACCATCGTTGGACCTCTTCGTCGATCAGCGGGCGGCGGCCTTGCCGGCCTTGCGGCGGACGCGTTCGTCCTCGTACCGGATGCCCTTGCCCTTGTAGGGCTCGGGTTCACGCACCTTGCGGATGTTCGCGGCGACCTGGCCGACCAGCACCTTGTCCACGCCGCTGATGACGATGCGGTTGGGCTGGGGGACCTCGAAGTCGATGCCCTCGGGGGCCTCGACCGTCACCGGGTGGCTGAAGCCGACCTGCAGCTCGAGGTCGCGGCCCCGGGCCTGCGCCCGGTAGCCGACCCCGACCAGCTCGAGCGCCTTGGAGTAGCCCTCGGTCACACCGGTCATCATGTTGGCGATCAGGGAACGGACCAGCCCGTGCCTGGAACGCGCATCGCGCTCGTCGTTCGCCCGGTCGACGACGACATCGCCGTCCTCGTTCTGGGAGAGCGTCACCAGGTCGGGCATCTCGCGCGTCAGCTCGCCCTTGGGTCCGGCGACGGTGATGGTCTGCCCGTCGATCGTCACGGTCACCCCGTCGGGGACGGGGACCGGGTACTTGCCGATGCGGCTCATCGTGGTTCCTTCGGGTCCTGTTCGGGGGAGGGAAAGCTCACCAGACGTAGGCGACGACCTCGCCGCCGCGTCCCTGGCGGCGGGCCTCCTTGTCGGTCATGAGGCCGGAGCTCGTCGAGACGATCGCGATGCCCAGGCCACCGAGCACACGCGGGATCTCGTGACGCTTCACGTACACGCGCAGGCCGGGCTTGCTGATGCGACGCACACCGGTCAGCGTGCGCTCGCGGTCCGGGCCGTACTTCATCTCGACGTGCAGGGTCGGCTGCGGCGTGGTGTTCTCGACGTGGTACTCGCGGATGAAGCCCTCGTCCGCGAGGATCTGGGCGATCCCCGCCTTCATGTTCGAGGCCGGCATCGACACCGTGTTGTGGTACGCGGTCGTCGCGTTGCGCAACCGCGTCAGCATGTCGGCGATCGGGTCTGTCGTGGTCATGGTCTGGTGTCTCCTCGGGGTTGCGGGGAAGGGCCCCGCACTTCCCGTGTCGGTGGCCGCTACCAGCTGGCCTTGCGGATCCCGGGCAGTTCGCCCCGGTGCGCCATCTCGCGGAAGCAGATGCGGCAGAGCAGGAACTTCCGGAAGACGGCACGCGAGCGCCCGCAACGCTTGCAGCGGGTGTTCTCGCGGCTCGCGAACTTCTTCTCTCGCTTGGCCTTCGCGATCTGTGATTTCTTCGCCATGTCTGTTGACCTTCGTCTAGCTCT
>CAZHZQ010000463.1:0-1631 GCA_964537235.1 uncultured Actinomycetota bacterium | reverse complement strand
CCGGCCCGGCACCGCGAGGTGCTGCGGCTCGCCGTCCCCGCGATGGGGGCGCTGTTGGCCGACCCGATCCTGGGGCTGGTCGACACGGCCGTGGTCGGACGGATCGGCACCACGCAGCTCGCGGCGCTGGGGCTGGGGGTCGCCGTCCTGGCGACGGTCAGCTGGGTGTTCAACTTCCTCGTGTACGGGACGACCGCCGTCGTCGCGCGCGGCGTCGGCGCCCGTGACGAGGAGCTGGCGGGGCGTCGGATCGCCCACGCCGGCTGGGCGGCGCTCGGGCTCGGCGTCGCCGTCGGGCTCCTGGTGCTGCTGGCCGCGCGTCCGCTGCTGGAGCTGATGGGAGCGGTCGACGAGATCGTCGCGCCGGCGACGACCTACCTGCGGATCCGGGCGGTCGGGATCGTCGGGCTGCTGGTCGGGTACGTGGGGCACGGGGCGTTCCGCGGGCTGTCGGACACCAGGACACCGCTGGTGGTCGCCGTCACGGCGAACGTCGCCAACGGCCTGCTCGACGTCGTGCTGGTGTTCGGGTTCGGCATGGGGCTGGCGGGGGCCGCCTGGGCCACCGTGGCGGCGGAGCTGATCACGGCCGGGGCGTTCGTCGTGCTGCTCCGGCGCCGCGGGCTGCCGTTGACCGGACACGGCCGCCCGAGCCTCGCGGAGCTGCGGGACCTCGCCGCCGTCAGCCGTGACCTGTTCATCCGCACCGGGGCGTTGGTCGGCGGGTTGCTGGCGGTCACCGCGGCCGCCGCGCGCATCGGGACCGTCACCACGGCGGCCCACCAGGTGCTGTGGCAGGTGTGGGTGCTGATCTCGTTCCTGATGGACGGGTTCGCGATCGCCGCCCAGGCCATGATCGGCACCGCCCTGGGGGCGGGCGATCCCGAGCGTGCACGGGCCGACGCCGGGGCGCTGCTCGCCTGGGGCGTCGGGGGAGGGGTGGTCATGGCCGGGGCGCTGCTGGCCGGGGTCGGGATCGTCCCCCGCGTGCTGACCGACGAACCGGCGGTGATCGCCGCGGTCGGGGCGACCTGGCTCCTGGCGATGGCGCCCCACGCGCTGAACGGGGTGGTGTTCGTGCTGGACGGGGTGTTCATGGGGGCGGGCGACTTCGGCTACCTGCGCACCTGGACCCTGGCCGCTGCGGTCGTCGCGGCGGTCATGGCGCAGGTCGTGCCCGTGCTGGGGTGGGGGCTGACCGGGCTGTGGCTCGCGATCGACGTGATGATGCTGGTGCGGCTCGGGGCGCTGCTCGCGCGCCTGCGCGGCGACGCGTGGTTGCGGACCGGCGCCACCGCCTGAACCGCCGGCCCGGCACCCCCGCCTGAGCCCGCCCGCACACCGGTCGAGTGGCGGCTGGGTCGCAGATCTGCAACCGAGCTGCCACTCGACTGGTGTTCAGGGGTCGTCCGCGTCGTCCGCGACCTCGTCCGAACTCCCACGGGTGCGTCGACGGAGGAGCCACGCGGCCGCGAGGCTGCCGATCGCGAGGCCCGTCGCCGCGCAGAGCCGGGCGCGGGTCGCCCGAGAAGTCGATCCACTCGGCCGGTTCCTCCTCCAACCCCAAGCCCTCGCGGGCACCGACCGTGTGGACCGGCGCCGACGTGCCCGCCTCGCGGGGGTGGAGGAAC
>CAZHZQ010000462.1:0-1632 GCA_964537235.1 uncultured Actinomycetota bacterium | reverse complement strand
ATGACTTCGTACTCCGATCCGCCATCCGAGAGTGACGCGTCATCCCGACCACCGGCCCCGGCGGCCGAAGATGGTCCAGAGCGCTGAGGAGCCCTGCGTCAACCTGAGCGGCCATCAGGGTCAGGATTCAGACCCCCGTCGGTTCTGCCACGAAGAACCGGGCGCCTGACCGCGCACGAGTGGGACCAGGTGCGGTTGCTGAACCTTGCGGCGTACAAGCGGGACGTGGTGACCGGTTCGGACGGCCGAGCCCGGCGTCCGCTCCTTCCGTTCCTGGGGGTGACCCTCCCCCATCTGACGCGCGACTCCATCCGACACGGTTGCAGCCAGGTTCGCGCGGCGCCACCCGCCTACCCATGGGTCGGTGGAACGCCGCATCCGAACGTGCTGATCCCAGATCACGAGTCCGCAGCCAGTCCGCAACGAGTCCGCAAGAGTCCGCAAAACGACGTGAAACGATCGCGCACGGTCAGTTGGTGTTCGCGATCTGGATGAGGTTGCCACAGGTGTCGTCGAACACCGCGGTGGTCACGCCACCCATGTCGAGCGGTTCCTGGGTGAACCGTACGCCGAGGTCGCGCAGACGTTCGTACTCGGCCTGCACGTCATCGACCGCGAACGACGTGAACGGGATCCCGTCCTCGACCAGCGCCTGTTTGAAGGGGCCCGCGGCGGGGTGTTCGTCGGGTTCGAGGACGAGTTCGACACCATCGGGCTGTTCGGGCGACACGACGGTGAGCCACCGGTGCTCACCCATCGGGATCTCGGTCTTCTTCTGGAAGCCGAGCACGTCGGTGTAGAACGCCAGCGCTTTGTCCTGGTCGTCGACGAGCACGCTGGTCAGGTTGATGCGGATCATGGTTCCTCCTGCGGGATGGGCCACCGGTCGACGATCACCCGCAACGGGGTGAGGTCGAGGTGGTGGAACTTGTAGCGACCATCCCGTCGGGTGCTGACGAGCCCTGCCTCTTCGAGCACGTCGAGGTGCTGGGAGATCGCCTGACGCGACGAGTCGATGCCGTGCTTGGCGATCAGTCGCTTGCAGATCTCGAACAGCGTCTGACCGTCCTTGTCGGCCAGTTCATCGAGGATGGCCCGGCGGGTCGGATCAGCGATCGCCTTGTACACATCACTCACAGAGGTGGACATTATGCAAGTGAATGCTTACGTGTCAATGTGATCCGAAGCCATGGTTGCCGCGCGCCACAGCAGCCACCGGTAGCTGTCGAGGTGGGGAGAGCGGCTCATGACGCGGTGCCGGGCGAGGGGTGGCCGGCGGAGCGCTGCGTCGCACGAAGGAGGTTGCGGAGACGGGCGGTCTCCGCGTCGAGCACCCGTTGACCGAAGCCCGTGAGGCGGTAGTAGCGACGCTGTGGTCCCCCCGGATCGCTGTCCGGAGGTCCGTCACACTCCTCGACGAGCCCGTCGCGATCGAGCCGCTTGAGCGTCCCGTAGAGCGTGCCCGGTCCCATCGTCACGGCCCCGTCCGTCAGCTCCTCGACAGCGCGACCAGGAGCCGCTGGGAGGAAATCTCAAGACACCTGCCACGAGCGCCTCGGCCCACGCGCGTCCCCCACGCCGGCATGCTCCATTGGCTCGCCATCTTCCGGGTACGGAACGAGCCACAGCACC
>CAZHZQ010000461.1:0-1646 GCA_964537235.1 uncultured Actinomycetota bacterium | reverse complement strand
CTGCTGACGATCCTCGGGTACTCGCTGTACGACACGGTGATCGTGTTCGACCGCGTCAACGAGACCGTTGAACGGCTCGGCGGGCCCGGCCGCCGCACCTACGGCCAGGCGGTGAACACCGCGATGAACGACGTGCTGTGGCGGTCGATCAACACCACGATCACGTCCGGGTTGCCCGTCGCCGGCTTGCTGTTCATCGGGGCGCAGGCGCTCGGGGCGGCCACGCTGCAGGACCTCGCCCTGGCCCTGTTCGTCGGGATCCTCACCGGGGCGTACTCATCGCTGTTCATCGCGGGGCCGGTGCTGGTGGTGGCCAAGGAGCGCGAACCACGTCTTGCCGCACTGGTCGAGCGCGCGGAACGCCGTGGGCACGACGAAGAGCCGGAGCGCCCCACCGAGCAGGTCGGTCCGACCGAGAAGGAACGGCTCGAACCGCGCGACCACGTGCGCGGGCCCGGTCGCACCCCGCGCCGCAAGCGCTAGCGCTCGTCGGGTCCCGCGAGGACCTCCTGCACGCCATCGGTCGTCGCTTCGAACGGCACGGTGATATGGCGAGGGACGAGGGATCCTGCGAGGAACCCGACTCACACCGAACGGAGTCGACGCCGTAGGACGGAGGGATGGTGTGCGGAGGGACCTCGCAGGACCCGAGGACCGTTACCCTGGGACGGCGTTCGAGGAGGGTGTTTGGCCAGCGAACCGGAGTCCGCCAGCGGCGTCGGCATCGACGTCGAGGCCGACGAGGACGGCTCCGAACACTCGTCGACCCGCAGCGAGCGTGGCCGGTCGGGGATGCTGCCCGCCGGCGTCAAGAACGTCCTCGCGCGGCTGCCCCTGCCGATCCGGGAGAACGTCCCGGACGAGATCGCCGGGCTGGTGGCACGGATCCGGGAGTCCTCGCCGAAGGTCGACATCCGCGAGGTGGCCCACGCCTACGAGTACGCCGGGGCGGCCCACGAGGGGCAGCAGCGGCGTTCGGGTGAGCCCTACATCATCCACCCGGTCGCCGTCGCCGAGAAGCTCGCCGACCTCGGTCTGGACACCTCCACGATCGTCGCCGCGCTGCTGCACGACGTCGTCGAGGACACGCCCTCCTCGCTCGAGCAGGTCGCCGAACTGTTCGGCGAGGACGTGGCGGTGCTCGTCGACGGTGTCACGAAGCTGGACCGGCTGCAGGTGGACTCCAAGGAGCAGCAGCAGGCGGAGACCCTCCGCAAGATGATCCTCGCGATGGCCAGCGACATCCGGGTGCTGCTGGTCAAGCTCGCGGACCGCCTCCACAACATGGAGACGATCGGGCACCTGCCCCGGGAGAAGCAGAAGCGGATCGCGCAGGAGACCCTCGACATCTACGCCCCGCTCGCGCACCGGCTGGGGATGCAGCAGTTCAAGCTGACGCTCGAGGACCTGTCGTTCGGGACGCTGCACCCCAAGCGCTACGACGAGATCGTCGCGATGGTCTCCGAACGGACCCCCGAACGCGATCGCTACCTCGACGACGTCATCGCCGAGGTCAAGGATCAGATGCGCGAGCTGAAGATCAAGGGCGAGGTCACCGGCCGCCCGAAGCACTACTACTCGATCTACGAGAAGATGGTGCTGAAGGGCAAGGAGTTCGACGAGATCTACGACCTCGTCGGCATCCG
>CAZHZQ010000460.1:0-1649 GCA_964537235.1 uncultured Actinomycetota bacterium | reverse complement strand
TGCTGCGCGTCCGCGATCTCGAGGCGGGGTACGGCTCACTGCCCGTGCTGCACGGCATCTCGTTCGACGTCATGGAGGGCGAGACGGCCGTCATCCTCGGCCTGAACGGCGCGGGCAAGACGACGACGGCCCTGAACGTCTGCGGGGCCATGGAGCCGTCAGGCGGGGCGATCGAGTACCGGGGCGACGACGTCTCCAGCTGGGGACTCAAACGGTGCGTGGACGCCGGCATCGTGATGGTGCCCGAGGGGCGGCGGGTGTTCCCCGACCTCGACGTGGAGAAGAACCTCCAGGTCGGCGCCTGGTCACGTCGCAAGGACTCCGGCTGGCTCGAGGAGCAACGCGACCGCGTGTTCGACTACTTCCCGCGGCTGCGGGAGCGTCGCAACCAGCTGGCGGGCACCCTGTCCGGCGGCGAGCAGCAGATGCTCTCGATCGGCCGTGGGCTCATGGCCCGCCCGAAGCTCCTGGTCGTAGACGAGGCGTCGCTGGGTCTGGCCCCCGTGATCATCCAGGACGTGTTCGACATCGTCAGTCAGATCAACGACGACGGGACCACCGTGGTCCTCGTCGAGCAGAACGTCGGCGCCCTGCAGGTGGCCGACGTCGCGCTCGTGATGGAACAGGGCACGATCGTCGCCGAGTTCCGGGGCGACGAGCTCGACGACCCGACCGAGGTCCGCAAGCTCTTCCTGGGCTGAGGGATCCTCTGGGGCCGGCCTCGTCGCGGTCCGAGGAGGAACCTCGGAGCGGGCCGCGTCAGGCGGTCTCTTCCTCGGAGTCGTGCGGGTTGCAGATCCGGCACGGGGCGAGCCCGCGGTCGCGGGCGGACTCCGGCGACATGACCTGCAGGTCGTCGCGATCCGCGACCAGGTGGCACGTCTGGGCGTGGTACGTGGTGCGCCCGGCGACCACACGCAACCCGTCGTCCTCGGGCACGGCCGTCGGACCGACGGCGGCCACGCCCTGCAGCTCCTGGACGGCATCGACGATGCGGTCCAGCTTCAGGCCGAGATGCAGCAGGTCGCGGCGGAGGCTGTGCACCACGATGAGCGTGAGCCCCGCTCCGGCCAGGGCGATGCCGCCCAGCCCGCCGGAGATGATGTAGGGCACCTGCCCGGACACGAAGTCCAGACCGGCCGCACCGTTCCATCCGAGCACGATCAGCAGGATCCCGATGCCCAGCATCGCGACCGCCGAGTAGATGACGCCCTTTGACCAGCCCTGCATGTGTCGGCACTCCTCGTCGGTTGTCGTCACAGCCTAGGCGACCGTGACGGCGCGTGAACCGCGTCTGGACCAGTGTTTCGCCACGCGCGCCCCGTTCTCCTGCCTCCAGGCACGAATCGACGCAGGCACATGAGGCACCAAGCATCGGGCGCCCAGATTGACAGCCCGAGAACGCTCCGGTAGTCTCGGCAGCCGGCCCGACGTACGCGTCGGGCTGACGAGTCTCACAGAACTACCCCGCGAGCGTGACGCACAGCTGCGAAGTTGTCAGCGAAAGAGCACTTCCCCGTCACGGATCGCAACGAGACTCGGTGGCACCGGACAACGGAAGCCGGCCCCGAGTGGGCGGAACCCGTGAGGTGCCAGGACCCGCTCCTTGAAAACTGCACAGCGTGCCAAAAGTCAGTGCACTTTATACC
>CAZHZQ010000459.1:0-1657 GCA_964537235.1 uncultured Actinomycetota bacterium | reverse complement strand
CGCAGATCCGGCTCGTCGGCAGCCTTCCGGACGACCGCCGCGTTGGCGGCCAGGACCGCGTCGAGCAGGGCGGCCTGTGCGCTCGCCGGGTCGGGGAACACCTGCCCGTCGAGCGACTTGACCGGCAGCAGCGCCGTGGCCGACGCGACGTCGCCGGCGAGGTGGCCGCCCATCCCGTCCGCGACGGCGAAGACGCTGTCACCGACGTGGTAGGCGTCCTCGTTGCGCTTCCGGGTGCGTCCCCGGTCGGTGACGGCCGTGGCGTCCAGCGCCCTCACTTGCGCACCTCGATCCGGGTCTTGCCGACGCGCAGCTGGTCGCCGGCTCCGACGGTCGTCGGTTGGGTGACCTTGGCGCCGTTCAGGTAGGTGCCGTTGGTCGAGCCGAGATCGCGGACGGCCCATCCGTCACCGTCGGGGCGGATCGCGGCGTGCTCGTCGGAGACGTAGGCGTCCTCCAACCGCACGGTCACCCGATCGCTCCGGCCGAGCGTGACCTGCTCGCCCTCGAGCGGGACGACGCGCGGTTCGCCTTCTGGGGGGTGGATCACGAGCTCCCGGGGTGGTCGACGACTACGCCGGGTCGTCGCGGAGTCCGCGACCGACGGGCGCGGCGGCGGTCGGGACCGCCGCTGACGTGGACCGTAGAGGTCGGCGGTCACCGCACGGACCGCACGGAACAGGAACAGGTACAGCAGGGCGAGGAGGACCAGCTTGAGGACGGTGAGGAGCGCGACGGGCACGCCGTCAGCCTCCCAAGAGTTCGAGGACGGCTTCACCGAGCTCGATGCGGTCACCCGGCCGGATCTCCCGTTCCCCCACATCGGAGCCGTTGACGCGTACGCCGTTCGTGGAGCCGAGGTCGACCACCCACCAATCGTCCCCACGACGGACGAACGCGGCGTGCTCACGCGAGACGGTGGCATCCTCGAGGTGGATGTCGCAGTCCGATCTGCGGCCGGCGACCATCCGCCGACCGTGCAGCCGGTAGGTCGTGCCCGGGGTGGCGCCACGGATCACCTGCAGCTCGGCACCGTCGCGTGCCCGCCGCTCGGAGGAGATCTCGGAGACCGCCCCCGTCGTGTCACGGTCGACGGACTCGACCCGCCCCGACAGCTCGTAGGTGCCGAGGCGGACCTCGTCGGACTCCTCCAGACGGACCAGCGCGGGACCACGCAGCTGCCATCTGTTCTCCTGGGCGGTGCCGACGACGACCTCGGCGAGCTCCTTCTGGAGGCGTTCCCCGAACGTCGCCAGCCGCTCGGCGTCCTTGGGGCTGATGCGGAACCGGTAGACGTTGGGCACGACCACGCCGTCCTCGGTGACGTGCTGGGTGTCCTCGGCGTAGCGTCGTAGGGCCTTCGCGAGCTCGATCGGCTGCAGGCCCGACCGGAAGGCGCGCGCGAAGAAGCCCTCGACGGCGCCCTCGAGGTGCCGTTCGAAGTCGTTGAGCACACCCATGTTCGGCCGGGTCCTCGCGGTCGCTCGCCTGTCACGTGGCCGGGCGGCGCCGCAACAGGCCCGCCTGGTCCTGCTGTGTGCCTCTCACCGGCCGACCGTGGTCCCGTCTCCGGATGACGGGACGGTCGTCCATACCCGAGCGTAGAACCTACTGCAGTGCGGAGAACGCGCAGACTGTCCGAATGGGTACGGGGACG
>CAZHZQ010000458.1:0-1664 GCA_964537235.1 uncultured Actinomycetota bacterium | reverse complement strand
GTCATCGACGGCGACCGAGCACATCTCCCGTTTCCCGGCGCCCCGGTCCAGGAGGACCACCGGTATCCCGCGGGCCATGAACTGCTCCAGACGGGGGTTGTCGTCACCGATCGGGGTGATGAGGAGCCCCTGCACCCGTTGCTCGAGCAGCACGTCGAGGTACCGGTTCTCACGTGCCGTCACATCGCCGCTGTTGCACAGCGTCACGACGGCGTCACGTTCGTCGGCGAGCTCCTCGACGCCACGGGCGACGTCGGTGAAGAACGGGTTGGCGACGTCCAGCACGACCAGCCCGATCGTCCGGCTGCTGCCTGCACGGAGTTGCCGAGCGGACTCGTTGCGGACGTAGCCGAGCTCGCGGATGGCAGCGCGAACGCGCTCCCGAGTGCCCTCAGACACCGTTTCCGGTCGGTTGAGGACGTTGCTGACGGTGCCGAGGGAGACGCCCGCACGCTCGGCGACGTCCTTCACGCTGGGACGTGCCTCTCGCCGTTTCACGGTGTCTCCGCAGGTCGTCGGATGATGGCGTAGTTGAAACGATACACGCTCTGCGAGCAACCAACTCACCGCATCCAGGGAGTATTTCAATGAAACCCTTGACACGGCAATCCGGTCCCCGTAGATTTCGGCCCCTGAGGGGTGAAACGTTTCATATCCAGCCCCAGGACACCGGGAGGGTCGTCGATGGTCGAGGTCTCGACTGCGGGTCGTGCGCGGGTCATGACGGGGTTGGCGCAACTGTCCGTCGAGACCCCGTCATGGGCCTACGGCAACAGCGGGACGCGGTTCAAGGTCTTCGCACAACCAGGCATCCCGCGCAACGCGTACGAGAAGGTCGACGACGCAGCCACGGTGCACCGGTTCACGGGGGCCGCGCCGAGCGTGGCACTGCACATCCCGTGGGACCAGGTCGATGACTTCGGCGACCTCGCCACGCATGCCGCTGACCAGGGGATCCGACTCGGGGCGATCAACCCCAACGTCTTCCAGGACGACGACTACAAGCTGGGCAGCGTCTGCAACCCCGACCGGGAGATCCGTGGCAAGGCGCTGGCCCACCTCCTGGAGTGCGTGCAGATCATGGGCGAGACGGGCTCGCAGGACCTCTCCCTGTGGTTCGCCGACGGGACCAACTATCCGGGGCAGGACGACATCGCTGCGCGCCAGGACCGTCTGGCCGAGGCGTTGCGGACGACCTACGACGCGCTCGCCGCCGACCAGCGACTGCTGCTGGAGTACAAGCTCTTCGAGCCACACTTCTACACCATGGACGTCCCAGACTGGGGTACCTCCCTGTTGCACTGCCTCGAACTGGGCGATCGGGCGAAGGTGCTGGTGGACACCGGCCACCACGCCCCGAACACGAACATCGAGTTCATCGTCGCCAACCTCCAGCGGGTCGGTCGGCTCGGCGGCTTCCACTTCAACAGCTACTTCTACGCCGACGACGACCTGATCGTGGGGGCTGCCGACCCGTACGAGCTGTTCCGGATCATGAACGCGATCGTGGCCGCTGACGCGCTCGACGACGAGGCGGGCGTCGCCTTCATGCTCGACCAGTGCCACAACCTCGAACCGAAGGTCGCCGGCGAGATCCGGTCGGTCATGAACGTCCAGGAGGCGACGGCCAAGGCGTTGCTGGTCGACCGTGAGGCACTCGCCGC
>CAZHZQ010000457.1:0-1706 GCA_964537235.1 uncultured Actinomycetota bacterium | reverse complement strand
GGCTCCTCGAGGTCCTCGAGCGGGGCATCCACCGCGGGTACGTGCTCGCCTCCGAGCTGCACGATCTGCACGACCCCGTCGAGGATGACGACGACTGGGTCGAGGACGCCGCACAGAAGGCGCGCGACCTCGGCATGCAGATCGTCGACGACCTCACGACCGACGCGGACCGACCCAGTCCCAACCCGCTGTCGGCCTCCACGGACTCGGTCCGCCAGTACCTCGACGGCATCGGCCGCACCGAGCTGCTGACCGCCGAGGAGGAGGTCAACCTCAGCAAGCGGGACCACGCGGGGCGCGCGGCACGCGAGATCCTCAAGGACCGCGACGACCTGTCGGCCGACAAGCGCGCGATGCTGAACAGCATCGCGCGGGACGGTCAACGCTCGCACGAGCACATGATCCGTGCCAACCTCCGACTGGTGGTGTCCGTGGCACGGCGCTACCGGGGGCGCGGGCTCGGGCTGCTGGGCCTGATCCAGGAGGGCAACCTCGGACTGATCCGGGCGGTCGAGAAGTTCGATTACAAGAAGGGCTACAAGTTCTCGACGTACGCGACCTGGTGGATCCGCCAGGCGCTGACCCGCGGGACCGCCAACAAGGCGCGCGTGATCCGGCTGCCCGTCCACGTCCACGAGCTGGTCGGCAAGATCCGTCGCGCCGAGCTGGACCTCCTCCAGGAGCACGGGCGCGACCCGAAGGAGGAGGAGATCGCCGAGATGCTCGACCTCGACATCGAGCGTCTCCGCGAGATCAAGCACGCCGCCGCCGCCCTCGCCTCCCTGGACAAGCCCGTCGGTGAGGACGGCGACACCACGATGGGCGAGCTCGTCCCCGACGACGGCGCGATCAGCCCCGAGGCTGCCGCGTCGTTCAAGCTCGCGCAGGACGACGTGAAGGACGCGCTGGCCTCGCTGGACGAGCGCGAACGGGGCGTGCTGATGATGCGTTTCGGCCTGATGGACGGCGAGACCCGGACGCTCGAGGAGATCGGCGAGCACTACGGGGTCACCCGCGAGCGGATCCGCCAGATCGAGAAGAAGACCCTCACGAAGCTGCGCCACCCGGCTCGCGCCGAGAAGCTCCGCGGGCTGGTCGAGGCCGCGGCCGAGGGCGAGGAAGCCGCCTACTGACCGTCGGGCGCACCGACGGTCCTCGGGAGAACGAGACCTTCACGAGCGCAGGACGAGATCCTCGCTGAGGTCGTCCACCGTCGGCGTCCCGCACAGCGTCATCGCCCGGACCAGCTCCTCGCGCAGGTGCTCGAGGACGGCGGTCACCCCTTCTGGACCGCCCGTGGCCAGGCCCCACAGGATCGGCCGGCCGACCAGCACGGCCCGCGCCCCGAGCGCGACCGCCTTCAGGACGTCGGTCCCCCGGCGGACCCCACCGTCGACGTAGACCTCGGCGTCGTCACCGACCGCCTCGACGACCTCCGGGAGCGCATCCGCGGTGGCGATCGCGGTGTCGAGCTGGCGTCCGCCGTGGTTCGACACGACGACCGCGGCCGCCCCGGCCTGCACGACGGCCAGCGCGTCGTCGCCCCGGTGCACACCCTTCACCACGACCGGCAGCCCCGACTCCTCGGCCAGCCACCCGATCACGTCGGGGGTGAGCGTGCGGTCGAACTCGTCGCCGGCGTAGGCGGCCAGCCCCGACCCTTCGACGTCCGGAACGGCCGAGCCGATGTTGGCCATCTCCATCCC
>CAZHZQ010000456.1:0-1714 GCA_964537235.1 uncultured Actinomycetota bacterium | reverse complement strand
TACCTTCGACGGTCGCCCTGCGTCTGCCGTGCCGCCGTCACAACGCGAAGGTCCTTGCGCCTGCGTACGTACGCCGATCGATCCGCAAGATCCGGACGCCCCGTCAGGGGCGGCCGCTGCATGTGTTGCACCCTCGGAGCAGGGTGAGACCACGCGTCGACGCTCTCCGCATGGCCCGCGTCGACGTCGCCGTAGCGCAGTCCTTCAAGCACCGACAGCTCTCGAAGCACCGCTCCCAGCAGCACCGTCCGTAGCACGCACGTTCCGTCCAGGAGGAACCCGTTGGCAGGCGTTTCCGTCGCCGAAAGACTGAGCTTCAGCAAGCTCACCGAATCGCTCCCGCTCGAGGAGCTCGACCTGCTCTCGATCCAGCGTGATTCGTTCCGCTGGCTGCTCGACGAGGGCCTGTCCGACATCCTCGACGGGATCTCTCCCATCGAGGACAGCCAGGCCAAGATGGCGCTGTCGTTCTCCGATCACCGCTTCGAGGAGCCCAAGTACTCGGAGATCGAGTGCAAGGAGAAGGACATCACCTACGCGGCTCCGCTGTTCGTCACGGCGGAGTTCACGAACCTCGAGACCGGGGAGATCAAGGCCCAGACGGTCTTCATGGGGGACTTCCCGATCATGACCGAGAAGGGCACCTTCATCATCAACGGCACCGAGCGTGTCGTGGTGTCCCAGCTGGTCCGCTCGCCCGGTGTGTACTTCGACACGTCGATCGACAAGTCCACCGGACGTGACGTCTTCGGGTGCAAGATCATCCCGGCCCGCGGTGCGTGGCTGGAGTTCGAGGTCGACAAGCGCGATCTCGTCGGCGTGCGCGTCGACCGCAAGCGCAAGCAGCACCTCGTCGTGCTGTTCCGGGCGCTGAAGGCGATCGTGCGCAACCCCGAGACCGGCGAGTACGAGCTCGCACCCCGCGAGGAGCTCGAGCGCGAGATCACCGACGAGGAGATCCTGGAGTTCTTCGATCACGCGGAGTCGGTGCAGCTCACCCTCGACAAGGACCGCACCGAACACACTCCCGAGGCGGCCCTCGAGGAGATCTACAAGAAGCTGCGTCCCGGCGAGCCGCCGAGCGCGGAGCAGGCGGGCAACCTGCTGATCAACATGTTCTTCAACGACAAGCGCTACGACCTGGCACGCGTGGGTCGCTACAAGGTCAACAAGAAGCTCGACGACGAGTTCGGCAAGCTCGGCTTCGGCGAGCCCGAGTCCCACGTCCTCACCAAGGAGGACGTGCTCGCGACCATGTCCTACCTGGTCAAGCTGCACGCGGGTGGCGACGAGGACTACTGGGTCGACGACATCGACCACTTCGGCAACCGGCGCCTGCGCAGCGTCGGCGAGCTGATCCAGAACCAGGTCCGCATCGGCCTGTCCCGGATGGAGCGGGTCGTGCGTGAGCGGATGACCACCCAGGACCTGGAGGCGATCACGCCCCAGACCCTGATCAACATCCGACCCGTCGTGTCGGCGATCCGCGAGTTCTTCGGCACCTCGCAGCTGTCGCAGTTCATGGACCAGACCAACCCGATCGCGGGCCTGACGCACAAGCGCCGCCTGTCGGCCCTGGGCCCCGGCGGTCTGTCGCGTGAACGCGCTGGGTTCGAGGTCCGTGACGTCCACCCGTCCCACTACGGCCGGATGTGCCCCATCGAGACGCCTGAGGGCCCGAACATCGGGCTGATCGGGTCGCTGGCGACCTACG
>CAZHZQ010000455.1:0-1718 GCA_964537235.1 uncultured Actinomycetota bacterium | reverse complement strand
CGAGCGGTTGACCGAACGAGGTTCGCGCACGCCCCTGCGCCCCAGCCCCAGCCCCAGCCCCAGCCCCGGCCCCGGCGGGGTGGACGACGGGCTGCCCACGGACAGCACCGGCGCGCCGCTGCTGGCCCGCTGGTTCGCCATCTCGATGGTCGTCCTCGTGCCGATCGCGATCATCATCACGATCGTCGCCTTCGCGTCGATCGGCGGTCCGAGCATCGACCCGGCCGCCCGACGACCGCCCGGCGACGAGGTGGTCACGCACGATCGGGGCGACGCCAACTTGAACCGGATCCGCACCGCGGAGGCCGGCCCGGACTGCGCCGCGGACATCCAGATGATCGGTGACGACGCTGCCAGGATCTCGGTTCGTCGTGCCCTGTCGGCCACATGTCAGCTGCTGCAGGACACGGAGTTTGAGCGCGCAGCAGCCGGTCTGCGCCGGTGGGGTGAACACGACGGGGTCGCCCGCATCGGGGTCTTCGAACTGACGGGCGTCGACAGCTCCGCCCGCCGCGAGGACGGACGCCTCGTCATCGAGCTCAACGCCAAGTTCCAGGTCGAGGAGGGGTCGCGGGCCGCGCCCGCGCTGGTCCACGAGCTCGTCCACCTCGCCGCGGGCATGCCAGGTGAGATCGTGACCGCCGAGGCGGAACTCGCCGCCGTACGGGTCCAGCACGCCGCGTGTCAACGGCTGGTCTACCCCGACGAACCCCCGCGCGGCTGCCGCGACGCGGAGGAGCTGCTGAACCAGGACGATCCGCTCGCCCGGCTCCGCCAGGCGGGCTACCCCGACGACGGAGGTAGGGACGTATGAGGATCGGAGTCATCACCTTCCCGGGCTCGCTGGACGATCGCGACGCCCGTGGTGCGGTCGCGATCGCCGGCGCGGAACCGGTCGCGCTGTGGCACGCCGAGGCGGACCTCCAGGACGTCGACGCGGTCGTGCTCCCGGGCGGGTTCTCCTACGGGGACTACCTCCGTGCCGGAGCGGTGGCACACCGGGCCGCGGTGATGGATGCGGTCGCGGACTTCGCCGCCGACGGTGGTCCCGTCCTCGGTATCTGCAATGGCTTCCAGATCCTGTGCGAAGCCGATCTGCTGCCGGGCGCGCTGCTGCGGAACGAGGGTCTGCGGTTCGTGTGCCGCCCTGCTCGCCTGACGGTCGAGGGGCGCAGCGTGTGGACCGCGGACCTCGAACCGGGGACCGAGATCGCGCTGCCGGTCAAGCACGGCGAGGGGCGGTACCACGCGGACCCGGACACGCTCGACCGGCTGGAGTTGGAGGGACGGGTCGTACTGCGGTACGCGCGCGGCGAGAACCCCAACGGGTCGGCCCGGGACATCGCCGGGATCCGCAACGGGGCGGGCAACGTGGTCGGGTTGATGCCGCATCCCGAGCACGCGGTGGACGCCGAGCTGGCATTCGGTACCGACGGCCTCGCGTTCTTCCGCAGCGTCCTGTCGCGGTTGAGGGTCGGCTGAACCGGACCTTTCCGACGTTGACGACCTAGCCCGGTCGGATGGAATCGGTGCGACCGGGTCCATGCAGCACACGTGGTCCTGCGGGCGGTGCCGGTCGGAGATCCCGATCGGGGCCAGCTGGTGGTTGACGTTCCGCGACCGCATGGACGAACTGCACCGCGCGGTGCTGTGCCACGGCTGCGCCGCCCAGTTCCCCCGCCACGCCGAGGGCTGACCGGATCGTTCCGGCGGGGCGG
>CAZHZQ010000454.1:0-1723 GCA_964537235.1 uncultured Actinomycetota bacterium | reverse complement strand
ACCTCACCGGTCCGAAGGACGCCGCCGACGGTCAGGTCAGGGTGGCGATCCTCGACACCGGATGGGCCGAGAGCCACGAGCCGACCGGACTGTCCGGCATGAACCTGGTGCAGCAGGGAGGCGACCGTCCGGACGCCGACGGTGACGGCTTCCTGGATCCGGCCGCCGGGCACGGGACGTTCATCGCCGGGATCGTCGAGCAGGAAGCGCCGGGCTGCACCCTCGAGGTCATCAGCGTGCTCTCGACCTACGGCGACGGTGACGAGACGGCGGTCGCCGACACGTTGCTCGACCTCGCCGCGCGGCCGGACGACGAGCGCCCGCACCTCGTCAACCTGTCGTTCGGCGGGTACACGCCGGTGGGGATGGCGGTCCTCGCCGACGCCATCGCGCAGTTGCGTCGCGCGGGTTCGGTCGTCGTGGCGTCGGCCGGCAACGACGCCACGTGCGAGCCGCTGTTCCCGGCGGCGTTGCCGGGCGTGATCAGCGTCGGGGCGCTCGACGAGGACGACAACGCGGCCCTGTTCACCAACTACGGCCCCTGGGTCGACGCCTCCACCGACGGGGTGGACGTGGTGAGCATCTTCTTCGAGGGGTTCGACGGGGCGGAACCTCCCACGCCTGACGATGTGGACGAGGACGAGTTCGCGGGATGGGCGGTCTGGAGCGGAACGTCGTTCTCGGCACCGCGCGTGGTGGCCGCGCTCGCCCGCCTGATCCAGGGCGGCACGGATCCGGCGGATGCGGTCGACCAGCTGATCGAGGACCCGTCGCTGGACCGCAAGCCGATGCTGGGAACCGTGATCTGACCGGTTCGATGTCCCGGCCCGGGGAGCAGGCCGGGTGAGGTCCCGCCCGGACGTCTAGGTTCGCGTCCGTGATGAGCGAACAGCGACCGTTGCGCCCGCTGCACCCCACCGTGCTGACCCTGTGGCGGGTGCGCGGCCTGCTGTTCGCCGCCCCGGGCGTGCTGCTCGCGGCCCTGGCGATCGCGCTGGCCGCGCCGGGGCCCCTGGTCGGCGCGTGCCTGCTGCTGGCGGTGGTCGGTGTCGCCGGTGGCTGGTGGTGGGCGTCGCGCCGTTACGACCGCTTCGGGTACTCGGTCACCGAGGAGGTGCTGCGCGTCCGCGACGGGGTGCTCGTCCACACCGACACCGCCGTGCCGCTGTTCCGGGTCCAGCACATCGACATCGAGCGGGGACCGCTCGAACGTCAACTGGATCTGGCAACCCTGGTGGTGCACACCGCCGCCCCAGCCGCCGACACGACGCTGCCCGGCATCGCTTCCGCGGAAGCGGCGTCGGTCCGCGACGAGATCCTCGCGGCGTCGCGCGAGGCCGCCGCCCGGCACGGCATCGAGGATGTCGATGCCGTCTGAGCGGTTCCCACCGGTCGCGGCGCCACCCGATCGGCCCCGCCGTCTGCACCCCGCGAGCACGTTCCGGGACGTCCCCCTGCGCCAGGTCGCCGGTGGGCTCGCGCCACTGGTCGTGCTGGCGGGATCGTTCGGCTGGGCGGCGACCGTCACGCTGGTGCTCCTGGCGCTGGGGGCCCTGGCGATCGTCCGGATCATCGCCTGGCAGCGGCACACCTACCGGTTGACCGACGACGCCGTCGTGGAACGCAAGGGGGTGCTGAACCGTCGCGAACGTGTCGTGGAGTTCGCACGGATCCAGCAGGTGGAGGTCAACCGCACCGTCGTCGACCGCTTCCTCGGCACCGC
>CAZHZQ010000453.1:0-1742 GCA_964537235.1 uncultured Actinomycetota bacterium | reverse complement strand
CAGCGGCCACGCACCGCACTCGAGTCGCTGGCCGATCAACTCGTCGCCGCCGGGCTGCGGCACGTGACCGGGACGATCTTCGGTGATCCGAGCGTGTTCGATCCGGAGCCGTTGGCTCCCGGGTGGCCCGAGCGGTACGTCGTGGAACGCGACGCCCGTCCGACCTCCGGACTCACGGTCGACGCGGCGCTGTATCTGTTCGAGAAGGACGGTCGGGTCGTCAGCGACGTGGTCGACGACCCCGCTGCGCAGGCCGCACGGGAACTGCACGGCCTGCTGGTCGAACGGGGCGTGACCATCGACTGGGGCGTGGCGGCCTCGCGGACCCCGCCGGCGACGCCACTGGAGGTCGCGAGCGTGCGCAGCCCGCCGATGCTGGACCTGCTCCGGCACACCGTGCAGCGCAGCGACAACCACATGGCGGACGCGATCTTCCTCACGATCGGCCTCGAGGAGGAAGGCGAGGGCACCTGGTCGGCCGCCGCGAGAGCGGTCGACGACGCACTGGGGGGCCTCGATCTCGACCAGGAGGGAACGGTGTTCGCCGACGGGTCCGGACTGTCCCGCAACAACCGGGTGAGCGCCGCTCTCCTCGCCAGCCTCGATCTGGAGATGACCCGGATCGATCCGCGCTGGACGGACCTGCTGGCGATCTCCGGCCAGAACGGGACCCTGCGACGACGGCTCCGGGGCACGATCGCGGACGGCCGATTGCGTGGGAAGACCGGAACGCTGGACGACGTCCGTTCGCTGGCCGGCTCGATCCTCGGTCCGGCGGACGAGCGGTACCACTTCACGGTCATCGCCAACGACCTGACCAGTGCCGCGCGATGGCCGGCACGGGAGGTCACCGACGAGATCGTCCTGGCGCTCGCCGAGGATCTCCACGGCTGCGTCCGGATGCCGGTGCCGACGACGTCCCCGGCGCCCAGGCCCTCCCCCTACCGCCTCGAGTGCGCCGGCTGAGCAACTACCCTCACCTGGCCGACAAGGAGGCGAGCCGTGACCGAAGCCGAACCGCCCGAACGTCCCGCTGGACAACAGCTGCAGGTGTCCATCCCGGACGATCTCAAGCACGGCACCTACGCCAACTTCCTGGTCGTGTCCCACTCGCCCCACGAGTTCACGCTGGACTTCTGCCAGCTCCAGCCCGGGGGCGGCTCCGGCGAACGTCGGGCCGACGTCGTCTCCCGCGTTCGGATCGCCCCCACCATGGTCGGCAAGGTCCTCCGGGCGTTGAACACCAACCTCGCGAACTACGAGGAGCGCTTCGGTCCCGTCCCGGTGATCGACGAGTGATCGACGAGTGACCGAGCTGCCTCGCGACGTCGCCCCGGGCGGCCGGTTCGACGAGTGGGCGCCCCACGTACCCCGGTTCGTGGTCGCGGACGTCGACGGGACCCTCCTGGGCCGGTCTCCGGAAGCCTCCGAACCAGTCGTCTCGGCGCTGCGTGAGACCCAGTCCGCCGGGCTGCGCGTGGGTTTCGCGACGGGCCGGATGCGTGCCGCGGTGGAACCCCTGTGGTTGCAGACCCGAGCAGCGGGTCCGCACGTGCTGCACAACGGTGCCATGGTCCGGGCCGGTGGCCGCACGTTGCGGACGTGGCCGTTGACCGAGGACCAGGCCACACGCCTGCTGGAGGTGTGCCGCGAGCACGATCTGTACGCCGAGATGTACGTCGGCGACGGCTACCTGGTGACCGACGACCGTCCGGAGGCCAGCGTCCACTGGGGCATGCTGC
>CAZHZQ010000452.1:0-1742 GCA_964537235.1 uncultured Actinomycetota bacterium | reverse complement strand
GCGGTGTACCCGTGGATGCTGCGCCCCCCTGCCGGCAGGTCGATCCCCAGCCGGAAGCTGACACCGTCGCCGTCGACGCGGCAGGCGGTGCGGTCCAGGACCTGCTGGCGTCCGGCGTCGACCGTGAAGTCCGAGCGCCGGTCGCGCCCGTCGAGGCGGTCCGCGAGGAGACGTGTCAGGTGATCCTCGAGCGCACGTCGCCGGTCCGCGGTCGCGTACAGCTCCTCGGGGAAGGCGGCCGTCGACCCGGGGATCGCCAGGCGCAGTCGTGACGGCGGGGCGTAGGGGTCGCCCTGCACCTTCTCGACGGTCATGATGCAGACGGCGAGGTCCCACACGGTGTCGGTCAGTCGCTTGTAGGCGCCGTAGCCCTTCCCGTCGAAGCCGGCCAGTCGGCCTCGGAGGTCCTCGGCGTTCCCGTCGAGATCCCTCGGGTGGTCCGTGTCGTGGTTCGCATGGTCCTCCATCGCCGACCACGCTAGTGACCGACCACGTGATGATGCGCCCGCAGGCTCCCAGCCGTACGAGGCCGGACGAAGGGACGGAGTTACCATCGCGGCAGACCGGATCCCAGGTCCTCAGGAGGCCACCGGACCCATGCACACGACCCTCGTGAGCCGCCGAGAGCGGGGGTTCTGACGTGGGTGTCGGTCACGCCCACGGCAAGATCGCGGCTCCCAGCCGAGCCGGTGAGCGGCACCGTTCTCGGCTGACGATCGCGGCCACCCTCGTGTTCGTGTTCTTCATCGTCGAGGTGGTCGGCGGCCTGCTCAGCAACTCGCTGGCGCTGCTGTCCGACGCCGCCCACATGTTCACCGACGTGCTGGGGCTCGGGATGGCCCTGGCCGCGATCCACGCCGCCTCCGCGGCGGCCGTGGACCGGCAGCGCTCCTTCGGGCTCTACCGCCTCGAGATACTCGCCGCCCTCGCCAACGCCGTCCTGCTGTTCGCCGTGGCCGGCTGGATCCTCTACGAGGCGGTGCAACGCTTCCAGCAGCCCCCCGACATCGCGAGCGGGACGATGCTGATCGTGGCGGTGCTCGGGCTGGTGGTGAACATCGTGGCGTTCCTGCTGCTGCGACACGGCAGCGAGGAATCCATCAACATCCAGGCCGCGTACCTGGAGGTCCTGGCCGACCTGCTCGGTTCGGTCGGGGTCATCGTCGCCGCGATCGTCGCACGGTTCACCGGGTTCACCCTGATCGACCCGATCTTCGCGGTGGCGATCGGCCTGTTCGTCCTCCCCCGGACCTGGCGCGTGGCCCGCCGGGCCGTCCGGATCCTGATCCAGGCCGCTCCGCCCGAGGTCGACGTCGAGGGCATCGCCGAGGACCTGGGCTCGATCCCCGGCGTGGCCGGCGTCCACGACCTGCACGTGTGGACCCTGACCTCGGGGATGGAGGTGGCCTCGGCCCACCTGCGTCTGTCCGCGGCGGCGGACGCGCACGAGGTCCTCGACGCGGCGCGAACGGGCCTGCGCGAGGGGCACGACATCCGGCACGCGACGATCCAGATCGAGCCGGACGAGCACGCCGAGTGCCCCGACGACTGCCTGGAGTCGCACTGGTGATCGCGCCCCGGTGATGTCGTGGACCGTGGCGGTCGTCGCCGTCCTCCTGCTGCTGGGTGTGGACGCCGCGCTGACCTGGTGGGTGCGGGGCGAGGCCGCCGCACGGCTGGAGGACGCGCTCGATACGCCGGTGGAGGTCGAGGTCCGCGGGTGGCCGGCTTCGCTGCGGCTG
>CAZHZQ010000451.1:0-1749 GCA_964537235.1 uncultured Actinomycetota bacterium | reverse complement strand
GCCCGATGGTCCGCACCGGCATGGAGGCCGCGCAGGCCGCCGAGGAGGATCTCGGTGTCGGGGTCGAGGTCGTCGACCTGCGGTCGCTGAACCCGCTGGACGAGGAGACGGTCATCGGCTCGGTGCAACGCACCGGCCGTGCGCTGGTCGTCCACGAAGCCGGGATGACGCTGGGGATGGGCGCCGAGATCGCCGCCCGCATCCAGGAGATGGCCTTCTACCACCTCGAGGCGCCCGTCCTTCGGGTCACCGGGTTCGACACGCCGTACCCGGCGGCGATGCTCGAGGAGTACTGGCTGCCGGGGGTGGACCGCATCCTGGACTTCGCCGAACGGTCGCTGGCGTACTAGATCAGTGGCTCTACCGCCATCCGGCTACTTGAGAGCCATGTAGAACCGGACCCGAACGACCACGAGACACGCGAAGGAGAACCGGTGGGACAGGTCCGCGACTTCCTCATGCCCGACCTCGGCGAGGGCCTCGAGTCGGGCGAGATCGTCGAGTGGCACGTCGACGTCGGCGACCATGTCGAGCTCAACGAGGAGATCTGCGACGTCGAGACCGCCAAGGCGGTCGTGTCGGTGCCGTGCCCCTTCGCCGGCACCGTGGAGGAGCGGTTCGGCGAGGTCGGAGAGGAGATCGAGGTCGGCACCCCGCTGATCCGCATCGACGTCGAGGCGGTCGCCTCCGGGGCGGACGTGCCCGACGAGGTCGCCGAGCAGCTCGAGGGCGTCGAAGAGACCGGTGAGGAGGTCGCGGCGGGCGCCGAGGGCGCGGTGACGGAGCGCAAGAGCGATCTGGACGCCGAGGAGGAGCCCCAGCCGCTGGTCGGCTACGGACAGTCCGGCTCGGCCACCCGACGACGTCGGCGGCGCGGCAAGCAGGCCACGCAGCCTGGTGGCAACGGTCAGGTCGCCACCGGTGGTGACGGTCAGGTCACCAAGCCGCTGGCCAAGCCACCGGTGCGAAAGCTCGCCAAGGACCTCGGGGTCGACCTGTCCGACATCGCCCCCGGTTCCGGCGAGGGCGGGATCGTCACCCGCGAGGACGTCCGCGCCGCGGCGGAAGCCGCACCCGAACGCGAGGAGGCCCGTCCCGCCACCCCGGCACGCGAGGTCGTCGCCACCGAGGGCTTCGGTTTCCGCGGGCGCGAGCCCGGGGACACGATCCCGATCACGGGCATCCGCAAGCGCATCGTCGAGAAGATGGTGACGTCGCGAACCGAGATCCCCGAGGCCACCGCGTCGGTGACCGTCGACGGCACCGCCACGTGGGAGCTCGCCGAACGGCTCACCGAACAGGCGCAGGCGCAGGCGCGGGAGGACGGCCGGGGAGATGGAGCCACGCGGATAAGCGCGTTCGCGATCGTCGCGCGGGCCACCGTGCTGGCGCTGCGGCGCTTCCCGACCCTCAACGCGACCCTGGACGAGGACGCGGGCGAGATCCGGCTGCTCGAGCCGATCCACCTCGGCGTCGCCGTCGACACCGACCGTGGCCTGATGGTCCCCAACATCAAGGACGCCCACACCAAGAGCACGCTCGAGCTCGCGACCGAGATCACCCGTCTGGCCCGTGCCGCACGTGACGGCGACGCCACACCCGGCGAGCTGACCGGCGGCACGTTCACCGTCAACAACTACGGGTTCCTGGGCAACGACACGGGCAACCCGATCATCAACCACCCCGAGGCCGGCATCCTCGGCGTCGGGGCGATGAAGGAACGTCCGTGGGTCGTGGACGGCGAGCTGG
>CAZHZQ010000450.1:0-1754 GCA_964537235.1 uncultured Actinomycetota bacterium | reverse complement strand
TGTGGCGCCGCCGTGCCGTCGCCCAGCTGGTGGCCACCACCTGACCTGACCGCGTGTGCCGCCGGCCCCCAAGCCCGCTCCGCTGCGGGACCGTAAGACGACGTGTGGCTGACACGTACCAGTGGGTGACTGACGGCCCGTCGGCTGGTGTCGTCGCGAGCAGAGGGAGTGCCACATGCGTCTGGGACGTACCCGTCGTTCGACCCGAGCACACCACTTCGGACGGCGGGCGATCGCCTTTCGCGGCCTGTTCGCCCTGCTTGCGGCCACGCTCGTGCTCGCGCTGCTGCCGGCCGGCACGTCGGTAGCTGAGGAGCACCCGGGCGACGAGGAACCTGCCGAGGAAGAGCCGGCCGAGGTGGAGAACGTCGAGGAGGCGGGCGATGCCGACGTCGTCCGGCTCGACCACACCATCCCCATCCCCGCGGACGCGCAAAGTCCGGACAGCAAAGAGGGGAAAGGAGCTGGCATGTTCCTGTGGACGTCGCCGGAGACCCGCCAGGGCTTCCTCCTGGGAGAGCCGATCGAACGCTCCACTGGCGGCACCACCGACGGGTACGAGGCGCTGATCGCGGTCGACCTGGACACCGGCGACGAGCTCGGCCGTGTGCAGCTCGACCCGCCCGCGTGGTCGGGTGGCGCTCATGCGGACAACAGCTTCACCAGCTTCGTCGGCACAGGACAGCCGCACACCGTGGCGGTCGACGGGGAGGCAGGGCGCATCTTCGTGGCCTACGGCATCCCGGCATACACAGGGGAGGTCGGCATGGACTCTCGTCACGCCACGCGTGCCGTGGAGGAGCAGGAGGTCTGCCCGTCTGTGAATGCAGCCTTCGTGACCCACATGAACACCGGGAGTTGCCTGCGCGGTGTGCACGTCATCGACGCGACCTCGTTGGAGATCGTGGACAGCATCGCGATCGACGGCGGCCGGATCGACGGGTATCCGACCGACGTGATTACGGGGCTGTTCGCGATGTCGTACGCACCGCCGCGCACCCTGGGTGAGTCGGGCAAGCTGCACCTGCTGGTGGAGGAGTTCGTGTACCACGTATTCACCAACAACCTCGTCCAGGGCTCCAACCGCACCCGGACCCAGGGAACTCGCGCGGTGTTCGCGCTGCAGGTCGACGTCGACACGGCGACGGTCGATTGG
The DNA here is from genome assembly GCA_964537235.1 of uncultured Actinomycetota bacterium. Classification (GTDB taxonomy): domain Bacteria; phylum Actinomycetota; class Nitriliruptoria; order Nitriliruptorales; family JAHWKO01; genus CAZHZQ01. The sequence goes on along the minus strand of CAZHZQ010000450.1, from coordinate 598 downwards.
GGTGTGTGGATGCGTGAGTGCCGCCAGGACCGCACCCAGGGCGATGACCCCGGCGCCAGGTCGGATATAGCCAGTCAGCCGTACGCGCACCAGATCATGCGCGGTCCCGATCCCGACGACCCGTCGGTCTGGGTCGCCTGCAACGGGAGCAACCGTCAGGGGCTGGCCGTGCGCATCCCGCTGAAGCCGGACGGCTTCCCGGAGCTGCTGCCGGTCCGCGGCGACGCCCCCGACCGGGTCGTGGGCGGCCTGCTGGGCGGATCCCAGCCCGGTCCTGACGACGTGCTGTCTCCCCGCAACTCCACCTTCCCCGGCCCACCGCAGGTGATACAGTTCCTCGCCGAGCCCAACTCCGGGCGCATCCTCATGAAATCGACGGGCTCCGGCGAGGTCTGGTGGGTGTTCGACACCCGACGCCGGGCGTACGTGGGCACCATCGGGATCAGCAACGAGTACGGCTCGACCAGCACGGTGGCGGGCGTGGACCCGTTCACGGGACGCCTGTACGTGCTGGGGGAGGACGATGGGACGGCGGGTGGTCTGTACCGTGCGGAGGCGGCCCACACGCCGGTGCCCCAGGCGTTGCGCTACCCCGAGT
>CAZHZQ010000449.1:0-1761 GCA_964537235.1 uncultured Actinomycetota bacterium | reverse complement strand
GTGCGCTCGAGGCGATCGCCGATCTCGCGATCCTGCGCCAGACCGGCGCGCGCGGGCTGCGGGCGATCCTCGAAGAGGTCCTGCTCAACACGATGTACGAGCTGCCTTCCCGCGAGGACATCGGCCGGTGCGTGATCACCGCCGAGACCGTCCGCGATCGGGTCAACCCCACGCTCGTGCCCCACGGCGGACAACCGTCGCTCGACGAACCCGCCGAACGGTCCGCCTGACCGCCGACCGCGCCTTCCGCGCCGTCGAGCAACCGGAGGAACGATGACGGAGCTCGCGAGCAGCTACGACCCGTCCGGGGTGGAGGAGGACCTCTACCGGGACTGGGTCGACGCCGGGCTGTTCCACGCCGAGCCCGACGATCCCGGCGAGCCGTTCTCGATCGTGATCCCTCCGCCCAACGTCACCGGATCGCTGCACATCGGGCACGCGCTGTTCGTCGCGATCGAGGACGCCATGATCCGCCGCGCCCGGATGGAGGGCAAGAACGCGGTCTGGGTCCCCGGGACCGACCACGCTGGCATCGCCACCCAGAACGTGGTCGAGCGCGAGCTCGCCGACGAGGGGCTGACGCGCCACGACGTCGGTCGCGACGCCTTCATCGAGCGGGTCTGGGAGTGGCGCGAGGAGTACGGCGGGGTGATCCTCGACCAGCTCCGCAAGCTCGGCGCCTCGCCCGACTGGGAGCGCGAGGCGTTCACCATGGACGCGCCCCGATCGCGCGCAGTGCTCGAGGTGTTCGTGTGCCTCTGGGAGGAGGGGCTGCTGTACCGCGGCAACCGGTTGATCAACTGGTGCCCGCGGTGCATGACCGCCCTGTCCGACATCGAGGTGGACCACGAGGAGACGCTGGGCACGTTGACCCACATCCGCTACCTGGCGGCCGACGGCGGTGACGGGGTCGTGGTCGCGACGACCCGGCCGGAGACGATGCTCGGGGACACGGCCGCCGCCGTGCATCCCGACGACGAACGTTACGCCGATCTGGTCGGGCGCACTCTGCTGCTGCCGCTGATGGACCGCGAGATCCCCGTGGTGGCCGACGAGGACGTCGACCCCGAGTTCGGCACGGGCGTGGTGAAGGTCACCCCCGGCCACGACGAGACCGACTTCGCGATCGGGGAGCGCCACGACCTGCAGGTCATCGACATCATGAGCGACGAGGCCGTGATCAACGACAATGGCGGACGCTTCGCCGGCATGGACCGCTACGAGGCCCGCGAGGCGGTCGTCGCGGCGCTCCAGGAGCTCGACCTGATCGTCGGGATCGAGGAACACGAGCACTCCGTCGGCCACTGCTCCCGGTGCGGCACCGTGGTGGAACCGCGCTTGTCCGACCAGTGGTTCGTGTCGGTCACCCCCCTGGCCGAGAAGGCGATCGCCGCGGTCGAGGACGGCCGCACCGTGTTCTCGCCACCCCGGTTCACACGCGGGTTCCTGGACTGGCTGCGCAACCTCCACGACTGGTGCATCAGCCGCCAGATCTGGTGGGGACACCGGATCCCCGCCTGGTACTGCCCGGACGGTCACATCACGGTCGCGCGCGAGGATCCCATCGAGTGCGCCGAGTGCGGCAAGGACCAGCTGCGGCAGGACGAGGACGTCCTCGACACGTGGTTCTCCTCGCAGCTGTGGCCGTTCACCGTGTTCGGTTGGCCGGAGCAGACCGAGGCGTTGGAGACCTGGTACCCGACCACGGTGCTCGAGACCGGCTACGACATCAACACGTTCTGGGTCAGCCGCATGCTGATG
>CAZHZQ010000448.1:0-1763 GCA_964537235.1 uncultured Actinomycetota bacterium | reverse complement strand
GTCGAGCCGCAGTCCGAGACCGTCTGGCGCCAGGCCGACAAGTACGCGGTCCCCCGGATCTGCTTCGTCAACAAGCTCGACCGCACGGGCGCGTCCTTCGAGAAGTCGCTGAACTCGATCCACGAGCGGCTGACCGAGGACGCGGTCGCGGTCCAGCTGCCGATCGGTCTCGAGGACGACCACATCGGGATGATCGACCTGATCGGGATGAAGGCCCTGACGTGGCAGGGCGACGACCTGGGTGCCACCTGGGAGGTCGAGGAGCTCACCGACGAGCAGCGCGCCGAGGCACAGCCGTGGCGCGAGACGCTGGCCGAGCGGGTCGCCGAGACCGACGAGGCGCTGATCGAGGCCTACCTCGAGAACGGCACCCTGACCGAGGAGGAGATCCGCGAGGGCCTCCGAGCGGCGACCGTCACCGGTCAGCTCGTCCCGGTCCTCGGTGGCTCCGCCCTGTCGAACAAGGGCGTGCAGCCGCTGCTCGACGCGATCGTGGACTTCCTGCCGGCGCCGACCGAGGTCCGTGAGATCCGGGGCAAGGACCCCAAGACCGGCGACGAGATCGTCCGCGAGCACGACGACCAGGCGCCGTTCTCCGCGCTCGCCTTCAAGGTCATGACCGACCCCTACGTGGGCACCCTGACGTTCGTGCGCATCTACTCGGGAACGCTCGAGGCCGGGTCGCACGTGTACAACGTCACCAAGGAGTCGAAGGAGCGCGTCGGGCGCATCCTCCAGATGCACGCGAACTCGCGTGAGGAGAAGGAGGCCGCGTTCACCGGCGACATCGTCGCCTTCGTCGGGATGAAGAACGCCGGGACCGGTGACACGATCGCCGACCCGGACCACCCGATCCTGCTGGAATCGATGGAGTTCCCCGACCCGGTCATCCACATCGCGATCGAGCCGAAGACCAAGGCCGACCAGGACAAGCTGTCGTCGGCGCTGCAGAAGCTCGCCGAGGAGGACCCGACCTTCACGGTGCGGACCGACGACGAGACCGGCCAGACCATCATCGGTGGGATGGGCGAACTGCACCTCGAGGTCATCACCGACCGGCTCCTGCGGGAGTTCAAGGTCGCGGCCAACGTGGGTCGCCCGCAGGTCGCCTACCGCGAGACGATCAAGAAGGACGTCAGGGACGTCGAGCTCAAGTACGTGCGCCAGACCGGCGGTCGTGGGCAGTACGGCCACGTCATCATCGATCTGGAGCGCCAGGGCGCCGGCGAGGGCTACGAGTTCGAGAACGAGATCGTCGGGGGGTCGATCCCCAAGGAGTACATCCCCTCGGTCGGTCAGGGCATCCGCGAGGCCCTCGAGGGAGGGATCCTCGCCGGCTACCCGATCGTGGACGTCAAGGCGATCCTCAAGGACGGCTCGTACCACGACGTCGACTCGTCGGAGATGGCCTTCAAGATCGCCGGCTCGATGGCGGCCAAGGAGGCCGCCAAGAAAGCCGGCATCCAGGTCCTCGAGCCCGTGATGTCCGTCGAGGTCGTCACGCCCGAGGAGTACATGGGCGACGTCATGGGTGACCTGAACGGCCGGCGCGGTCACATCGAATCGATGGAGCCGCGTGGCCAGGCGCAGGTGATCAAGGCGCGTGTCCCGCTGAGCGAGATGTTCGGGTACGCCACCGACGTCCGCTCGATGACCCAGGGGCGGGCCACCTACACGATGCAGTTCGAGGCGTACGAGGCCGCTCCGAAGAGCGTCCAGGAGGAGATCGTCGCGAAGGTCCGTGGCGAGTAGCACCCACCACA
>CAZHZQ010000447.1:0-1764 GCA_964537235.1 uncultured Actinomycetota bacterium | reverse complement strand
CGAGCAGGCCGGGGACGGCTTCCGGGGGCGGTGGGACGTAGCGGGCGTCACGGGGACTGTAGTCGGACCCCCCGATCCAACTCTGTACGTCACGGACCTGACCGGCCCCGTCCTCGTCTGGCAGCAGCGCCTCGTGGATGCGGTGGAACGTGTCGACCGTCAGGTCGTCGTCCTGCCTCGCGGCTCGTACGGCGGTGACCATCGCGTCGACGTTGGCTGCGACCTGTCCGGCCGACCGCTTCGACGGGAACCCGGCCAGCGCGCGGCCTACCTGGCGCTGACCGACATCGATCTGCTCGATGCGTGACGAGGCCGCAGCCTCCGACCGGAGCAACGCCACCACCGCCAGGTCCAGCCGTCCGTCCGCGTCGAGCCGTGCCGACTCCACCGAAGCCGCCTCCAACTCGGCGGCCACGGGGCCGGGCAGGTCGACCGGCAGGTCAGCGATCTCCGGCGGGATGGACCGGACGTAACGCAGGTTGCGGTCCCGTCGCGGGACTCGTCCCGGCTGGATCGAGCGCCAGACGGCCTCGTCGGACTCGAACGCAGGCCACGCTTTCTCCCTTGCGGCCATCCGAACAACCTTTCAACCCGCCCCGCCACCTGAAAGGATACCTAAACATCCTTTCATATGCGCCGATGGGCCGAAGGGCTGAAGGATGCACCCGGCCGTCTACAGGAAGGTGCGACTCATGTGGGCCCTTTACCTCAGGACTGACCCGCGTAGGTCTGCTGACTAGGCGTCTACCAGCTTCCGGCGGGGAGAGACCGAAATCTCCAGATCGAGTGCGCTGGCGACCTCGAGTGCCGTCGCCAGCGTGGGGTTGGCACCGTCGAGGAACAACTTCCGCACGGTCGACGGGTTCTTGTCGATAAGGCGCGCGAGTTCGGCCTTTGACATCCCGAGTTCCTCGAGGTGGGCAGCGACAGCCTTCATGAAGTCATTCGCCGCGGCGATCTCTCGGCGCGCGTCCTCGAAGGCGCGAGCGAACTCGGCGCTCTCGCTCCTACGCCGCTTGATTCGTTCCTGCAACTTGGACATGCGCACCTCCTCCGTGAACCGTTGCCTATATGCAACGGCACCAGGGTGCGGCTGATGCGCAAGTCTCTGCGCTGCAGTTACGGGCGGTTACGTCGGAGGCGGTCCCGGGTCGCCCTCGGTGGCGTGGCTCTCCAGCAGTCGCCTTGGGACGAGTACTGGCAGATCAGGCAGGTCGAGTCCAGTCAGGTCCGTGTCCCCCGAGATGACTGCGTCGGCTTCGGCCGCTCGTGCCAAGGCGATCAGGTAGTCATCGTCGCGGTCTGGACTGACGCCGGGAGGATCGGGTGAATCGTCCCACAGCTCGCCTCGACGCGTCAGCTCCGAGACGTACGCAGTCGCTCCCGACGGGGTGATGGCGGCCGACACGAGGACGTTCGGGTCGGCGCCGACCCGGCGAGATGCTGGCACCTACCCGGCGTCGCGCTCAGCGCGGTAGGCCTTCTGCTCGGCGATCGCGAGTCGCATGGCCTTTTCCTCGGACAGGCCGCTGCGTTCGCGCGCCGCTTCGAGGATGTCACGCAGCCGTCCACCTTCGAGCTGACGCCGAACGGCCTCAGCGATGACTTCATCGCGGGCCTTGCCGGACGCGGCGGCACGCTCGTCGATGAGCGCGAGCAGGTCTTCATCGAGCCTGATCTCCACCGTGCTCATGGCATCACCTCCAGCAGGAACCAGGGTACGCCCCGATGGTGGAATCCGAACGGTAGCGTCGATCGACGTTC
>CAZHZQ010000446.1:0-1767 GCA_964537235.1 uncultured Actinomycetota bacterium | reverse complement strand
GCGCCGTCACGGTGACCGCGGTGCTCACGGCGATCCCACCGCTGATCTACCGGGCGATCATCGATGTCGCGCTCCCGTCCCGGAGGACGGGGCTGCTCACCGTCCTGGCCCTCGGGATCATCGCTGTCGCGGTCGGCAACACGGCCGCACAGGTGGTGGCCAGGTGGGCCACGTCCCACCTGGGTGAGCGCATCATCTTCGACCTGCGCACCGCGTTGTTCGGCCACCTCCAGCGCATGCCGTTCGCCTTCTTCACGGCGTCCCGTCCCGGAGCGCTCATCACGCGCCTCACCAGCGACCTCGCGGGCGGGCACCGGGCGTTCACCTCGACGCTGGTGGCGCTCGTCGAGACCGTCATCGGCGTGGTGGTGACCGTCGGCGCCATGCTGCTGCTCGACTGGCGCCTGACCCTGCTGTCGCTGGCGATCGCCCCGGCGTTCATCATCGTCGTCCGGCGGATGCGCGGCCGCCTGCACCGGCTCATGCAGGAACGTGCCGACGCGGAGGCGTCCCTGTCCAGCCGGCTCGATGAACGGTTCGACGTCGGCGGAGCCCTGCTGGTCAAGCTGCTCGGACGACCCGAGCGGGAGCAGGAGGACTTCGCCGAGCGCGCCGGGCGGCTCCGGGACGTCGGTGTCGAGACGTCGGTGACCAGCCGCGTCTTCCACGGGGCGTTCGCGTTCGTCGCCGCGGTCGGGACGGGACTGGTCTACTGGGTCGGCGGGTGGTTGGTGATCGGCGAGGTCATCACGCTGGGAACCGTGATCGCGTTCGCCGCCTACCTCACCCAGCTGTACACACCGCTCACGATGCTGGCGAACGCCCGGGTCGACCTCGCGAGCGCACTGGTCTCCTTCGAACGCGTCTTCGAGGTGCTGGACTTCGCACCCCCGACCGCCGAACGCCCGGGCGCCGTCGCCCTGCGGGAACCCCGCGGGCGGGTCGCCTTCGAGGACGTCTCGTTCTCGTATCCACCGCCCGACCAGATCACCCTCCCGTCCCTCAGCGGCGGTCAGGACCCCGCCGGTACCACCGATGCCGACCGGCTGTGGGCACTCCGGAACGTCAGCTTCGAGATCCCGGCGGGACAGACCGTCGCGCTGGTGGGGCCATCGGGTGCCGGCAAGACGACGGTGACGCTGCTCGTCGCGCGCCTGTACGAGGCGACCCGCGGTCGAGTGATGATCGACGGCCACGACGTGCGCGACCTCACCGGCGAGAGCCTGCGCCGCACGGTCGGCATGGTCACCCAGGAGACGCACCTGTTCCACGACACCGTGGCCAACAACCTGCGCTACGCACGGCCGGACGCGACCGGGGACGAGATCGTCGCCGCGGCCCGTGCGGCCCGGATCCACGACCTCATCTCGTCGCTGCCCGCCGGCTACGACACGCTCGTGGGAGAGCGCGGCTACCGCTTCTCGGGCGGCGAGAAGCAGCGCCTCGCGATCGCCCGGCTCCTGCTCGCCGATCCGGCCGTGGTCGTACTGGACGAGGCCACCGCCCACCTGGACTCCGAGTCCGAACGGGAGATCCAGCGAGCGCTCGAGGGGGCGCTCGAGGGTCGGACGAGCCTGGTCATCGCCCATCGGCTCTCCACGGTCACGAACGCCGATCAGCTGCTCGTCCTCGAGGGCGGCCGCATCGCCGAACGAGGCCGCCACCGGGAGCTGATCGATCGGGGCGGCCTGTACGCCGACCTGCACCGGATCCAGTTCTCCCACCCGGGACGGGGCGGACACCTCGCCCCGGCGGACTGAGCGACCA
>CAZHZQ010000445.1:0-1773 GCA_964537235.1 uncultured Actinomycetota bacterium | reverse complement strand
ACGAAGACGTTGTCGACCGACAGGCTCTTCTCGATCAGGTAGCCGGCGTAGTACTCGCCGGCAGCCTGGGTGCCCTGCCACCACCACAGGGCCAGGCCGAACGCCAGCCCGAGAGCGATCCACACCGCGGATTCGATCAACGCCGCGCGGAAGGACACCTCGTGCGGCGTGCGGTGGACCAGCAGCAGGTCGAGGAGCAGCAGGATCACGATGGCCGCGACCAGGACCGCCCACACCCATCCGGGAACGGTGATGTCCACGAAGTTCCCGGCTCCGGCCGGGGCGGCGGCGATGACGCTCGGGACGCTGGCGATCAGGTTGGACACGCACGACCTCCGACGACGACGGTCAGAGGTCTCCCCCGCCTGCCGGCCGACGGCGCCGGGTGTGTCACCGGGATGTCGGCGCCGCCGTTCTCAGGGGTACTCCCCTCCTCGCGGCGCAGAAGGTATCCGTTCCCGCGGCATCAGCCGAGCCCCCAGACGGCGGTGATCCGCACCTCCACCCTCGGAGAGGCTCACCAGGGAGCCGAGCTCTCGTGCGTCGTCGCCTCCTGCCCCGCCGCCCGCGATGCCGGCCGGGTCCGGCGGGTACCTGCCAGCGGCGGGGATGTGACGTACCTTGCGCGCCCGCTGGACCACACGGATCGCGGACGCGACGGAAACACGGGGACATGGATGCCGGGAAGTACCGAGAGCGGGACCGGTCGGGTCCTGCGAACGTCGGCCCGGACGTCGGCGGCCCTGCTCCTGCTGATCGTCCTGTCCGGCTGCTCGACCGGGGCGAGCCCGCAGCCGACCGGCAGCTCTGACACCCCGGAGGCTGACGCGTCGGAGTCCGCATCGCCGTCGCCAGCGGCTACCGAGACGGTGGCGGCGAGCCCGTCGCCGTCCGAGCTCGCCGCCGAACCGTCGCCGTCCGACGACCGGCAGGAGATGCCCGAGGTCGTGCGGGGCGTGTACACCCACGCCTTCTCGTTCTGGGACGACCGTTGGGCGCACCTCGTCGACCTGGTCGCCACGACCGAGCTCAACGCGCTGGTCATCGACGTCAAGGACGAGTCCGGCACGCTCCTGTGGGACATCGACCACCCGTTGGCGGAGGCGGGCGGGGGCGCGGACTGGCGCGAGCACTTCGACGGGATCGAGGACCGGTTGCAGATGCTCGAAGACGCCGGTGGCTGGGCGATCGCACGGATCGCCTGCTTCAAGGACACGCGCGTCGCGAACGCACGGCCGGACCTGGCGGTACAGGACCAGCAGGGCCGCGCGTGGAAGGCCCGCAAGGACTTCTCCTGGCTGAACCCCTACCAGGACGAAGCCGGGCAGTGGTGCATCGACGTGGGGCTGGCCGCCTTGGAGCTCGGGTTCGACGAGATCCAGTACGACTACATCCGGTTCCCCAACGGCGGTGACGGGGACACCTCCGTCATCCAGCTGCCCGGCGTCCCGGCTGACCGACCGCGGGAGGCGTGGCGCCACAGCGACCAGATCGTCGACTTCCTCGCCCGCGCCTCGGAGCAGATCCACGCAGCGGGCGGGTACGTCTCGGCGGACCTGTTCGGCCTCGTGACCTACGACTTCCGTTGGGATGCCGGCGGGACCGGGCAGGTCCTCGAGCGGATCGCGGAACACGTCGACGTGATCTCGCTGATGGTCTACCCGTCGCACTACAACCCGGGCAACTACGGGCTCACCCCGCATCCGGTCCGCTACCCGTACGAGACGGTCTGGAACGCGATGCAGGAGGCCCAGATGCGCGTGCAGGGCCTGC
>CAZHZQ010000444.1:0-1779 GCA_964537235.1 uncultured Actinomycetota bacterium | reverse complement strand
CCCGAGGAGCTCGTCGCCAACGCGTTGTCGCCCTCCAAGGTGACTGACGTCTACCTCTACCCGGACGAGGAGACGGCGATGGTGATCGTCCCCGACCACATGCTCTCCTTGGCGATCGGCCGGGAGGGCCAGAACGCCCGCCTCGCCGCCAAGCTCACCGGCTGGCGGATCGACATCAAGTCTGAGGCGCAGTTCGAGGAGGAGCAGAAGGCCTTCCAGGAGGCCTTCGAGAAGGGCCTCGTCGACGAGTACGGCCGACCGCTCAGCGAGGAGGGCGAAGCCGCCGTGGCGGCCGCCCAGGAGCGCGCTCAGGACGCGCGCCAGCGCTCGCTCGATGCCGGTGAGGAGGCCGTCTGAACCTCGGTCGCAGACAGCGACCGCCGACAGGAGTACCCTGAACGTTGTCCCGGATCCCCGTACGCACCTGCGTAGGGTGCCGACGCCCACGTCCCCGCGATGAGCTGGTACGTGTGGTCAAGGCGCCCGAGGGTGTCGTCACCCTCGACGAGCGGGGGGTCCGACCCGGCCGCGGAGCGTACGTCTGCCGGGACACCACCTGCATCCGAGCCGCGACAAACGACGACGCACGACGCCTGCGGCACGCCCTTCGCACCACCGACGTGGCACCTGCCGTCGGCGACCTGCACGATCTGAACGACCAGCTGACGAACGCCAGCGCGAGCTGAGAGAGAACATGAGCAACACCATCCGTGTCTACGAGCTGTCCCGGGAGACGGGTCTCTCCAACAAGGAGATCCTCCGTCGCCTGAACGAGCTCGGCATCGAAGCGACGAGCCACTCGTCCTCCATCAACGAACCGGAAGCCCGCCGCTTCCGGGAGTCCCTCGGGCGCAAGGCGCCCGAGGAGGAGGAGGCCGAGCGTCGCCGCAAGGAGGAGGCCGAGCGCCTCGCGAAGATCGACCTCGATGCGGTCAAGGAGCAGCAGGGCAAGAAGGCCCGCAAGGTCCTGCCGCCCCACCTGCGCGAGCAGGAGGAGGCCGAGGAGGTCACCGAGGTTGCGGAGGTCGCAGAGGCCGCGGAGCCCGAGGCACCCGCCGAGACCGAGGCCACCCAGGCCGCAGAGGTCGAGGGGGAGACCGAGCCGGAAGCCCCCGCGCCGCCGGCCGCCGAGACCCCGGCCGACACGGGTACCGACGTGCCCGAACAGCCCGCCGCCGAAGCCGGCGAACAACCGGCCGCCGAGGCCGGTGGTCCGCGCATGCCCGGCGCCCCGCCGCCTCCGTCGACCGGCGACAAGGCCGGACCGACCCCCGCCCGCGCCCGCATGCCGGGCGCCCCGCCAGCCCCGCCCACGGTCACCGGCGAGGGCCCCGAGACGCGCCGCAAGGTCGAACCCAAGCTCCCGCAGGAGGGCACCGGCCGCCGCTCGATCCCCAAGCCGCTGCGGGCCGCCCCCAAGCGCACCGAGAAGCCCAGCGGGCCCAGTCGCGGCAAGAAGAAGGGCGACTCCCCGTACCGCCAGCCCGTCGGCAAGGATGGATCGTCGAAGACCGGTGGTGGTTCGTCCGGCGGTGGTTCCGGTCGCGGGACGCCGACCGCCGGCGCCCCGTCCGGCAAGACCCGCCGCAAGAAGGGCCGCGACCGCACGCCCGAGGAGCAGGCGCTCGAGGAGCGCCCCCAGATCAAGAAGGACCCGCTGGACACCGACGTCGATCGCGTCGAGGTGCTGTCGGGCATCACCGTGGCAGAGATCGCCGACAAGCTCGACGTGCCCTCGAACGCGCTGGTCAAGAAGCTGTTCGAGATGGGGGAGATGGC
>CAZHZQ010000443.1:0-1784 GCA_964537235.1 uncultured Actinomycetota bacterium | reverse complement strand
CCTCCTCGAGCTCCTCGGCGAGCTCCTGCTCGTCGATCGGTCCCTCGACGAACTCCTCGACCATCCGGCGGGCGACCTCGTCGCGGTACTGGACCGGCGGGGACTTCATGAAGTACCCACTGGCCGACAGGACCGGGCCACCTTCGCCGCGATCCCTGGCGACCTTGGCGCACCGCAGGGCGTCGATCACGACCCCCGCGGAGTTGGGCGAGTCCCAGACCTCGAGCTTCAGCTCGGCCTCGAGCGGCACGTCACCGAACGCGCGGCCCTCCATGCGGATGTAGGCCCACTTGCGGTCCTCGAGCCACGGCACGTGGTCGGAGGGACCGATGTGGATCGAGCCGTTGGGCATGTCGTAGGACAGCTGCGAGGTGACCGACTGGGTCTTGGAGATCTTCTTGGACTCGAGCCGGTCACGTTCGAGCATGTTCATGAAGTCCATGTTCCCGCCGAAGTTGAGCTGGTAGGTCCGGTCGACGGTGACGCCCCGGTCCTCGAACAGCTTCGTCAGCATCCGGTGGGTGATGGTGGCACCGACCTGGCTCTTGATGTCGTCGCCGATGATCGGCACACCGGCGTCGGCGAACCGCTTGGCCCACTCCTGGTCCGACGCGATGAACACCGGCAGGCAGTTGACGAACGCGACCCCGGCCTCCAACGCCTGCTCGGCGTAGTAGCGAGCCGCCTCCTCGGAACCGACGGGCAGGTAGCAGATGAGCACGTCGGCATCGGTGTCGCGGAGCACCTGAGCCACGTCGACCGGGTCCTCCGGGGACTCCTCCACCTGCTCGTGGTAGTACTTGCCGAGCCCGTCGAGGGTCGGACCGCGCTGCACCTCGACGCCCAGCGGGGGGACGTCGGCGAAGCGGATCGTGTTGTTCGGAGGAGCGGCGATCGCCTCGGCCAGGTCGTGACCCACCTTCTTGGCGTCGACGTCGAAGGCGGCGACGAAGCGCACGTCCCCGACGTGATAGCCGCCGAGCTCGACGTGCATGAGCCCCGGGACGGTGGCGTCCCGGGGAGCGTCGGCGTAGTAGGTCACGCCTTGCACGAGCGAGCTGGCGCAGTTGCCCACGCCCACGATCGCCGTGCGGATCTCGCTCTCAGGGGTCCGGTTCGTCATCGTGATCGTTCCTTCAGTGGCGGCTGCGGACGGGTGCCCGCTCTCGGTCGGTGGTCTCGTCGCTTGCGGCGAGTGTCTCGCGGCCCCGCTCAGACGCGGGCGGGGCCGGCGTCGGGAAAGGGGGCGGGTCCTCGTCTGCCGAGGTCGCGGCGTCGGGTTCGGTCTCGCTGGCGCTCCGGCGCTCGGCGGTGATGAGCTCCTCGAGCCACTCGATGTCGGCGGCGGTGGTCTCCATGCCGTGGCGCATCAGCGACAGCGTGTAGCTGTCCGCACGCCCCTCGGCCTCGCGCACCGAGTCGCGCAGGTCGTCGAGCTTCTCCTGGAGGTACACCTTGCGACGCTCCAGCAGCTTGATGCGGATCTCGGGCTTCACGTACGGGAAGAACGCCAAGCGCAACGGGAACTTGTCCTCCTCCCACTGGGTGGAGGCGCGGTCCTCGATCAGCTCCTCGAACAGCTCCTGGCCGTCCTCGGTGATCCGGTAGACCTTCTTCGAGCGGCGCGAACTGCGGTCGTCGTCGGACAGCACCTCGACGGCGCCCCGATCGGCGAGCCGGTCCAGGGCCGGGTACAGCGAGCCCATCGACACCTGCCAGAAGTGGCCGAGCTTGCGGTCGAGCTCCTTCTTGAGCTCGTAGCCGTAGCTGGCCTTCTCCTGGAG
>CAZHZQ010000442.1:0-1788 GCA_964537235.1 uncultured Actinomycetota bacterium | reverse complement strand
GTCTCGAGGAACCTCCCTCCCCGAAGGAGCTCGAGCCGCTCGGTGAGCCCTACCGGCCGTGGCGCTCCGCGGCGGCCTGGTACTGCTGGCGTGCGGTCGAGACGATCACACCCGGCGGCTGAGCGCGTGTGGTTACAGTGCTGGAAGTACACTCTTGTGAGTTGAGTGCGCAGGTGGCACCCTGGTAGGTGCCCGCGTCGACGGTCGCACCGTCGACGCCCGCGCCGTGCTGCCCGCGCAGGCGCCAGCAGCCGACGAGAGCGGGGACCGTGCCGACCAAGACGAAGAGCCGTTCGAAGAGCCGCTCCGAGAGCGGTTCGAAGCGCTCGTCCAAGGGGGGCTCGACCCGCGCGGACACCAAGATCCTGCGCACCGTCAGACGCCACCTCGGCGACCAGATCACCGACGTCTACGGCGTCGGGTTCATCCTGCTGGGGGTGCTGACGGGGCTCGGGATGTACGCCGCGAAGGCCGGTGCGGTCGGGGCGACCCTCGACGCGCTGTTCCGTGGCACGTTCGGGGTGATCGGGTACGCCGCGCCCCCGCTGCTCGCGTACGTCGGGGTCCTGCTGGTCGGCAACAGCGAGGTCGAGGAGAAGGGACGTCGGGCGATCGGGCTGACGTTGATCGTCGCCGCGGTGCTGGCCGGCTGGCACCTGCTGGCCGGCGCCCCGGAGCCCGCCGACGGCATCCGTGAGCTGTGGCCCGCCGGCGGGGTCGCCGGCTGGGCGCTGTCGCGGCCGCTGGAGATCTCCGTGGGGCAGTGGGGTGCGTCCGCGGTGGTGGCCACCGTGCTGTTCCTCGGCCTGCTGATCTTCACCAAGACGCCGCTGTCGACGGTGGGCCGCGCGATCGAACGGTTCTTCACCTTCCTGGCGGACTGGTTCACCGCGCAGCTGGAGGAACCGGGTGCCGACGCGGCGACGAGCGGGGCGCCCGACGCTGAGAGCGACGCCACCGACACGCAGGAGGTCGCCCGCCGGGCCGGCGACGACGGGGACGGCCCCGACGAGCCCACCGAACGTGCGGTCCTCCAGCTCGAGGACGACGACGGCACCCCGGTCGGCGAGGCCGGCCGTGCCCCGGCGCCCCCCAAGCCCCAGCCCAGCTCCAACGGCAAGCCCGCCCGGGACACCTCCGAGATCGTCAAGGCCACCAAGATCAAGCCGTCGGCGTCCGGCTGGCAGGACTACGTCCTGCCGCCGCTGGACCTGCTGCGCAACGGGCAGGCCGCCACCGAGGCCAGCGTCAAGCGTCACACGCAGGCCCAGGCGAAGGCGCTGGAGGCCACCTTCCAGCAGTTCGGGGTCGACGCCACCGTCGCCCGGATGTCCCGCGGACCCACGGTCACCCGGTTCGAGGTCGAACTCGGACCCGGCGTGCAGGTCAAGAAGGTCTCGTCGCTCAGCGACGACATCGCCTACGCGCTGGCCGCCCCGGACGTGCGCATCGTGGCACCGATCCCGGGCAAGTCCGCGATCGGTGTGGAGGTCCCCAACCGGGAGCGCGACCGCATCGCGCTCCGCGACGTCCTGGACACCGAGGAGGCGCAGCGCGACGTGCACCCCCTGCGCGTCGCGCTCGGGGTGGACATCGCTGGCCACCCCGCCCTGGTGAACCTCACCACCATGCCCCACCTGCTGATCTCGGGGGCGACCGGGGCGGGCAAGTCGGTGACGCTGAACTCGATGATCACCAGCGTCGTCCTGCGGTCGAAGCCCGACCGGGTCCGCATGATCCTGATCGACCCCAAGCGCGTCGAGCTCAACCACTACGACGGCATCCCGC
>CAZHZQ010000441.1:0-1800 GCA_964537235.1 uncultured Actinomycetota bacterium | reverse complement strand
CCATCTCCCCGAAGCGCTGGCCGCCGAACTGGGCCTTCCCGCCCAGCGGCTGCTGCGTGATCATCGAGTACGGACCGGTGCTGCGCGCGTGGATCTTGTCGTCCACGAGGTGCAGCAGCTTCAGGATGTAGATGAACCCGACGGTGATCTCCTGGTCGATCGGTTCGCCGGTGCGCCCGTCGAAGACGGTCGCCTTGCCGTTCTCGTCGACCAGCCGTACCCCGTCCTCGGTCTCGCGGGTGTTGGCCAGGAGGTCCGACATCTCGTCCTCGCGGCAACCGTCGAAGACCGGCGTGGCGAGGTTGACCGGACCGATCACGTCCTTCCAGTCGGTCTCCCAGTCGGTGTCGGCGAACCAGTCGGGCTTGGCGGAGAACTTCCAGCCGTTGTGGGCGGCCCAGCCGAGGTGCGTCTCGAGCACCTGCCCGACGTTCATCCGGGACGGGACACCCAGGGGGTTCAGGACGATGTCCACGGGCGTGCCGTCGGCCAGGAACGGCATGTCCTCGATCGGCAGGATCTTGGAGATGACGCCCTTGTTGCCGTGACGACCGGCGAGCTTGTCGCCCTCGGCCAGCTTGCGCTTCTGGGCGACGAACACCCGGACCAGGTCGTTGACGCCGGGGGACAGCTCGTCACCCTGCGCGCGGCTGAACCGCTTGACGCCGATCACGATGCCGCCCTCGCCGTGCGGGACCTTCAACGAGGTGTCGCGCACCTCGCGCGCCTTCTCGCCGAAGATCGCCCGCAGCAGGCGCTCCTCGGGAGTCAGCTCGGTCTCGCCCTTCGGGGTGACCTTGCCGACGAGGATGTCGCCGGGCTGCACCTCGGCACCGATCCGGATGATCCCCTCCTCGTCGAGGTTGGCGAGGACGTCGTCGGAGACGTTGGGGATGTCGCGGGTGATCTCCTCGGGCCCCAGCTTGGTCTCGCGGGCATCGACCTCGTACTGCTCGATGTGGATCGAGGTCATCTCGTCCTCGCGTACGAGGCGCTGCGACACGATGATCGCGTCCTCGTAGTTGAAGCCCTCCCACGACATGAACGCGACGAGGAGGTTCTTGCCGAGCGCCAGCTCGCCGTTGTCGGTGGCCGGCCCGTCGGCGAGCACGTCGCCGGCGTCGACCTTCTGTCCCTCGGTGACGATGGGCCGCTGGTTGAAGCAGGTGCCCTGGTTCGTCCGCGAGAACTTCTGCAGGTCGTAACGATCCAGCGAGTCGTCCTCGCTCTTCACGTAGATGTGGTCCGAGGCGACCTCGACGACCACGCCCTTCTTCTTCGCGACGACGACGTCACCGGCGTTGCGTGCGGCCTTGTCCTCGATGCCGGTGCCGACGTACGGCGCCGACGTCTTGATCAGCGGCACCGCCTGGCGCTGCATGTTCGCGCCCATCAGCGCCCGGTTGGCGTCGTCGTGCTCGAGGAACGGGATCAGCGCGGCGGCGACCGAGACGATCTGTCGCGGGCTGACGTCCATGTAGTCGACCTGGTCGGCGGGGACCTCGCGGACCTCACCACCCTTCGCGCGGACCAGGACCATCTCGTTGACGAAGCGGTCGCGACCGTCGGTGGGCGCGTTGGCCTGCGCGATGATGTACCGGTCCTCGAGATCGGCCGTCAGGTACTCGATCTGGTCCTTGAGCTTGCCGTTCTCGACCTTGCGGTACGGGGTCTCGATGAAGCCGAACTCGTTGATCCGGGCGTAGGTCGCCAGCGACCCGATCAGCCCGATGTTCGGGCCCTCAGGCGTCTCGATCGGGCACATCCGGCCGTAGTGGGACGGGTGGACGTCACGGACCT
>CAZHZQ010000440.1:0-1801 GCA_964537235.1 uncultured Actinomycetota bacterium | reverse complement strand
CCGGCTCCCGGACGATCGGGATCACACCCGTCCCGTCCTTGCCCAACGACTCGGCCACCAGCTGCTCGATCCAGTCGCCGAAGACCGTGACCCCGTCCGGCAGCAGCAGTGTCAGCTTGTCGCGTCCCCGACGCACCCCCGCCACGATCAGCGCGGCGAGACGCGCCGCCGGGTTCTCGTCGGGGCCGACGCCTTCGCCGCACCGGTCCGCCATCGTCGCGGCACGCTGGAGCAGGCCGTCGAGGTCGACGCCCGACAGCGCCGCCGGGACCAGTCCGAAGAGTGACAGGGCCGAGTAGCGACCCCCGATGTCGGGGCGGTTCTCGAAGACCCGGCGCAGCCCGCGCTCGCGACCCAGGTCTCCGAGCGGGGATCCGGGATCGGTGACGACGACGAACCGGTCGGGATCCTGACCCGTCGCCTGCCACAGGTAGGACAGGTGGCTGCGCGTCTCGACCGTGGTCCCGGACTTCGATGCCACCACGAACACCTCGTCATCGCCCCGGCGCTCCGCCCGCCGGACCGCCGCGGGGTCGGTCGAGTCCAACACCCGGACCGGCATCCCGGCGTCCGGGAAGGACGCCCCCACGACGTCGGCGAACAGGCTCGAACCTCCCATGCCCACGACGGTGACACCCGTCGCGCCCGACGCCGCCAGGTCCGCAGCGACCTCGGTCAACCCTTCTGTGAGCTCGGCGGCTTCGCCCGCGCAGTCCAGCCACCCCAGCCGGTCCGCGACCTCGGTGGGGTCGTCCTGCCACAACGTGTGGTCGCGCTTCCAGGTCCGTCGGATCGCATCCTGATCACGCAGCTCTCCCAACGCGTGGTCCACGGCATCTTCCAGCCCGGCCAGGTGTTCGGTGGCATCGGCCACGGTGCGTCCTCCGGTCGGTTCGCTCCGGAGGATAGGAAGGCCGCCTCACCGCCTCCTCGGACGGACGTCCCGTGCCTGCTTCCATGGCCTACAGGTGCAAGAGGAGGAGCCATGGCCAACGAGTGTGGGATGCAGTGCCCGGTCTGCGGCGAGGCGGATCTCCGCGAGGAGGGCGCGCACGGCCGCTGCGACAACTGCGGGTACCGGGGGGCCTGTTGCTGGTGAGGGACGCCCCGTGACAGCGCGCCCCGTGACAGCGCGCCCCGTGACAACCTGCCTGGTGGCCGGGGTCCCGTGACCCAGCGCGGTCGGGCATCGCGGTCGGCGCTTGTACGCTTCGCGCGATGCGCCTCCGGTCCACCGCACCTCTCGCGCTGCTCCTCGCAGCGGTCACGGCCTGCTCCTCGGCGCCGGCCGGTGACCCCCCTGTCGCGGATGCCTCTCGACCAGCGGCCGCGCAGGGGGTCCATCCGGACCCGACGGCCACGGCGACGGCGACCGCACCGTCTCCCTCGCCCACGCCGACGCCCCGACCCACCTCGGACGATGTCGCGCTGCGGGATCGGCTGATCGCGACCCTCGCCGCGCCCCGGTTCGCGACGGTCGGACCGATCGCGGTGTCGGTGCTGGACGAACGCGGGCAGGTCGTCTTCGACCACCGGGCGCAGACCCCGATGCTGCCCGCTTCCACGCACAAGCTGGTGACCGCGGCGGCCGCGCTGCGCACGCTCGGACCGGACTACCGGTACGACACCGCGGTCCGCGCCACCACACCGATCGGACCGGACGGGATCCTCGCCGGCGATCTCGTGATCGTCGGCAGCGGGGACCCCGCCCTGGCGACGCCCCGGTACGGCGAGGAGGCCTATCCGCAGCGGCCACGCACCGCACTCGAGTCGCTGGCCGATCAACTCGTCGCCGCCGGGC
>CAZHZQ010000439.1:0-1804 GCA_964537235.1 uncultured Actinomycetota bacterium | reverse complement strand
GCGCGCTGCTTGGCACGGCGGTGGGCCTCCTCATCGAGCGCGATCTGCGTCCGTACCGTCATGATGTCACATCATGCCATCACATGTTCCGCGCGGATGAAGCACGACCGATCTGGGCCGGCCCTTTCCGAGATCCACCGCATCCGGGTCGTAGCCTCGAGGACACATGAGTGGGGTCTTGGAGGATGGTGGGGATGGGGAAACGTGATCGCGACAGGCTCGTCATGCTCGGCGGCGCCGCGCTGACGCTGCTCGTGGCCGCTGCCCTGGCCGCCAGCGGACCACGGATCGGTGGGGACACCGGTGCCTTCCGAGAGGCCGCCGACCACCTGTTCGCCGGTGGAGGCATACCCGGCAAGCGGTCCGGCTACGCGGCCTACGTCACCCTCGTCGGGCTGGCGGATCTCACGGCCATCGGCGACGTCGGCCTCGTCGTCCTCCAGGTGCTCGTCGCCGCACTCGGGGCTGCCGCCGTCGTCAGGCTGGGGCTCTGGCTCGGAGGTATCCCGGCGGGCGTGATCTCGGCGCTCCTCTACGCGTCGTACCTCGACATCCACCGCTGGCACGCGTACATCCTGTCGGACTCGCTGTTCATCTCCGCGGTCCCGATCACGGCGGTCCTGGTCGTCCTCGCCGACCGACGCCGCGGCTGGTGGTGGACCGGGGCCGGGGCGGCGATCGTGGTGACCGCGCTGCTGCGACCGAACGGGTGGCTGGTGGCGCTCGTCGCGGTCATGTACCTGATCCTCAGGCGCGTCCCCGACCGGAAGGCGAAGCTCGCCGTCGTTCTCGGCGTCCTGGTGCTGGGCACCGCACTGCTCTTCACTCCCCCGGTCGAGCGCGCCATCGCCTTCGAGGATCCCGTCGGGCACCTGCGTGAAGGAGCCGTGGTCTGGGGGCATCCGGAGGGCTGGGTCGACATGCCCGAGGGACCCGAGGCCGAGGGTGTATCCGGGATCGTCCGGTACGGGCTCTCGAACCCCGTTGCGTCGGCCGAACTGGTGGCGAGGAGGATCGGCACGGCCCTCGCACAGGTCCGGCCGTACTACTCGCGCCCACACAACCTGCTCCTCGCGGCGCAGCTGGCGGTGATCTACCCGCTGGCGATCCTGGGGATCGTTTCGAGGAGGCGTCGGAGTCTGACGGTCATGCTCGTGTCGATCATCGCGATCCAACTGGCCTTCGTCGGCGTCACGTTCGCCGACTACGACGGTCGGTTCATGGCGTACGTCCTGCCACTGGTGATCGGGTTCGCCGGTGCAGGCGGCTCGTTAATCTCTCCGCAACGTCCATGACGTCGAGAAACAGAGATGCGCCCGTGCTCAGTCTCGTGATGGCGGTACACAACGAGGCGCGAACCCTGCCGGAGATCCTGAAACGCCTGGGGGCAGTGGATTTCCCCTGCCCGTGGGAGCTGATCATCGTCGACGACGGCTCGACCGACGGTTCGTTGGAGGTCGTCGACCGACAGTGGGTGGCTGATGCTCAACGCGTGCTCGTGGTGCGCTCCCCAGAGAACCGGGGCAAGGGTGCAGCCCTGCGGAAGGGGTTCGCTCTCGCGGAGGGGGATGTCCTGGGCGTTCAGGATGCGGACCTCGAGTACTCGCCGGACCAGATCCCGGCGTTGATCGCCCCGATCCTCGACGGTCGCTTCGACGTCGTCTTCGGGACCCGCGAGTTCGGAGCACATGCGTCGTACTCCTTCTGGTACGTGATGGGCAACCGGCTGATCAGCTTCGTCGCGTCGGCGATGTTCAACCGGTACATCACCGACGCGTACACGTGTTACAAGTTCTTCAGCCGG
>CAZHZQ010000438.1:0-1807 GCA_964537235.1 uncultured Actinomycetota bacterium | reverse complement strand
GCCGGACTCACGTTGAACTGGAACACCGCGTAGACACCGGCCGTGAGGAGGATGTCGTGCACGAGCGCCGTGATGGCGGCCAAGGACATCTTGAACTCGAGGCGGATCGAGATGTAGATGACGACGATCACGAGGAAGACGATCAACGCCTGCAGCATCTTGGCCGAGATGCGTTCGCCCCAGGTGGGACCGACGAACGCGACCTCGACGTCGCCGGCCTGCGCCTCCTGCAGGAGGGCCTCGGACACGGCCTGCTCGGTGTCGGAGGCCGGATCGATCGGGCGGGTCTGGACGATCGCCCCGGTGATCTCGTCACCCTCGCGGATCAGCTGTGCTCTGGCGTCCTCGGCCCCGACGGCCTCCGCCGCGTCCTCGAGGCCCCCGGCGGTCACCGCCTGGTTGCCGACGTCGGTGACCGTGAAGGACGAGCCTCCGCGGAAGTCGATCGACAGGTTCAGCCCCTGGAAGACCAACGCGAGCGTGGCGACGAGGACCACCCCGGCGGAGACGCTGAACCACAGGTTGCGCCGCCCGATGAAGTCGAAGTTCAGATGGCGCTTCACAGCGAGCCTCCCGCCGTTCCCGGTTCGACCTCCACGCGGGCGCTCGACCGTGTCAACAGCCGGGTGTTGCCGAACAGCTGCACGGCCGGCCGGGTGAAGAAGTACAGGATGATCAGGTCGAGCGCCGTGGACAGACCCAGCGTGAACGCGAACCCGCGCACGGGCCCGACCGCGAGGAAGTAGAGGACGATCGCCGCCGCCACCGTCACGGTGTTGCCGGTCAGGTTCGTGCGGAAGGCGGGTTTGAAGGCGCGGACCACCGACGTCCGGACGGTCTTGCCGGTCTCGAGCTCGTCGCGCAGTCGCTCGAAGTACAGGATCGACGAGTCGGCGGCGATCCCGATCGACACGATCACGCCCGCGATCCCGGCGAGGGTCAGGGTGAACCCGACCTCGCCGAGCAGGGTGATCACACCGAGGATCACGACGCCGAACACGGCCAGTCCGCCGACCGCGATGAGCCCGAGCCACCGGTAGTAGAACGTCAGCCAGATGGTCACGAGCAGGAGACCGACCAGGCCGGCGATGATCCCCGCCCGCAGTGATTCCGCCCCGAGCGTGGGTGACACGTTGAAGAACGTCGACGGTTCGAGGGTGATCGGCAGCGCACCGGTCTTGAGGACGAGTGCGAGGTCACGGGCCTCCTGCTCCTGCCCGCCGACGGTGATCGTCGCCGACCCACCCGTGATGCCCACGCCGCACTGGACGCTGGGGTTCATGCTCGGTGCGGACTCGACGCGCTGATCGAGGACGATCGCCAGGCGCCCGCCACCGGGGTGGCCCTGGTCGCGCTGACACGCGAGCTCACCGGTGATCTGGGCGAACTGGCTGCCGCCCTCACCCGTCAGGTCGAGCTGGACGATCCAGTTGTTCGTCACGCCGCCCTGGGCCGTCTGTTCGGGGGTCGCGATGGCGTCGTCGATCGCCTCGCCGGTCATCGGCGCGGGACCGACCACGTACATGGGTGCGGCCTGGCTGGACTCGTCGAGCCCCGCGGTGGTGGGGTCGTCCACCGCGCTGCCACACATGATGCCCGAGCGGTCGTCCTCGAACGCCGTGCCCGGTTCGACCGGGACGGGCTCGCCGCCTTCGGGCTCCTCCACGGTGGGCGGGCTGCCGGTGTCGTCGGGCGACGGTGCCGGGGAGGGCTCCTCGCCCGAGGCCGTGACCTGGTCGGTGGGAGCAGGCGACCCCTCGTCCTGGGTGGTCGGGGCGGGCGAGTCGCTGGTCGGGGCGGGCGAGTC
>CAZHZQ010000437.1:0-1812 GCA_964537235.1 uncultured Actinomycetota bacterium | reverse complement strand
CCTACGTCAAGGCCTACCGCAAGTTCCACCAGTACGAGCCGGGCACGAACCTGCGGGCGTGGCTGTACCGGATCCTGACGAACACCTTCATCAGCGCGTACCGGAAGAAGGTGCGCCAGCCTCCGGAGTACCCGCAGGAGGAGATCGACGACTTCTCGCTGTACGACTGGCTCGGCGGGGTCGGCGAGTCGGCGGAGCACGAGGTCCTCGACCGGATCACCGCGGACGAGGTCAAGGACGCCCTGGCGGACCTCCCGGAGCAGTTCCGGATGGCGGTCTACCTCGCGGACGTGGAGGGCTTCAGCTACCAGGAGATCGCCGAGATCATGGACACCCCGATGGGCACCGTGATGTCGCGGCTGCACCGCGGAAGGAAACAGCTCCAGAAATCGTTGTCCGAATATGCGAAGGCGCGCGGAATCGTCCCCCGTGACGACGAGGCCGACGAAGCCGACGAAGCCGACGAAGCCGAAGGGGCCGACCGTGATCAGTGACTGTCCGGAGGCACGCGACCGCCTGCAGGAGTACCTGGACGGTGAGCTCGGCGACGACGCGTTGACCGAGGTCGCCGACCACCTCCAGGAGTGCTATCCGTGCGGCGACCGCGCCACCTTCGAACTGCACGTCCGTGAGGTCGTCCGCACCCATGTCACCGAGTCCGCGCCCAAGGGACTGATCGACCGCGTCCGCACCCGATGCTTCGGTGAGGGCGGTGCCTGACCCCGGTCCCGACGTCCTCCGCCGGGCAGCGAAGGGTCGTAGGTAGCATCCGGGCGCGCCCGCCGACACCGTCCCCGGCAAGGAACCAGCGTGACCTCCTCCGAGTTCGAGTCCGTCCTGGTCACGGGCGGGGCCGGGTTCATCGGCTCCAACCTCGTCGACCGGCTGCTGGCGGAGGGTCGTCGCGTCCTGGTCGCCGACGACCTGTCGACCGGCAGGATCATCAACCTGGCGGAGGCTCGGAACGCGAGCACCGGAGATTTCACGTTCCAGCGTCTCGGCCTCACCAAAGGGGCGCTCGAGCCGTTCGTCGCGAAGCACCGCCCCGACGCGATCCTGCACCTGGCGGCACAGATGAACGTGCGGGTCAGCGTCGAGGAGCCCCTGCACGACGCGAACGTCAACGTGATGGGGACGATCGAGGTGCTCGAGGCCGCCCGCAAGCACGGGGTCAGCAAGGTCGTGTTCGCCACCTCGGGAGGCTGCATCTACGGGGAGCCCGGCGAGGAGGAGCTGCCGGTCGACGAGGGGCAGCCGGGTCACGCGCACTCGCCGTACGGGGCGTCGAAACGGTGCGGCGAGGAGTACCTGCGCACGTACCGGTCGCTGTACGGGGTGGAGTGGACGTCGCTCGCGCTGTCCAACGTGTACGGCCCTCGCCAGGACCCCGCCGGGGAGGCCGGGGTGGTCGCGATCTTCACCGACCGGATGATCGCCGGCGAGCCGGTCGTGATCTTCGGGGACGGCGAGCAGACCCGGGACTTCGTGTACGTGGACGACGTCGTCCACGCCTTCGTGCTGGCGATGGACCGGGGGGACGGCGAACGGTTCAACATCGGGACCGGCGAACGGACCTCCGTCAACCAGCTCTTCCGGGCGCTCGCCGCAGCGACCGGCTACGAGCGCGAACCGACGTACGCGCCCGAACGGCCAGGGGAGCTCCGTCACAACGCCCTGGATCCCCGTAAGGCTGCGCGGGACCTGGGATGGAAGCCCTGGACGACGCTGGAGGAGGGACTGGCCGCGACGCTGGCCTGGGCG
This sequence comes from uncultured Actinomycetota bacterium, assembly GCA_964537235.1. Taxonomy (GTDB): domain Bacteria; phylum Actinomycetota; class Nitriliruptoria; order Nitriliruptorales; family JAHWKO01; genus CAZHZQ01. Next base: position 51 of record CAZHZQ010000437.1, on the reverse strand, counting down.
GACGGCCGGGGAAATTGAGGCGGACGGCCGGGGACATTGAGGCGGACGGCC
>CAZHZQ010000436.1:0-1819 GCA_964537235.1 uncultured Actinomycetota bacterium | reverse complement strand
CCGGCCCCTACCCGGCGATGGCGCTCGATCACGACAAGCGACCGGTCGACGGCGTCGCGTCGAACATGGGCCACCTGCTCATGAGCGGTCTGCTCGACGAGGACGAACAGGCGCACATCGCGGCGCGGCTCGGCGGCCCCGGGATGGCGTCGGGGTGGGGGCTGCGCACCCTCTCGTCCGGGTCAGGCGGCTACAACCCCTTGTCGTACCACTGCGGCGCCGTCTGGCCGCACGACACCGCGATCGCCGTGTGGGGGCTGGCACGTACAGGCAACACCGCAGAAGCCACCACCTTGCTGCGTGGGCTGGTCCGGGCAGCTCCCACGTTCAACTACCGGCTGCCCGAGCTGTTCTCCGGCTTCTCGTCGGACGTCACCTCGCAGCCGGTGCCGTACCCGGCCGCCTGTCGACCGCAGGCGTGGGCGGCGGGCGGCGCGCTGCTGCTGGCCCGGGCTCTGCTCGGTGTCGATGCGCAGGTTCCCCGAGGTCGCATCACCCTCCGGCCACTCACCCCCGCTCCGTACGAACGTCTCGAACTGACCGGTATCCCGCTCGCGGACGGCACCCTCGACGTCAGCCTGCGGCACGGGGACCTGACGGTGGACACCCACGGCACGGACCTCGACGTGATCATCGAGCGCCCCTGAGTTGGTCGCCGGTTCGTGGGTCAAGGGGTCTCGGATCGGGCGGCGTCTCGGTCCGGTCTGCGATCTGCCTCGGTCTCGGGTGTGGGGTGGGGGATGTTGCCTCGGATGGTGGTGCCGACTCCGGGGCGCGAGTTTACTTCCAGTGTCCCGTTGAGGGCGTCGACCCGGTCGGCCATGTTGGTCAGTCCGTGGCCGGGGGCGGTGGTGGCCGGGTCGAACCCGGCGCCGTCGTCGGTGACCTCGAACGTCAGCGTTCCGTGGGTCTCCGAGAGGTGGACGCTCACACGGGCGGGGTCGGCGTACTTGGCCGCGTTGTTGATCGCTTCGAGCACGCAGAAGTAGGCCGCCGCTTCGATCTGCTGCGGGTAGCGGCCGATCCCGTCGGTCTCGACGGTGACGGGCATGGCGGCTTTGCGCCCTTGGGCTCTGATGGCGGCTGGCAGTCCCTGGGCGGCGAGCAGTGGCGGGTAGATGCCGTGCGCGAGGTGACGGAGCGTCTCGATCCCTTCGCCGGTGTCGTCTGCGAGGTCGGCGACCATCTGGACGGCCGGATCGTCGGCGCCGTGCCGCTGTTCGATGATGCGCTGGGCCATCGCCGCCTTGAGCTTGACGGCGATGAACTGCTGCTGCGCCCCGTCGTGCAGATCACGTTCGATCCGTCGGCGTTCGTCGTCCTGGGCGGCCACCAGCCGTTGGCGGGAACCGCGCAGATCTGCGATCTTCTGCTTGAGCTGTTCGGTCAACCGGACGTTGCGCAGCACGAGCCCGGCCTGGGAGGCCAGGTCGACCATCAGCCGCTCGTCCTGCCCGGTGAGCGTCTCACCGCGCGGCTTGTCCAACGACAACGCCCCGAGCCGTTCGCCCTCGTGGACGACCTCGACCCGATGCTCGGGCTCCTCGTCTCCGGAGCCGTCGATCGGCCACACGGCCGCCGGGCGCAGCTGTCCGTCGATGCGCAGCCAGACCTGTGCGCGGGCCGCGCCGGTGCCCTCGGCCAGCAGCCGGGCCATCCGCTGCAGGGTGTCGTCGGTGGCGACCGTCTCGCCCAGGTGCGCGGAGAAGCGCGACAGGACCTCGTAGGGGGTCGCACGTTCCCCGAACACCAGACGGTTGGCCAGGCGCGTCAACCGTTCCCGGGCCGGCTGGAACGCCACCGCCACCACCGCCGTCGC
>CAZHZQ010000435.1:0-1823 GCA_964537235.1 uncultured Actinomycetota bacterium | reverse complement strand
TCTGCGTCTGGCACGTCTGCAGGCTGGCGATCGGTTGCACCGCGTCCACGAGCAGACGTTCGCGGCGACGACGTTCAACCGTTCCGGCAGCGGCACCACCCGCTTCGCCCCGCTGGTTGGCACCGGGCACGTCTACCTGGCCGGCTCGCGGACGGTCGCGCTGCTCGAGACGGTGTTCCACGACGTGCACCACCACGTGCCGCGGATCGTCTACGAAGCCACCGACCTGACCGGCTGGCAGCTGACCGAGATCCGGCTCACAGCCCAGGTCGGGCTGCTGGATCTGCGCGATCCCCAGCTCGAGCGGTTCGGTATCGGCCGTGACCAGCTGGTGGCCACCACCCCGGCGCACTACCCGTGCACCCGCCACTGGGCTCAGGTGCTCGCCGACCGCAGACCCGGCGGAGCCAGCCCGGTCGGGATGTTGTGGAACAGCCGGGTCGCTGAACTGGCCACCGCAGACTCCGTACTGCTCGACGATCTGCTGGACGGACCCAACGCGCAGATCTGCGTGCTCTACGACACCAACCTGCCAACCGACCTGCTGCAGGCCGCCGGCCCCACCTTCAACGACCTGTCCGACGGACAAGGACGACTCCTCGTCGAAGACATCGCCCAACACATCCGAGCCGAGATCCACTGACACCGACCCGAGACCCCCCGACCACCATCTCCCGGAGTCCGCTCACCCCTTACAGACCGGCCTCGCCGTTTACCGAGCGGCCGCTCAGCCGGAGTTCCGCATGACATCTCGCCACCGTCTCCGAGCCGACCGGGCCGGCAGTTCGCTGCCTTACTCGGGCGGCGTCATGAACGGTTCAAGGTGGCGATCCTCTCCGAGCTCGCCCGTCAGCCCCGTGGCCGGTGGAAGATCCGCGATATCCAGGGGACGGTGTCGTGGCTCGAACCGTCCTCGACGACGCGGCTCGTGGCTGATCTCCGGAACGCGGAGTTGCTCCTGTACGACTCCGCCCGTGACTCCTACCGGCTCTCACACGAGGCGCGAGTGGTCGCCGCGCGCGCAGCTCGGCCCTGGCTCGGGATCCCGATCTCGAGCGTGGATGAATTCGAGGTGGTCTCCTGCGACGCGCATGGCGTGTTGGTGGTGGAGAACCTGGAGACCTTCGAAGAGGTGGCCCGCCGCAGCGACGTTCCCGAGGAGTGGGTCTGCGTCTACGGCGCCGGCTACGTCGACGGGGCGACCCTGACACTCTTGGACCGTCTCGCTCTCCCGGTGGCCGCGTGGGCCGACCTCGATCCGCACGGCGTGGCGATCGCCGACCGGCAGCTGATCGTTGAGCAGGAGGCGATCCACGCAGCCGTCATCCCTGATCTTCTCGCGACGCTCGCCGATCTGTGACCTAGGCATGGACACGGTCCAACCGTCCCATCCGGCGCATCCGGCCGGGCGGGCTCGACTTCGTCGTGCCAGTCTCCCGAGATCGGCAGAGCCCCCGTAGATCGAGGCGCGGGCAGTGCACGTCTCGGAGGAACCAGGCGGTAGCTGTGTGCGTCACCCACAGGCCCGCATGTTGGCGCGAGCGAGGTCTGGGCGTCACCCGGTGTCCGATCAGACGGTCACGACGTGGGTCGTCGCTCCTGCTCGGTCAAGGAGCGCGGTCATGTCGTGGGGATCGGAGGTGACGAGGAACTGAGCGCGCGCCCGCGCCGCCGCTTCGGCGACGACCGCGTCCACAGCCGACGCGTCGGTGTCCTGACGGAGGCTGGCTGCCGCTCGGGTCCGCCTCAGCGGGAGGCGCTCGTCGACGCGCCGTCCAGGACGACGGTGACGCTCACGCCACCCCACCCCGTCGGGCCATCTC
>CAZHZQ010000434.1:0-1824 GCA_964537235.1 uncultured Actinomycetota bacterium | reverse complement strand
GTCCTGCCGTGTCCTGCCGAGTCCTGCCGTGTCCTGGCGTGGCGGCCGGGGGAGACCTCGTCGCGATCATCGCACATCCCGACCTGTGTGATGGACGTGTGCAATAACCGGGCCACGTGCCTCGTCTTCAAGGGTGAGAGGCCAAGTGCGGACCTCGTGTCCGCCGCGGTCACCACCAGCGACCTCGGAGGCGCATATGACAACCGACGTGAGGGAACCTCAGGTACGGGAGACGCCCGAGTCACGGGGTGCCGGCTCACGGCTGCGGAACGGCGCGCTCCTGATGGCGATCAGCGGTCTCGCGTTCGTCGGGTACGGGATCGTGTTCCTGGTCTTGAACTTCGTCGGCGGCGGCTTCGAACTCGGCGTCGATGCGATCAACGGCCTCACCCGTGCCGACCTGAACGCGATCGACCCGGGCATCGTCCACTACATCGGGCACCTGCACGTGGCCACTGCCGGGTTCATCATCGCGACGGGACTCGCGGTGACTGGCCTCGCGTGGTACGGGGTGCGACGTGGCCAGCTCTGGGCTTGGGTCACGGCCGTGGCTGCACCGGTGGTCGGCTTGGGGATCGCGCTGCCGATGCACTACATGGACCTGTTCGGGTACGACTGGCTGGTCCACCTCGGTCCGGTCTACCTGGCGACCATCGTGTTCGTCGCCGGAGCGCTGTGGGCGCTGGCCGACGGTGATCTCCGCACGCGGGGCGCTCACCAGTAGTGCCGTCGGCCTCCCACGGCGCGACCCATGGCGCCCAGGATCCAGAGGATCGCGCCCACGATCAGCAGGACGATCCCCACCGTGTACAGGATCCCGACCTCCAGGAGCAGTCCGAGGACGAGCAGTAGAACACCAGCGGTGATCATGTCGAGCCTTCCGGTCGATGGTCTCCAACGGTTCGCTGACGTCACCGCCTCCGAAGCCTTCCAGGTCCGTGACGCAACTCCACCGTAAGAACGGATCCGGCGAGCGGGACGGGTCGACCTGCCCGAACGGCGGTCCTCGGCTCCGCATCTGCCGGTTCTACGGCCGGAACCCCGTCCTTCCGGACAGGTCGAGCGGGACGCCCGGGAGCGTCACCGCGCCCTGGGTTCCAGCTCCAGAGGGGGGTAGTAGTTCTCGGGCCCGACCGCCCGTACCTCGCTGAGCCAGTCGCTGTCGTACTCCTCGGAGGGTCCCTGGAGGATCGGATCGACGAACTGCCACGCCTGGCGCTTGTAGGTCCAGTTGTCGGGATCGAGGCGGTGGGCCTCGCGGAACCAGGTCGTCGCGCGGTCGGTCAGGCCGCGGCGATGGAGGTAGGTGCCGAGTTCGAAGCAGGCCGCTGCCCGCGCGACCTCCGCGGACATCGGCCGGGAGCGTGCCACGACCTCGTCGGGAGGCAGGACGTAGCGGCTGTCGGCGCCGTTCGCCGCCCAGTCACGCAGCGCGGCGAGGTACGCGTCGGGTTCGTAGCGGATCTCCAGGGTGGCCTCGGCCATCTGGCGGGCTCGGGGTGGGAGATCGTCGCGTTCGAGGAGCTGTTCGATCCGGCCGAGCTGGTCGTTGGGGGCGTGTGCGGGCTCCGGCGGTCGCACGATGGTCCCGGTCTCGTCGACCCACACGCCGCTCGGGACGTTCACGATCCCCAGACGTTGGTCCAGCACGTGCGAGGCATCCAACAGTGACGGGTGGGTCGGCGCTGCGCGCTCCACGAACCGGCCGGCAGCTTCCGCGCCTCCGGTGTCGAGCGCGACCGTGACCACCTCGATGCCGGCCGGGTACAGCTCGGTCTCACGCAGCTCCTGCCACACGGGCAGGTCGAAGCGGCACCCTCACCA
>CAZHZQ010000433.1:0-1833 GCA_964537235.1 uncultured Actinomycetota bacterium | reverse complement strand
GTGTACGTCGGCTACGAGGGCTCCGACCGGGACGTCCTGTGGCGGGACGTCAAGGTGTACGACGACCACGCGTTCCTCGTCAGCGAGCACGACGACACACACCTGATCATCTTCGACCTGACCCGCCTGCGGGAGCTCGACTCCGACCAGGGGACCCTCGAACCCGACACCGTGTGGGAGGGCTTCAACTCCGCGCACAACATCGCGATCAACGAGGACACCGGGTTCGCCTACGTGATCGGCGGTGACACCTGCGACGGCGGACTCACGATGATCGACATCTCCACACCCGAGGAGCCCGAGTTCGTCAACTGCTTCGACGGGGACGGGTACACGCACGACGTCCAGTGCGTGATCTACGCCGGTCCGGACGAGGCGCACCACGGCAAGGAGATCTGCTTCGCGTCCAACGAGGACACGCTCACGATCGTCGACGTGACCCACAAGCAGGCGCCGGTCATGTTGTCGCGGACCGGCTACGACTCCGCCGCCTACACGCACCAAGGCTGGCTCAGCGAGGACCACCGTTGGTTCCTCTTCGGCGACGAGCTCGACGAGCTGTTCATGGAGGTCGGCGCGACCACGACCTACATCGCCGACGTCGCGGATCTCGACGCCGAGGCCGGCATCACGCCGTACTTCCACGACACGCAGGCGATCGACCACAACCTCTACATCCGGGACAACTACTCGATCCAGGCGAACTACTCCGCCGGTCTCCGGGTGATGGAGTTCACCGACGCGTCACTGGCCGACGGCGAGATGAACCAGGTGGCGTACTTCGACGTCGACCCGGGCCCCGACGCACCGGTCTTCGCGGGCGCCTGGACCGCGTACCCGTTCTTCGAGTCGGGCACGATCGTGCTCAACAGCTTCGACTCGGGGCTGTTCGTCCTCCGAACGGGTCTCGAGTTCGACGACGGGGGCGACGAGCGCGACGGCGAACGCTGTGACCGGGACGAGGACGCGCGCCAGGACGACGGCCACGGCCGGGACGACGGTGAGCGCGAGGACGACCGCTGCCGCGACCGGGGCGACCGGGATGGTGGTGAGCACGATCGCCGCCCCCGTTGAGGCCAGGGCCGCGAGCGGTCACATGGGCAGCGTGAGGATGAACTCGCTCCCGACCTCCTCGGCGGGTTGGACCTGGATGTCGCCGCCGTGGGCTCGCGCCAGCCCGCGTGAGATGAACAGCCCGAGACCGGTGCCGGGAACGCGAGGGTCGAGACGTTCGAACTTCTCGAAGATGCGTTCGGTGTCGCCCGGTGTCACCCCGCCGCCGTGGTTGCGGATGGCGACGTGCGCGACCGCCCCCACGCCGGAGACGGTGATCTCGATGGGCGCCTCCTCGGCGCTGTACTTCGCGGCGTTGGACAACAGGTTGAAGACGATCTCGCGTGCGGCGGTCGGGTCGGCCTGGAGCAACACCCGGTCGGGTGCCGAGACCTCGGTGGGATGGTCGGACAGCAGAACGGTAGAGAGGTCCGAGACGGATTCGCGGACGAGTTCGGCGAGGTCGATCTCCTCCTTCGACAGCGCGACCGTGCCCTGGTCGATGTCGCGGGCGAGCCCGATCCTCTCGAGCAGCAGGAGCGCGAGGTCGCCGTTGCGGACGATCATGTCCAGGAACTCCGCATGCTGCTCCTGGGACAACGACCCCAGGCGTACGCGGGCGGTCTCGGCTGCGCTCTTCACGACCGACAGCGGTGTGCGCAACTCGTGGCTGACGACCGACGCGAACTCCTCGAGGACCGACCAGGCGATCCCTTCGTCGTCGCCGGGCCCGGTCCAGCGGTGCGCGTCTGCCATCCGGTTCCTCGACCCGTTCACCCT
>CAZHZQ010000432.1:0-1841 GCA_964537235.1 uncultured Actinomycetota bacterium | reverse complement strand
AGGTGTGACACGACCGTCCTCGGCACGAACGGATATCCACATGCAGGAGTACAAGGACTTCGTCCTCATCCCGGACGACCAGCCCGGCGTGCTGGCGCGGCTCGGCAAGGCGTGCGGGGACCACGACATCAACATCGAGGGGCTCAGCGCCTTCACCGGTCAGGGCAAGGGCATCCTCCACGTCCTGGTCGAGGACGCCGAGGAGGCGCAGGAGGCGCTCGCCGAGGCCGGCTTCGACGTCCGCGCCGCGCGCAAGGTCGTGGTGGTGCCGATCGAGGACCGCCCCGGGGCGCTGGGCGAGATGTGCGAGAAGCTCGCCGAGGGCGGGGTCAACATCGAGCAGGCCTACCTCGCCACCAACAACCGCGCCGTGTTCGCGACCGACGACCACACCACCGCCAAGGAGATCCTGTCATGACGCTCGAGGTAGGCGAGACCGTCCCGCTGGTCCGGCTCCGCGACTCCTCGGGCCAGGAGGTGACCCTCCAGCAGCACGTCGACCGCCCCATGATCGTCCAGTGCATGCGCTACTTCGGTTGAGTGCCTTGCAAACGGTTCCTTTCGCAGTTGGCGAAGGCACAGGACGAGATCGAAGCCCTCGGGGCGGGCGTGGTGGCGGTCGGCCGCTCGTCGCAGGAGCAGGCCACCCGGCTGGAGTCGCGCTGGGTGCCCTACCCGTGCCTCGTGGACCCGCGCGGACGGCTCTACAAGGCCCTGGGGATCCGCCGTTACCACCCGAAGGAGCTGCTGGAGCCGGCCAAGCTCTGGACGCTCATCCGCGGGTACGCGAAGGGGTTCGCCCACGGGGTGATGCAGGGCAAGCCCGCGGGCACCAACCAGCTGCCGGGCGTCGCGATCATCGATGCGGACTCGCGGCTGCGCTACCTCTACGACGGGTCCGCGATCGGCGACTACCCACCGTTCGAGGAGGTCATGGACGCGCTGCGCCGCGTCGTCGACGAGGACGCCTCCGCCGCCTGACCGCCGCCTTGACCGCCGCCTGGATAACCCGGACGACAGGTCGTAAGCTGTTCCGTACGGAATCCCGTTAGGAGGACCACGTGGCCGTGCAGGGGATGGAGGACGTTCGTTCCTCGCTCGCAGCGATCATGGAGAAGTTGCAGGATGACCCGGATGCCGTTGTCCGCTTCGGACGGCACCGGCGGGAGGAAGCGGTCGTCCTCTCGTCCGCACGCTACGCGCAGCTCGTGGCTGCGGCCCGGCACACCGAAGAGCTTGAACGCCTCGGCGCGATGCAGGTGGTCCGTGACCGACTCGAGGACGGACGGTTCACAGAAGGGACGGTGGAGGACCTCTTCGCTGCTGCTGACGCCTCGAGGTGAGCTTGCCGTTGCGCTGGCACGACGACGTGCCGGCAGATCTCGCCTCCGTCCGTGAGGCGTTCGGCAGGGACGTCTACGAGGAAGCGCGGGAACTGATCGCTGCGCTGCCTGGTGACCCGATGGCCGGGGACTGGCTGGTTCGCCACGATGTCACCGGTGACCTCTCAACGTGCCGGAAGGTGAAGTTCGGGCCGGACGAAGTAGACGAGCACGGTGACAACCTCGGAGCCGCACTACGGCTCGTCTACCGGCTCGTCCCGTCGAACACCGATGTCCAGAAGGTCGAGATCCTGGTCGTCGCCAGACGTCGCGACTTGGAGGCCTACGTCGTGGCAGCGGCGCGGTTGAAGGACCTGGACGAAGAGGACAACTCCGTGGAGTAGGGCGCTGGAGACCTATGGACTTCGGGAAGCCAGTGTGGCCAGTCGCCCAGTTCGGGGGTGTCGGTGCGTCGAGTGGCGGCTGGGTTGCGGATCTGCGGCTGAGCTGCCACTCGAC
>CAZHZQ010000431.1:0-1842 GCA_964537235.1 uncultured Actinomycetota bacterium | reverse complement strand
ACGAGGCCGCCGACCTCATCCACTGGGAGGGGGTCCAGCGGCGCGACGACATCGCGCTGGACGCCGCCGGCTCCGCCTGACCCGGGTCAGCCGCGGAAGCCGACGCCCCGCTTGCCCTCGACGCGTTTGTCGAGTCGCTCGCCCTTGCGGTGGGCCTCGGCGTTGAGCTCCTCGAGGTAGTCGTCCATCGCGTCGGCCAGGTCCTCGTCGGAGGTCGCCAGGATCCGCACCGCCAGCAGACCGGCGTTCTCGGCGCCGCCGATCGCGACCGTCGCGACGGGTACGCCCCGGGGCATCTGCACGATCGACAGCAGCGAGTCCAGCCCGTCGAGCATCCGCAGCGGCACCGGCACACCGATCACCGGCAGACGCGTCACGGACGCCAGCATCCCCGGCAGGTGCGCGGCTCCACCCGCCCCGGCGATGATGACCTCGAAGCCCTCGTCCGCCGCCCGCTGCCCGAAGTCGATCATCTCCTCGGGCATCCGGTGGGCGGACAGGACCCGCACCAGCGCGGGGACCTCGAACCGTTCGAGGATCTCCACGGCCGGGGCCATCGTGTCCCAGTCGGAGTCGCTGCCCATCACGACCGCGACGCGGGCGTCGTCCTGGCTCATCCGCTGCCTCCTCCGATGCGCATGTCGCCCGGCCCGCTCATCGTGCCACCGGCGAGCGTCTCGGCGGCACGGCGGGCGCGGCCGCGGACGTCCTCCAGGTCGTCGCCGATGACGGTGACGTGACCGATCTTGCGGCCGGGGCGCGGTTGCTTGTCGTACAGGTGCACGTGCGCCCCGGGGACGGCCAGCGCGTCGCCGAGCCGATCGGTCGGGTTGCCGGTGTCGGCCGTCCCGATCACGTTGACCATCGCGACGGCCGGGGCGCGCAACTTCGTCTGACCCAGCGGCAGGTCCGCGACCGCCCGCAGGTGGTTCTCGAACTGGGACGTCGTCGCACCCTCGATCGTGAGGTGCCCGGAGTTGTGCGGGCGCGCCGCCAGCTCGTTGAGCAGCAGGTCGCCGTCGACGACGAACATCTCGATCGCGAGCGTGCCGACGGACCCGACCGCCTCGGCGACCGCGCGCCCCAGCTCGGCGGCGGCGTCGGCGAGCCCGGCGTCCAGCCGGGCGGGAGCCAGGACCTCGTGGCAGATCCCCTCGACCTGGATCGTCTCGACCACCGGGTAGGTGACGGTCTCCCCGCCGGGGCGACGCGCGACGAGCACCGCCAGCTCGCGGTCGAGGTCGAGCAGCGGCTCGGCGAACAGCCGCAGACCGGCCGCGGTGGCGTCGGCGACCACGTCGCCGGCGGCGTCCTTGCCCTCGACCGTCCACACGCCCCGGCCGTCGTAGCCGCCCCGGACCGCCTTGAGCACGATCGGCCAGCCGTGCTCCTCGCCGAACGCGACGGCGTCGTCCACCGACGTGACGGAACGGTGCGCGGGCAGCGGGAGTCCGTGGTCGCCGAGGAGGTCGCGCTGGCGCTGCTTGTCGGTCGCCACGGACAGGGTGGCGGCGGAGGGGCGCAGCACGTGGCCGGCGGACTCCAGCGCCCGGAGCACCTCCAGGTCCACGAGCTCGTGGTCGAACGTCACGATGTCGCAGGTCTCGGCGAAGCGTTCGAGGTCGCCCCGGTCGTCGGGCGAGCCGATGTCGATCGCGGTGCTGATCAGGGCGGCCGACTCGATCGGGGCCTCCGCGAGCACGCGCAACGGGATGTTGAGCGGGGTGGCCGCCTCGTAGCTCATCCGGGCCAGCTGGCCGGCACCGACCATCCCGACGGTGGGCAGGGACATCCGCGCTCCTGGGACCGATGGCCGCTGGCCGGGAGACTACCGAGCGACCG
>CAZHZQ010000430.1:0-1859 GCA_964537235.1 uncultured Actinomycetota bacterium | reverse complement strand
TCGTGCAGCGGCTTGGCCGCGACCATCAGCACCATCGTGGTGCAGTTCGGGTTCGCGATGATCCCGCGGGGGCGGTCGGCGGCGGTCTGTGGGTTGACCTCGCTGACGACCAGCGGGACGTCGTCGTCCTGCCGGAACGCCGAGGTGTTGTCGGCCACGACGGCGCCCTGCTCGACGGCGACCGAGGCCCACTCGCGTGACACCCCGCTGCCCGCGCTGAACAGGGCGATGTCCACGCCCTCGAAGGCCTCGCGCGAGGCGGCGACCACCTCGATGTCGCGGTCGCCGAAGGCAATGCGTCGGCCCGCCGACCGTTCGCTGGCGACCAACACGGGGTCGCCGTCGACCGGGAAGTCCCGGTCGACCAGCAGGCGCCGCAGCTCCTCGCCCACCGCCCCGGTCGCGCCGACCACGGCGACCTTCAGCGGGCGCCCCACATCCGTCCCGGGGCGCGTGTCGCCGGGCGCACCGACCGTGCGTGCGGTGTCCTGGGGGGTGGCGTCGGGTTCGCTCATCAGGGACCTCGCGAGGGTCGCGTCCGGTGGAGGGTCCACGTGCAGGGTGACGTGTCAGGCGGCGGCTGTCACCTCAGGTGACCGTGGCCGGATGCTCCTGGCGGATGTCGGCCGCCTCCTCGAGGTCGAACGCCTCGTGGATCGCACGGACGGCGTCCTCCACGTCGTCCGCCCGGATCACCACCGAGATGCGGATCGTGGAGGTCGAGATCATCTCGATGTTGACCCCGGCCTCGGACAAGGCCTGGAACATCATCGCCGCGACCCCCGGATGGGTCTTCATCCCGGCGCCGACCAGCGACACCTTGGCGATCTCGTGATCGACCACGACGTCCTCGGCGCCGATCTCGTCCTGGATCTGACGGATGATCCCGGCGGCCCGCTCGACGTCGTCGCGGGGGACGGTGAACGAGATGTCGGTCACCCCGTCCACCGACACGTTCTGGACGATCATGTCGATGTTGACACTCGTCTCGGCCATCGTGGTGAACATGCGCGCGGCGATGCCGGGGCGATCCGGCACCCCCTGGACGGTGATCTTCGACTCCGTCGTGTCGTGTGCGATACCGGAGATGTAGGCGTCTTCCATGGCTCTCTCATCCTCTGGTCCGACCCACGTGCCTCCACCCTCGGTGAACGAGGAGCGCACGTGGACCAACACGTCGTGGTTGCGGGCGAACTCCACCGACCGGGTCTGCAGCACGCGCGCGCCGGTCGCGGCCAGTTCGAGCATCTCCTCGAACGTCACGTAGTGCAGTTTGCGGGCGTCGGGGACGATGCGAGGGTCGGCGGTGAACACACCCTCGACGTCCGTGTAGATCTCGCAGCGGTCCGCGCCCAACGCCGCGGCCAGCGCGACCGCGGTGGTGTCCGAGCCGCCGCGCCCCAGGGTGGTCACGTCCTTGGTGTCCTGCGACACCCCTTGGAACCCGGCGACGATGACGACGTCACCGTCGTCGAGCCCGTCGCGAACCCGACCGGGGGTGATGTCGACGATGCGGGCCTTGCCGTGCAGCGCGTCGGTGATGATCCCCGCCTGCGAGCCCGTGAACGACCGCGCCGAGACCCCCCGCTCCGCCAGCGCGATCGCCAGGAGGGTCATCGAGATGCGCTCGCCGGCGGTCAGCAGCATGTCCAGTTCACGCCCCGGCGGCTCGGGCGAGATCTCCCGCGCCAGGGCCACGAGCTCGTCGGTGGTCGTACCCATGGCGGACACGACCACCACGACGTCGTCGCCGGCCCGCTTGGCGTTGGCGATGCGAGCGGCGATGCGCTTGATCCGCCCGACGTCGCCGACCGAGGTGCCGCCGTACTTCTGCACCACCAGGGCCACGGGAGCGCTCC
>CAZHZQ010000429.1:0-1875 GCA_964537235.1 uncultured Actinomycetota bacterium | reverse complement strand
TGCTCGCGGTCGCCGCGTTCATCTACTTCTACCCCGTGTACGCCGGCGTCGAGCTCGACTACGACGCCGTGAGACAGCGATGGTGGTTCGACAGTTGGGTCTGATGTGAGCGAACTCGGACGGATGCTCGACGACAACCGGGAGTCAGCCGCCGGCTTCCCCCGAGGCATGGAGGCGCCTCCGACCCGCGGGGTCGCGGTGCTGACCTGCATGGACGCCCGGGTCCACCCGCTGGACGTCCTGGGGTTGTCACGCGGCGAGGCCCACGTGATCGCGAACGCCGGGGGCCGCGCCAGCGACGACGCGCTGCGAAGTCTGGCCGTCTCGGTCGTCGAACTCGGGGTGCGCGAGGTCGCGGTTGTCCACCACAGCCGCTGCGGGATGGCGACCGACGAGGAGGCGCTGTCCGCGTCGATCCGCGACGCGGGGGTCGAGCTCCCGGTGACGTCGCTCGGCGCGTTCGACGACGTCGAGGCCAGCGTCCGCGACGACGTCGACCGGGTCCGCGACACCCTGCCGGACGCGGTGACCGTGGCCGGTTTCGTCCTCGACGTGGACGACGGGGCGCTGCGCCCCGTCGAGTGATCCCCCGTCGAGTGACCCCCCGTCGAGTGACCCCCCGGCGGTCCCGTCGAGTGGCACCTGGGTCGCATATCTGCGTCTGAGCTGCCACTCGACGGGATCGGGGACGGGGGGCTACGCCGGTGCCGGGGTGTCCGGGGCGTCGCGCAGCTCGGCGAGGCCGTCGCGCTCCAGCAGCAGCGAGACGACGAGCCCGATCACCAGCGCCCAGAAGAAGCGGCCGAGCCCGAACAGCGTCAGGTCCGACAACGCGATCGCGAACGCGAACACCGGACCGAGCACCAGCGGCCCGCTCGCGACGTTGCGGAGCGCGTCGGCGAGGACCCCGAGGACCGCCAGCCCCACCAGCACGGTCAGCAGCGGCTCCGGAACGATGGTCTCGAGGTCGGCCGCGAGGCCCGCGAGCATCGCGATCACGATCGCCGCCCCGCCCGCGAGGTAGGCCGCGAGGTACCGGAGGTCGTGCTGACCGGCGTCCGGACCCGCGGTCAGCGCCGTGGCGGGCAGGGACAGCGACACCCCCATCGGGCCCATGACCGAACCGACGAGGGTGCCCACGCCGCTGACGGCGCTGATGGTCCGTTCCGGGGGCCGGAACCCCTCCGCACGCAGGAAGACCAGGGACGGCACGTTGGCCTGCAGGGTGATCAGCACCACCATCACGGGGGTGGCGGTGACGATCGCACGCAGCGAGATCACCGGGGCGGTCAGCTCGGGGACGGGCAGCGCGAACCGGGACGGCGGAGCACCGAACCCGGACGCGAACGCGGTGATCGCCACGCCAGCGACCAAGGCCGCGAGGATGGCCGGCAGCCGGGGCTCCAGCACGAGGCGTCCCAGCACGTACGCCACCAGCGTCCCGCCGACGATCAGTCGTGCATCGCCCAGCGCCGTGAACATCTCCATGACGAACGGCATGACCGCGCCAGCCAGCAGCCCGAACACGACCGGGGCCGGCACCCACGAGGTGAGCCGGTCGGTCAGCCCCGTGAACCCGAGTCCGAGGACGATCGCGCCGGCCACCATGGCCGCCCCGACCAGCTCCGGCCACGTGAGGTCTGCCCCCAGGGACGCGATGAAGATCAGCACGAAGATGTTGCCGGTGACCAGGAGCGGCTGGCGGTACCGCGCCACCAGCAGGACGGTCAGGACACCCGCGACCCCGTAGATCGCGACGATCCAGCCGGTGATCTCGGGCGGCGACAGTCCCAGCGAGGACGCGGCCGCCAGCGGGACGCTGAGCACCACCACGAAGATCACCGTCAGCGATGCCGCCGCCCCGACGGCCGGCAG
>CAZHZQ010000428.1:0-1889 GCA_964537235.1 uncultured Actinomycetota bacterium | reverse complement strand
CCTGGGAACTCGCCACCGATCGTCAGCTGTGTTCGATCCTCAGCGGGCGCCGCGAACCGCGCCCAGCCGTAGATCGTCATCGGGCCGTCGTGCGTCGTGACGTTCATCGTCCGTTCGGGTTCGAACTCGGTGACCTCCATCGTTCCTTCTGTGGGCGTCTCGAACCTGGTACTGCGCCGGGTGATGAGGGTGCCGACGCCGACCGGACCCTCGGTCGTCTTCTCGAGTTCGATGTCAGGATCCCACCGCGGGTGGTTCTCGACGTGGTGGACCGCATAGAAGTCCCAGACGACGGATACGGGCCGGTCGATGACGGTCGTGACCTCGCACTTCATGCTCGCCCCTTCCTGGTATCCGAACGACCCTACGCCCGCGCAGGGCTCCCTGTCATCACCTGACGGCACCTCGACGAAGGCAAGCACCACACACGAGGCGATGGTCGACGCGCACCGAGGTGAGCAGTGGGACACCTGTCCCTGAACAAGGGCATCGCGCTGCTCAAGGGTGACAGCCTCGTACCAGGCGGAGAGGCCAAGATGAGGATCCGTTCGCTGCATGTGACGTTGATCGCCGTAGTGTTGACCGCCCTCGCACTCACGGCGGCTCCAGCCTCGGCAGGGCACGACGAGGACCCCCGGACGAACAACCTCCATCCGATGGGTCACATCGTCGAGCCTGCGAGCCTGTTGAACCCGAACGTGGACAACTTCGGGACGGTCCACACCGACATCGCGTTCCAGGGCAAGTACGCGTTCCAGGGAAGATGGGACGGTTTCAACATCCGAGACATCTCCGCACCTGGGAACCCGAAACAGGTCTCGTTCACCCTGTGCAACGGCAACCAGGGTGACGTCGTGGTCTGGGGCGACGTCCTGGTGCGCTCCTGGAACACACCGGCCGGCACCCCCGGTCTCTTCGGCGCAGGCAACGACTGTGACGGCTCCGGCAACGTCCCCAACGGGTTCGAGGGCCTGCACGTCTTCGACATCTCCGACGTGAGCGACCCCGTCCTCGTGGGCTCGGTCGACCTCAGCGCGAGCGCACTTCCGGAAACCGCTGACCGACCTGCCCGATGCGGATCGCACACCGCGACGGGCGTGCCAGACCTGGCCAACGACCGTCTTCTGATCTACAACTCCGGTGGAGGCTGCGCCGGCATCGACATCGTCGAGGTTCCGCTCGACGACCCCGCCAGCGCCGCGTTCCTGCGATGGGAAGCCTCCGGTGACGACGGCTTCGGACGCGACTGCCACGACACCGGTGTGATCCTCGGCGACGCCATGTGGGCTGCCTGCGCTGGGGGCGACGGCTACACGCTGTGGAGCCTCGATCCCGCACACGGTGGATCGCTGACGGATCCAGCCTTCATGTACTCCCGGGTTGTTCCTGACGTCAGCATCGGGCACACCGCCACCTTCTCGTTCGACGGTGACGTCCTGGTGTTCGAACACGAGCCCGGTGGGGGCGTACTTTCCGAGTGCGAACCAGGAAATGCCGACTCCGACAAGTCGCTGTTCTTCTTCGCGACCGCGACCGGCGACCAGCTGGGGATGTGGACGCTGCCTCGTGCCCAGTCCGCGGAGGAGAACTGCACGCTCCACAACTTCAACGTCGTGCCGCTGCGTTCTGGCGACGACGTCATCGTGATGGGCAACTACCAGGCCGGCACGTGGGTGGTCGACTTCACCGATCCCGCCTCACCGAAGACGATCGCGTGGAGCGACCCACCTGCCGCGCCGGTTCCGCCCCCGCCCTTCGACTTCCTCGGGCTGGACATCCTCGGGGCGTGGAGCTCGATCTGGTACAACAACTTCATCTACGAGTCCAACATCGGTGAAGGGCTCAACGTCTTCCGGCTCAGCGACAAGGCCGTCGCCGGGGCGATGCGC
>CAZHZQ010000427.1:0-1894 GCA_964537235.1 uncultured Actinomycetota bacterium | reverse complement strand
GCGACGATCCGGTCCGCCTCCAGTTCGTCGTACAGGGCCAGCGTCCGGCGTGCCCAGCCAGCCGGTGACAGACGGCAGGTCCGGTCGGCCAGAACGTAGCCGTGCCCGTCCACCCCCTTGCCTGCAGCGACGATACCGGTGGCGTCAGACTCGGGGCCTGTCGTGACGGCCGGGTCGACCGCAACGACGATGCGGGCCAGGTCCGGTGCCGCCTTGACCCTGCCGAGGTCGATCAGCGCGGCAGTCCACAGGGCACCCTCGATGTCGTCGAGGAGTTCCCCGCCGATCTCCTGCCGTCCCAGGCGGGTGCCGGCGTACGCGGCTTCCATCTTGGCCCGCCATTCGGCGGACGTGTGCGGGTTGTCGTACAGGGTCGCGTGGGTGCGGACCGTCCCGTCGAGGGTGCGGATCTCCCGGTACTTCTTGCTGTTGCGTGGTGTGGTCGAACCGATGGAGTGCGGGTGGGTGCCGAGCCGCAGGCCGAGTTGTGCCTGGTCCCAGGCGTTGTGTTCGGTGGAGGACGTGCGGATCATCGGGTTGGCGGCGAGTTCTTCCCACCAGTCGATGTGCCGGTTCCCTCCGGCACGGAACCGTTCGACGTCCCTCGGGGTGGGGGTGCCGAACACGAGCGCTTCGGCTCCGTTGGGCCAGTGCACCTTCGCGCCGCCCGGCTCACTCGCACGCCAGATGATGTCGGGGTCGATGGTCTGCAGGCCGGAGGGGCCGGTGATGCAGGCTTCGACAGCGTCACCGAACGTGGGGGCGATGATCCGTCCGCGGGCGCCAGGGTTGGCTCGCATCCACTTGGCGTAGTACCGGGCGCATGCTTCGGTCTTGCCGGAGCCACGTCCGCCTTCGAGGAGCCACAGGTCCCACGGCTGGTCTGGGGGCCGCTGGTGGTCGAGCAGTGGCGGGCGGTCTTCGGGCTGCCAGGGGGGCGGGTCAATGATGTCGGCCGCGAGGCCGAACGGGTCAGGACCCGACGAGACGGAGGTGACGGCCAACGGACTCGGTCACCTCCGGGGTGCGGTCAACGCCAAGGTCGTCCAGCACCCCTTCGATGACCTTCACGATCAGTTCGCCCTGCCGTTGTGCGATGCGAACGTACGCCTCGGCGACTCCGGCGTCGACGGCGGCTTTGCAGGCTTTGGCGTGCCGGTCGGACCAGGTGCCGTACAGGTCGACGAGGACGTGGGAAGTGTCGTCTCCGAGGTGGTCGGGTCCGTAGAGTCCTTCGACGTCCTGGTCTCGGCGGTTGCGTCCCGGGGCGAGCTGGCCGACGAGGTCACCGCACATGCGCATCATCGCGCCGGTCCGGGCGACGACCTCGAGCAGCCCTTCGATCGGGTTGTCGTAGTTGGGGGCGGCGGCGTTGAGACGTTCGGTGAGTTGGCCTTCGAGGCGATGGATGGCCTGTTGGGCGGCGGCTTTCTGCCCGTGCCGTCGGCCGTTGCGGGTGGCCCCGCCGTGCTTGCGGCACTGCCCATAGCCGACGTGGTCGGTGCCCCATCCGGCGCGGTGCCGGCAGGTGCCTGACCCGTCAGTCTTCTGCGCGCCGCAGAGGCCGTCGGTCATGTGTGGCCTCCGGACGGCGAGGTCATGTGTACGACGGCTGGTAACTCTGGGATGACGGAAGCCGGACGCAGAACGCCCAGCATGAGAACGATGTTTACGGGATTTCGGCGGAAATGCAAGCATCCCCTGCGGAGACCGGTGTGCGATGCCCGTTGACAAGTCGGCGGTTCGGACGGCACGGTGGCTGTCCACGGCCGTCAAGGGGCAGGAGCGAATCGTGGCCGCCGAGACGTTCAAGATCACCTAGAGCCGTTCATCGTGACCTCGCCCACTCGTCACGCTCATCGGCGTCGGCCGGCACCATCACCCGTTGCACCTG
>CAZHZQ010000426.1:0-1896 GCA_964537235.1 uncultured Actinomycetota bacterium | reverse complement strand
GAGCGGTCGATGGAGCGCTTCTACCGCAACGGTGAGGGCGACGAGTGCATCTTCGTCCACGAGGGCTCGGGCGTCGTCGAGACGATCCTCGGGGACCTGCCGTACCGCGAGGGCGACTACGTCGTGGTCCCGCGGGGGATCACCTACCGGTTCCGGCACGAGAACGAGGACGAGCCCCAGCGGATGCTGGTGTTCACCTCGCCGGGCTTCATCGAGGTGCCGCGCCGCTACCGCAACGAGTACGGCCAGCTGTTGGAGGAGGCCCCCTACTACAACCGCGATCTGCACCCGCCCACCGAGCTGAAGACCCACGACGAGAAGGGCGAGTTCCACGTCACCGTCCGCGTGCGCGACGGGCTGCAGGACTACGTGCTGGACTACCACCCCTTCGACGTGGTGGGGTGGGACGGCTACCTGTACCCGTGGACGTTCAACATCCACGACTTCGAGCCGATCGCCAAGAAGGTGCACGCGCCCCCGCCCGTCCACCAGACGTTCCAGGGCCAGAACTTCGTGATCTGCTCGTTCTGCCCGCGGCCGCTGGACTGGCACGAGGACTCGGTGCCGATCCCGTACAACCACGCGAACCTCAACTCCGAGGAGATGATCTACTACGTGCACGGCAACTTCTCGTCGCGCAAGGGGATCGATGTCGGGTCGGTGACCCTGCACCCGTCGGGGGTACCGCACGGACCGCAACCCGGGTTGGCTGAGGAGGCGCTGGACGCCGAGTTCACGGACGAGCTCGCGGTGATGTGCGACACGTTCCACCCGGTGCGCTACACCCAGTTCGCGAAGAGCATCGACCAGCCCGAGTACCGCTACTCGTGGTACGACGAGCGCCAGGACGGGCCGGCCGGCGAGGAGACACGTCGCACGGACGGGGTGCCCAGCATCCCGTAGGGCCCACACGCCCCGGGGATCAGTCGGCACGGGGATCAGTCGGCGGAGGCCTCCGCCTCGGCCTCCTCGACCTCGTCCTCGCCGAGCAGACGCGCGATGACCGCGTCGAGGAAGTTGCGCGCCACGTTCTCGGCCATGTCCTGGACCTGCTGGCGGTTGAGCATCGCCCCGACCCGTCCCGTCGGTGGCCGGTAGGCGCCCTCGAGGTGGATCTCCGGACGACCGTCGCCCGCGTCGCGCAGCCACAGCTCACCCTCGAAGGTGGGCAGTGCGCGGACCTCGGGATCGTCGGGTTCGGGGTCGGGCTCCCAGCGCAGACGGCGCGCGACGGAGCCGGAGCCGCTCTGCGGATCGCCGACCATGCAGGTCACCGTGCGCTCGATCGGTCCCGCCTGGACCGTGAACGCCCAGTGGCCCGGCCCTCGCGGGTGGCAGGGCTGGGGCAACCACAGCTCCGGGTTCCGCGCGAGGTGCGTGGCGAGATCCTCGGGGTCGCCGTCGAGAGGAGTCCATGCTCGGACATGGCCGGCCATCAGGTGGGTGCTCCTCCGTCGCTCACGGCGACACCCTAGTGACCGGCGGACGGCTCATCGTGCAGCCCGGTCGGCTCAAGCAGGCCCGAACCCGCCGCCGCCGGGGGTCTCGACGGTGATCCGGTCGCCGCGCCGCAGCGTCAAGGTCACCTTCGGCGGCAGCTCGACCTCCTCCTCGCCGTCCCGGAGCAGCAGGTTGCGCCCCGGCGCCCCGTCCCCGCCGCCGGCCAGGCCCCACGGGGCGTTGCGCCGCCGTTCGGTCAGCAGCGAGCACGTCGCTCGCTCGCCCAGCAGCTCCAGGGTGCGGCGCAGGCCGTCCCCGCCCCGGAAGCGACCGTCCCCGCCGGAGCCGTCGCGCAGCCGGTACTCGACGACCCGGACCGGGTAGGCGAGCTCGAACGCCTCGATCGGCGTGTTCCTGGTGTTGGTCATGTGGGTGTGGACGCCGCTCATCCCGTCG
>CAZHZQ010000425.1:0-1897 GCA_964537235.1 uncultured Actinomycetota bacterium | reverse complement strand
CGGCACGCTTCAGCAGGATCGCGAGGTACAGGCCGGCCGGCCCACCGCCGACGATCCCGAAGCGCATGCGGTCGCCCTGTCTGTCGTCCGTTCCGTCAGCCGACGATGTCCGCGAGGCGGTCCAGCTCCGCCGGGTCGGAGGCCGCCGGCAGCAGGACGAGCTCGTCGCAGCCCGCATCCTCGTACCCCCGGATCTGATCCTGGATCTGCTTGGCGTCCGTCAGCAGCCCGGCGGCGATCTTCACGGCGAACGCGCCGGTGAACGCGTAGTAGTCGCGCATGTGGGCCTCCCCCGCCTGCGGGTCGCCCAGGGCGAAGTAGGACTGGCCCCACAGGGCGGGCTCGCCGGGGCGGCCGACGTCCTGCCAGGCCGCACGTGCCTTGGCCGCGGCCGAGGCGAAGGCCCGGGGCGGCCCTCCCCCGTGCACGTACCCGTCGGCGTACCTGGCCGCGCGCAGGTAGGAGGCGCCGGACAGCCCACCGACCAGGAGCTGCGGTCCTCCGGAGGACGCCGGGACCGGACCGACGGCGCCCTTCTCGGCCGCCGGCTCGGCCGCGGGGTCCGCGGCGTCGTCGAGCGCCCCGTCCGCGTAGATCTCCTCGGCGTCCTCCCAGATGTCGCGCATGGCGGCGAGCTGCTCGGACAGCCGCCGGCCACGGCCGCGCCACTCGGCGCCGACCGCCTCGTAGTCGTCGCGCCGCGCCCCGATCGACACCCCGAGGGTGAGCCGACCTCCGGACATCGCATCGATCGACGCCGCCTGCTTCGCGAGCAGCGTGGCGTTGCGGATCGGGCCGATCACGATCATCGTGGTGAGGCGCAACGTCTCGGTGACCGCCGCCGCGCCGGCCAGGGCGACCAGCGGGTCGTAGCTGTCGTAGACCGTGCGGTCGACGACGCCGAGGCTGGTGAACGGGCCCTCCTCCGCGCGGCGTGCCCACTCGACCAGCCACGTCCCGTCGCGTCCGCCGTCCCCGGCCGGTGTGGTGGTGGGCAACCCGATCCCGACCCGCACCTGCTCCGCACCTCCGCCCGTTCGCGCACCACGTCCGCCGCGCCCCATCCAAGCACGCGGACACGCCGGCGACAGCCTCGCGTTAGCGTGGTCAGGCGAGGCGACCGGAGGAGCGCGCGTGACGCAGCAACGAGCGGATCTGCAGCTGCCGGACATGGACGAGATCCGGACGATCGCCCGGGAACAGCTCGTGCCGATCGCCGAGGAGGGCGAGCCGGGGCGGGTCAACCCGGACCTGGTGCGGGCGCTCGGCGAGACCGGTGTCCTCCCCCGGCTGTTCCCCGAACGGCTGGGAGGCACCTCCGACCGGGATGTCCCGGCCAGCGTGCTGGTCCGGCTGCGCGAGGCCCTCGCACGCGAATCGGTGGAGGCCGAGACCGCCCTGGCGTGCCAGGGTCTGGGCACCTACCCGATCGTGCAGTCCGCCTCCGAGGAGGTCGCGCAGCGGTTCGTTCCGGGGGTCGCCTCCGGCGACCTGGTGGCCGCGTTCGCGCTGACCGAACCGGACGCCGGGTCCGACGCGGCGGCGCTGCAGCTCGCCGCGGAACGCGACGGTGACGGCTGGCGCCTGACCGGTGAGAAGCTGTGGATCTCCAACGCTCCGGACGCCGACGTCTACACCGTCTTCGCCCGCACCACCGCGGATGCGCGCGCTCGCGGCGTCACGGCGTTCGTGGTGACCGGGGACAGCGACGGGCTGGGCGGCGAACCGGTGTACCTCGTCACCGAGCACCCCGTCGGACGGCTCACGTTCGACGGCGTGTACGTCCCCGACGAACACGTCCTGGGCGAGTTCGACCACGGCTTCCGCGTCGCGATGCGCACACTGGACCTGTTCCGACCGAGCGTCGGGGCGCTGGCGGTCGGGATGGCCTGGGCGG
>CAZHZQ010000424.1:0-1899 GCA_964537235.1 uncultured Actinomycetota bacterium | reverse complement strand
TCGTGATCCACTGCGCTCACGACACGGCCTCGCCGTTCAGCAACCTTCGCAGTGGACTCCAGGGGACCCGCAACATGGTCGAGGCGGCGATGCGCGCCGGGGTTCATCGGTTCGTTCACCTGAGTTCCGTCGTCGTCTACGGGGAGACCGCCGACGGTGACCTGGACGAGGCATCGGCCTGGGGCAGGTCCTTCGATCCGTACACGCTCGCGAAACGCCGCGCCGAGCGGGTCGTCGAGACGGCCCACGAGGCGGGACTCCCAGCCGTGATCATCCAGCCCACGAAGGCGTACGGCCCGTGGGGCAAGCGGTGGACGATGACGGTGGCATCACAGATGAGGACGGGAGCGGTTCCCCTCATCGATGGTGGCCACGGGCTGTGCAACGTCGTGTACATCGATGACCTCGTCGACGCGATCATCCTGGCGGCAACGGTCCCAGACGCCGTCGGCGAGCGCTTCCTCGTGTCCGCACGCGAGCCGGTGACCTGGCGTGACTTCTACGCCGCGTTCGAGGAGGCGGTCGGCGAGCGGGCCACGGTCTCCGTACCGTCAGCGGCCCTCGGGCCCCTGGCACGCGCGCAGCGCTCGCGCCTGCGGCGCCAGCTGGCGGGTCGCGCTCTGTCCGGCGTCCGCGGGATCCTCTCCGACCCGGATGCGCGCGCGGCCCTGAGAGCACTTCCCGGGGTGCGGCTCGCGATGGGCGTCGCACGGGATGTTGCCGGACCCGAGCGTTGGGCCCGGCTCAAGACCGAACTCGTCGGCCGCTCATCGCCCCCCGGCCGCGACCAA
Organism: uncultured Actinomycetota bacterium; assembly: GCA_964537235.1. Lineage (GTDB taxonomy): Bacteria > Actinomycetota > Nitriliruptoria > Nitriliruptorales > JAHWKO01 > CAZHZQ01. Next base: position 1,108 of record CAZHZQ010000424.1, on the reverse strand, counting down.
CAGCGTCGCCTGGTCCACCTGCCCGGAACGAACGTGGTCGCGTCGCAGCGATCCCGGACCCGCGTGCGCATCGATCACGCCGCGAGTGTCATCGGCTACGAGCCACGCTACGCCCTGGACGACGGGATGGCGGCGACGGAGGCGTTCCTCCGCTGGGCGCGGCTCACCGGCAACGCAGACCGATGATGGCTCCGATGGACGAGGTTCCGGAGATCAGCGTCATCCTCCCCGCGAGGAACGCGGCGGAGACCGTCGGCGAGCAACTCGATGCGCTCTCCCGGCAGTCCTACGAGGGGCCGTGGGAGGTGGTCGTCGTCGACGACCGATCGAGCGATGCGACGGCGACCGTGGCGGAGCGGCACCGCGATCGGCTCCCGTGTCTCCGTGTCGTCAGCACCGCGGAGAACCGCAACGCTGCACACGCCCGCAACGTCGGGGTCTCGGCAGCGCGAGGACGGTGGCTCCTGTTCTGCGACGCTGACGATGTGGTCGGCGAGGGGTGGCTCCCCGCGATGGCGGCCGCGCTGCGCGAGGCACCGTTCGTTGCGGCTCGCATGGACGTGACGCGCATGAACGAGACCTGGCAGCACGGTCGACGCCGGGACCGACAGACACGTGGGCCACAGATGTGGATGGTGAACGACCGAGCGTTCCTCCCGCACGTCGGTGCAGGAACGGTCGGGATGACCCGGGACCTGTACGAGGAGATCGGTCCCTTCGATGAGGGTCTCGATCACTGTCACGGCCCAGGGCCCGAGTACTGCTTCCGGTTGCAGCTCGCCGGGTACGACATCCATCTCGTCCGTGACGCCGTCGTCCACCTCCGGCTCCGCGGGGACCTGCGCGCCATCTACCGGCAGTCCCGGGACTGGGCGGAGTGGACCGTCGAGCTCGAGCGCAGGTTCGCCCCCCTCGGCATGCCGCGGAGCGGATGGGCACGTGGACTCGCGGCCTGGGGTCTCGTGATCCCCCGCCTCTTCACCGTGCGCAACCGATCCGATCTCGTCTCGTGGGTCCGGATCCTGGCGTGGCGGGTCGGCCGGGTCCGTGGAAGCATCCGGTTCCGGTACCTAGCGCTCTGAGGTCTCCACGGAGAGTGGCCTCGCGG
>CAZHZQ010000423.1:0-1910 GCA_964537235.1 uncultured Actinomycetota bacterium | reverse complement strand
CTCGAGACCCGCATGGGCTCGGGGAAGGGCTCGCCGGAACACTGGATCGCGCCCGTCAAGCCCGGCCGGATCATGTTCGAGGTCTCCGGTGTCTCCGAGGAGCTCGCCCGGGAGGCGATGCGCCGTGCCAGCCACAAGCTGCCCGTCAAGACCAAGTTCGTGACGCGGGAGGGAGCCTGATGACCGCCGCCGCCGAACTGCGAGAGATGCCCGAGGTCGAGCTGCAGGAACGCCTGCGGGAGAACAAGGAGGAGCTGTTCAACCTCCGCTTCCAGAAGGTGACCGGCCAGCTCGACAACCCGCACCGCGTGAGGCAGGTCAAGCGTGAGATCGCGCGCATCCTGACCGTGCTGCGGGAACGTGAGATCGCCCTCGAGCGCGAGGAGCGTCGACAGCGCGAAGAAGCCAGGAGTAGCACGTGAGCGACACCAACCCCGTCGAGAACGCGACCGCACCGCAGGGCCGCGCCGACCGCAAGGAGCGGGTCGGCCTGGTCAAGTCGGACGCGATGGACAAGACGATCGTCGTGACCGCCGACCGCCGCCGGATCCACGATCTGTACGGCAAGCGGCTGATGCGGTCCAAGAGCTACCACGTCCACGACGAGCGCAACGAGGCCGGCGTGGGCGACCGCGTGCGCATCGTCGAGACGCGCCCCATCTCCAAGACCAAGCGGTGGCGGCTCGCCGAGATCATCGAACGGGCCAAGTGACCCACCCCCCGCAACGACCACACACACCGAGGAACGACGACCCATGATCCAGCAGGAGTCACGGCTCAAGGTGGCCGACAACACCGGCGCACGCCAGGTGCTGTGCATCCGCGTGCTCGGAGGGTCGGGGCGACGCTACGCCTCGATCGGCGACGAGTTCGTCGGCACCGTCAAGGACGCGATCCCCGCTTCCAACGTGAAGAAGGGGGAGGTCGTGCGCTGCGTGGTCGTGCGCACCGCCAAGGAGAAGCGGCGGTCAGATGGCAGCTACATCAAGTTCGACGAGAACGCGTGCGTGCTCATCCGCCCCGACGGTCTGCCCCGGGGAACGCGCATCTTCGGGCCCGTCGGCCGGGAGCTGCGCGACCGGCAGTTCATGCGGATCGTCTCGCTCGCCCCGGAGGTGTTGTGATGCGTCCTCAAGTAGCGACCAGCGATAGGACAGCCTGATATGCAGAGGGTCAAGAAGGACGACCGGGTCGCCGTCATCGCCGGCAAGGACAAGGGCAAGGACGGCCGTGTGATCCGCGTGTTCCCGCGCGAGGACAAGATCCTCGTCGAGGGCATCAACTACGTCCGCAAGCACCAGCGCATGCGCCAGACGCGCCAAGGTGCCCAGGAGGGCGGGATCATCGAGACCGAAGCCAAGCTCCACATCTCCAACGTGCAGCCGATCTGCCCGTCCTGCGACGAGGCGGTGCGCGTCGGCTACACGCTCCTCGAGGAGGGTGACCAGCGCAGCAAGGTCCGGATCTGCAAGAACTGCGACGAGACGTTCTAGAGGAACCACGATGAGTACCACGGAGACCACCGACAGCGCCGCGGACACCGCGGCGGACACACCGGCGCCCCCCGAGCCGCGACTCGAGGTCCGGTACCGCGACGAGGTCGTGCCGGCGCTGAAGGACGAGCTCGGGATCGACAACGTCATGCGCGTGCCGACGCTCGAGAAGATCGTCGTCAACGTCGGCCTCGGCGAGGCCGTCGACGATGCGAAGGCGCTCGAGGGCGCGATCCGCGACCTGTCGACGATCACCGGCCAGCAGCCCAAGGTCAACCGTGCTCGCAAGTCGATCGCGGGGTTCAAGCTGCGCCAGGGGATGCCCGTCGGGGTGAGCGTTACCCTGCGGGGTGAGCGGATGTGGGAGTTCGCCGACCGGCTGATGTCGATCGCGCTCCCGCGTGTCCGCGACTTCCG
>CAZHZQ010000422.1:0-1915 GCA_964537235.1 uncultured Actinomycetota bacterium | reverse complement strand
ACCCAGTCCAGCTCGCCGACCGCGGAGTAGAACTCGGCGGTGCCCATCCGGACCCCACCGCGGTTGAGGGTCGCATCGGAGCGGCCGGTGATGATGCACGCGCCGTCCTCGGTGATGGTCAGCCAGTCGCCGTGACGCCAGACGTCACCGAACGGCTCGAAGTAGGCCTCGCGGTAGCGGCTGCCGTCCTCGTCGCCCCAGAAGTACACCGGCATCGACGGCATCGGCTGGGTGATCACCAGCTCGCCGCGCTCGCCGACCAGGCTGGTGCGGTCGGGCGCCCACGCCTGGACGTCGCAGCCGAGGCAGCGGCAGGCGATCTCGCCCGCCCGCACCGGCACCAGGGGAGCAGCGGCGACGAACGCGGTGCAGACGTCGGTGCCGCCGGACGCCGAGACCACCTGGACGTGTTCGCCGACCTCGTCGTGGACCCACGCGAAGCCCTCCGGCGGCAGCGGTGCACCGGTCGAGCCGACCTGCCCGAGCCCGGAGAGGTCGAACTCCTCGCGGGGCGACAGGCCCTCCTTGCGGCAGCTGATGATGAACGGCGCCGACACGCCCAGCACGTCCAGCGACTCCTCGGCCGCCAGCCGCCACAGCGTGCGCAGGTCAGGGTGGCCGGGGTCGCCGTCGAACAGGACCACGGTGGCCTCCACCAGCAGGCCCGACACGAGGTAGTTCCACATCATCCAGCCGGTCGTGGTGAACCAGCTGAAGCGGTCACCGGCGCCGAGGTCGTGGTGCAGCCCGATCACCTTGCAGTGCTCGAGCAGGATCCCGCCGTGGCCGTGCACGATCGCCTTGGGCTTGCCGGTGGTGCCCGAGGAGTACAGCACGTACAGGGGGTGGTCGAAGTCGACCGCCGCGAAGTCGAGCTCGGCGTCGGCGCCGCCCGTTCCCAGCAGGTCGTCCCACATGATCGCGTCCGGCAGCTCGGCCTGGCGGTCGAGGTAGGGCAGCAGGACGGTCGCCTCGAGGCTGGGCAGGGCCTCGCGGATCGCGGCGACTTGTTCGCGCCGGTCGACCACCTTCGCCCCGTAGCGGTAGCCGTCGATGGTCAGCAGCACCTTCGGCTCGATCTGCGTGACGCGGTCCACGACCGCCTCGACGCCGAACTCGGGCGCGCAGCTGGACCAGACGGCGCCGAGCGAGGCGCAGGCCAGGAACGCAACGATCGTCTCGGGCACGTTGGGGAGGTAGGCGACGACCCGGTCGCCGCGACCGACCCCGAGCCGCTGCAGCCCCGCCCGGCAGCGCGCGACCTGGTCGCGCAGCTCGTCGTACGACAGCGCGACCCGTTCGCGGGTCTGGCTCTGGGCGACGATCGCCGTCCCGCTGCCGCGCAGGGCGTGCCGGGCGTAGTTGAGCTGGCCGTCGGGGGCCCAGGACGCTCCCGGCATGCTGGGGTCGGCCAGGAGTACGTCGGGCTGGGTGTCCCACACGACGTCGAACTCGTCGGCGACGTGGCGCCAGAAGCCCTCGAGGTCATCGACCGACCACCGCCACAGCGCGTCGTAGTCCGGCAGCTGCTGCCCCGTGTCCTGCTCGACGCGGGTCAGGAACCGGCCCATCCGCGTCGTGAGGCGAGCGTTCTCGTCCGGTTCCCACAGCACGGTGCCTGCGGTCACGTCCACGTCGTGTCCCCCTGTCGTGTTCGTGGTCTCGTCTCGGCAAGTGCCCGGATCAGTGCAGAGCATCCGTCCGGGCAGGCCGGCAGGCAACCGCCGGTGCCGCCGTGGACGTCGTCCGACCCCGGGTGACGGTAGTGCGGCGCGGAGGTCCCCTGAGCCGCGGGACCTCGGACCCTGTCACCGACCCGGTGGAACCCCGACCATCGGGAGCACGAGACGAGGACGCCGTGTCCAGAGAGCTGACCGCGGTCCAACCGCTGCCGCCCGGCGACCACGCCCCGGCG
>CAZHZQ010000421.1:0-1915 GCA_964537235.1 uncultured Actinomycetota bacterium | reverse complement strand
AGCGACATCGCCGAGGAGTACTACCTGTCGATCCTCCACGACCGGGAGGAGAAGGGCTACCTCGTGATCTGCTCCGCCGAGGGCGGCGTGGACATCGAGCAGGTCAACCGCGAGAGCCCCGAGAAGGTCGTCAAGCACGCGCTGACCCCGACCGACACGACCAACGGCCTGTCGCCGTCCACCGCCGAGGCGATCCTGGAGCAGGCGCAGATCCCCGAGGAGGTCCGCGGCGAGGCGGTGAACCTGCTGGTCAAGCTGTTCGCCGCGTTCCACGCCGGCGACCTGCTGCTGGCCGAGATCAACCCGCTGGTGCGCACCGCCGACGACCGCGTGATCGCGCTGGACTCCAAGGTCACGATCGACAACAACGCGATGTTCCGGCACGACGAGTACGAGGGGTACGCCGAGTTCGACCAGCGGGGCGAGGGGCTCGAGGCCGAAGCCAAGCGCAAGGGCATCCAGTACGTGAAACTCGATGGCTCCGTCGGGGTGCTCGGCAACGGCGCCGGGCTCGTGATGGCCACGATCGACGTCGTGGCCCAGGCCGGCGGCGACCCCGCCAACTTCCTCGACGTCGGCGGCGGGGCCAGCGCCGACGAGATGGCCGACAGCCTGTCGATCGTCCTCGGTGACCCGCAGGTCACCAGCGTGCTCATCAACATCTACGGCGGGATCACCCGGGGCGAGGAGGTCGCCGACGGGATCCTCGAGGCACTGGACCGGCTGGGTGACATCGAGCAGAAGCTCGTCGTCCGACTGGACGGCACCAACGCCGAGGAGGGACGGCGGATCCTCGCGGAGGCCGACCACCCCAACATCATCCCCGCCGCCGACATGGCGCAGGCGGCCGAGAAGGCCGTCGAGCTGGCCGGCTGAGCCGCAACGGCAGCCCAGGGCCACCCACGACCGACCACCACCTCTGAGGGAGACGCAACGTGTCGATCATCATCGACGAGAACACCACGGTCGTCGTCCAGGGCATCGGGACCCAGGGCACGTTCCACGCCGAGCGCAACCAGGCGTACGGCACGGACGTCGTGGCGGGGGTGCACCCGAAGCGGGGCGGCGAGACCTGGGAGGAGCTGGGCCTGCCGGTCTTCTCCGACGCGGTCGAGGCCGTCGAGGCGACGGGCGCGAACACCTCGCTGATCATGGTGCCGGCGCCGTTCACCAAGGACGCCGTGCTCGAGGCCCACGAGGCCGACATCGACACGATCGTGGTGATCACCGAAGGGGTCCCGGTCCACGACATGACCGAGATCCACGACACCGTCGTGCGTCAGGGCGGACGGCGGCTCATCGGGCCGAACTGCCCCGGCCTGATCAGCCCGGGGAGGTCCAACGTCGGGATCATCCCCGCGGACATCGCCGAGCAGGGCAACGTCGGGCTCGTGTCCCGGTCGGGGACGCTGACCTACCAGATCATGGACGAGCTGGCGTCGGGAGGGCTGGGCATCTCCACCTGCGTGGGCATCGGCGGGGACCCCGTCGTCGGCACGAGCTTCCTCGACGTGATCCAGCTGTTCGCCGAGGACGAAGGCACCGAGGCCATCGTCTACGTCGGCGAGATCGGCGGGACCGAGGAGCAGGAGGCCGGCCGCTGGATCGCGGAGAACATCCCGGACACCCCGGTCGTGGCCTACGTCGCCGGGTACGAGGCACCTCCGGGCAAGCAGATGGGGCACGCCGGAGCCATCGTCCGTGAGGGCTCCGGGGGTGGGGAGACCGCCGCGGAGAAGAAGGAGATCCTCGAGGACCTCGGCATCGCGGTCGCCACCAACCCCTCCGAGGCCGCGCAGCTGATGATCGAGCGTCTGTCGTAGGTCGACGTTGGGACGTGGGAGCCCCGCCCTCTGAGAGGGCGGGGCTCCGGTTGCCGGGACGCGCGGGGGCGCGGCGTCTTCCGGCTTCCCGG
>CAZHZQ010000420.1:0-1927 GCA_964537235.1 uncultured Actinomycetota bacterium | reverse complement strand
GCTCTGGAGTGACGCTTGTACCCTGCGTCTGCCGATCGGACGGGGGTCCCTCCCGACATGTCAGCAAGCGATCACGGCGGAGGATCGCCGCTCCGACGCCTGGACGACGCGGTGGTCCCGCGTCTGCAACGTGGCGCCCGGGCAGCGGTGCGCTTCCTCGCCCGCTCCCTGGGGCGGCCGTTGCGCAGCCTGCGCCGGTGGGAGCAGCGATTCGCCCACGGTCGGGCCGAGCGGTTCCTGTGGCGTCACCGGCAGGAGCTGGTCCTGGTCGTGTCCCTCATCCTGTTCGCCGGGTCCTTCGTCCACCTGCAGCGCTACCCGGAGCTGAACGCGCAGGCCTCCGATCAGGCACCCGCCCCCGGACCGACCACGACGGGCTCTCCGTCGGACGACCCTCCTGCCTTGGCGGGCGGGGCGGTCGTCGTGGGCCCCGGCCGGGGTGAGCAGCTCGCGCCCTACATCGCCGACCGGCGCGACGCGCTCGCTGGGATCGCCGACGACGAGATTCGCGTGGCGGTGGTGTCCTTCACCGAGCACCTCACCGGGGAGCAGGCGGCCGAGGTCGTCCCGGACGGGGTGACCGCGCTGGAGGTGGAGCTGCGTCTGCCGGACCCGCAGATGGAGCCCTTCGAGGTCGCGGTGGGAGAGGAGCGCGAGGACGGCGAGGTAGGCGAGGAAGGCGAGGAGAGAGAAGAAAGAGAGGAGAGAGAGGCAGGCGCGGCAGGCGAAGACGGCATCGAGAGCGCGGTGAACGAGGCGCTCGCGGCCGAACGCGAGCGGATCGCGCGGGAGGAGGCCGAGTTCCGGGAGCTGCTGGAGTCGGGCACGGTCGAGGACGAGGACTTCGTCGCCGAGTTCCGCCAGCAGTTGGAACGGCTGAAGGCGGTCCGCAACCTGCTGGACACCGGGGCGGGGACGGTTTTCGCCGTCGTCGTGCGCGGACCGGTTGCGGAGCTCCGGGCCCTCGCCGAAGCCGAGCGGGTCCGCCTCGTGGATCCAGCCCCGGCCGAGACGGATCCGGCCGCATCCACGTTCTACGGGTTGCTTCCAGACGACGACGAGACCGCTTCGTACGGCGGCGTCTGACAAGGAGTGCGCCTCGTACGGCAGCGTGTCTGACAAGGAGTGCGCCTCGTACGGCGGCATCTGACGAGGAGACCGCCTCGTACGGCGGCGTCTCTTGATCTGTCGAGGCCCGTGATCTGTCGAGGCCCGGTCGGCACCCGGTCGGCACCGGTCGTCGCCGCGGACCCGTGGGACCGCCCGCCGGTCGCGGAGGGTCCGTGGTAGTCTCGACGGACACGAACTACACGACGGTAACTTCCCCACCGTCACCTGGAACCGGGCACTTGGTGAATTGGGCACTTGGTCACTCGGTCGCGCTGGTAACGCTGTGAAGCGCTGGTGACGCTGTGAAACGCTGTGAACACTGGGAGCGGATGAACGCGGGGCAGTTGTCGATATGACGAAGATATGACGGATCGTTTCGCCCACCTGCACGTCCACACCGAGTACTCGATGCTGGACGGTGCCTCCCGGGTCGACGATCTCGTCGACGCCGTCGCGGAGGATGATCAGCCGGCGGTCGCGATCACCGACCACGGGGTGCTGTTCGGGGCCGTCGACTTCACCCGGGCCGCCGATCGTGCCGGGGTGAAGCCGATCCTCGGCATCGAGCTCTACCAGGCCCCCGGATCGCGCTTCGAGAAGGGCGTCCGCAGCCGCGGGGACGAGCCCTACTTCCACCTCACGGCGATGGCGGCCACCGACGAGGGCTACCGCAACCTCATGAAGCTGTCGACGCGCTCGTACCTCGAGGGCTACTGGTACAAGCCGCGGGTCGACAAGGAGCTGCTCGCCGAGCACAGCGACGGCATCGTCGCCCTGTCCGGCTGCCTGGCGTCGGAGACCAACCAGGCGTTGCTGC
>CAZHZQ010000419.1:0-1929 GCA_964537235.1 uncultured Actinomycetota bacterium | reverse complement strand
GGGCGCCGATCGGCCTGCAGCTGATCGGCCGCTGGTGGTCCGAGCCGGTCCTGCTGACGGCGGCGACCGCGGTTGCGGACGGGGATCCGGCCGGATCCTCATGACACGTGTTGCGACATGTGTCGCATCACGCACTAGTCCGCCCTGGCCCACTGTCAACCCTCGATACCCTCCGAGTGAGTCTCCCGAGTGAGCCTCCGGACCCGTAAGGTTCCGCGTACCGGACCGGACCACTGCTCGGAGGCAAACGTGCATCGCCGCATCTCCCTCTTCCTCCTGCTCGCAAGTGTGCTCGTACTCGTCGGTTCCACCGCGGCGGTCGCGGCCCCTCACTCCGGCGCGGAGCGTGCGAAGGTCATCGTGGTGCTCCACGACGACGTCGACGCTCGCGACGCCGCCAGGGATGCGGCACGGGAGCACGCGGCAGACGTCTCCTTCGTCTACGAGCACGCGCTGCGAGGGTTCGCCGCCACCCTGCCGCAGGGGCGCGTGAACGGTCTGCGCAACGATCCCCGCGTGGCGTACGTGGAACCGGACCGGATCCAGACGATCCAGACACAGACGATCCCGACCGGCGTCGAGCGGATCTTCGCGGACGGCAACGCCAACCTCGACATCGACGGCTCCGACGACTACCGCGTCGACGTCGACGTGGCCGTGATCGACACGGGGATCGATCTCGAACACCCGGATCTGAACGTCTTCGGCGCGGTCTCGTGCTTCTACACGCAAGGGGGCGGGCCACCGTGGGCGCGCGAGACGACGTGTGGCGAGGGTGGTGACGACGACCACTACCACGGCACGCACGTGGCGGGGACGATCGGAGCGATCGACGACGGGAACGGTGTCGTCGGGGTCGCACCGGGTGCGCGACTGCACGCGGTGAAGGTGCTCGACTCGAACGGCAGCGGGTACGAGAGCAACGTCGTCGCCGGCATCGACTGGGTCGCCGCGAACGCCGGCACGATCGAGGTCGCGAACATGAGCCTCGGTGGCAGCGGGTACAGCCAGGCCGAGTACGAGGCGATCCAGGGCGCCGTCGATGCCGGGGTGGCGTTCGCCGTGGCCGCCGGCAACAGCGACGCGGACGCGAGCGGCTACAGCCCAGCCGCCTTCGACAACGTGCTGACGGTGTCCGCGCTCGCCGATTTCGACGGTCTTCCGGGTGGCGACGCGGCAGCGACCTGCCGGAACGACCAGGACGACACGCTCGCAGACTTCTCCAACTGGGGGAACGCGGTGCAGATCGCCGCGCCCGGGGTCTGCATCCTGTCGACCTACCCGCTCGAACATGGCAGCTACGGCACGATCTCCGGCACGTCCATGGCATCGCCGCACGCAGCCGGGGCGCTCGCGCTGCTGGCCAGCTCGAGCGATCCGAGCGACGCGACCGACGTGCAGAACCTGTACGACCAGGTGATCGGCGCGGGGAACTTCAACTGGACCGACGACTCCGGCGACGGCGTGCAGGAACCACTCCTCGACGTGGGCACGTTCGGCGCGAACCTCAGCCCCACCGACGGCAGCGGGGACGGGGCAGATGGGGACGGTGACCCGGGCACCGAACCGGATCCAGGCGACTTCACCATGAACGCCACCGGCTACAAGGTAAAGGGCGTCCAGCACGTCGACCTGTCCTGGTCCGGCGCGAGCTCGACGGACGTCGACGTCTACCGGAACGGATCGCTCGTCACGACGACCCCCAACGACACGGAACACACGGACGACATCGGCGAGAAGGGTGGCGGCGTCAGCTACACGTACCAGCTCTGCGAGGCCGGGACGGCGACCTGCTCGAACGAGGTCATCGTCGCGTTCTGACCACTCGGCCCGACCGACGGTCAGCCTGGAGGGCCACGGCTACGCCTCGTCGTTCTCGCGGGCCCCGATCTCGTCGGCGAGGGTCTCGAGGGTGGCCGTGAGCCGCAG
>CAZHZQ010000418.1:0-1929 GCA_964537235.1 uncultured Actinomycetota bacterium | reverse complement strand
GACCGCTCGATGCGCGCGTTCGACGACGGCCGCGACAGGAACGCCACCGGCGGCTCGTTGACGATCTCAGACGCGACCGTGATGTCGTGCAGCTCCGTGCCCCAGTTGCCCACGAACCCCGACTCGACCTCGTGGAAGCGGGTCTCCCAGCCTCCGAACCCGTCCGGGAACAGGTAGTTGTAGTAGTGGCGCATCCACCAGAACCCGCCCTCGGTGGTCGTGAACACCTTGCCGTTTAGCACCCCGTACCCCGACGAGCTGTTGTCCGGGTAGTAGCAGTTCCGATGCGTGAAGCAGTCCACCCGCGCGGTGTCGCGCCAACCGAACGTCGGGAACGAGGTCGACGACGTGCCGCGGTACAACTCGACCGCCAACTGCTCGATGTCCGCGAGGCTGGCATCGGATTCGGCCTTGCCGGTGTACTGGAACTCGTTGGGTACGTGCGCATCACACGACCACCCGTCACCGGTCGCGTCCGGACCACAGCGGGCGTCGGTGCCGTCCGTCCATGACACGTCGTACTGCCACCTCGTGCCATCGGGGCCAGTGTTCCACTGACCGCCCGTACCCGACGCGAACGCCGGTGTCGTCTGCGTCACCGGCACTACGCCCAGCAGCGCCGCGACGAGCGCGACCGTCAACAGCGTCCTGAGACGACCGCTCCGACGGCCGCGCTCACCCGGCCGCAACCGCGCAGTCCAGCTCTCGAAGCGCATTCCGTCGCAGCCACGGCGGACATCAGCATGTTCTTGTGATGTCATATCGTCTCGCCCCCTCAGGCTCAGGCAACTCGTGCGGGGCAGTCCCCCCTACCGCACGATCTCGTTCACACGATGGGTACTACGTGGTGCGACCCCCGCCTGGTTACGGTGAGTTCGCCCCTGCTTACGGTCGGGCACTAGGTTGTACCCGTCGGGGATGAGAAATCTGACACCCGAAATGGAAACAGCCAGTGTGACAACCGAGCTGCTGAACCGCGGTGGGTTCCGTAGAGAGCGGGTTCATTGGTTTCGGTCCCCGGCCAGGGCCGGGGTGTGGGAACGGCAGTAGACCTCCTCTGCTTCGGTGGGGGTGATCAGTCCGAGCTCGCCGTGCAGCCTGTTCTCCCGGGGTCCCCGTCCCGGGCCCGGCTTGCGCCACCCCGCACCTTCCCTGGTGCGGTGTCGACCGTGGGTAGTGCGGGATCGGACCACCGGCCACACTGCGACGTACATGCCCGAGCTACCCGACGTCGAAGCCTTCCGCCGTTTCCTGGCCGATCACGCGGCCGGCCAGCGGATCGAGCGTGTCGAGGCGCCGGATCCCCGCGCGTTGCGGAACACCAGCCCTCAGGGTCTGGGTCACGCGCTCGACGGACGTCGCCTCGGCGAGCCGGACCGTCACGGCAAGTGGGTCCTGACGCCCACCGACGAGGGCGACGGTCCGACGCTCGTGCTGCACTTCGGGATGACGGGGTACCTGACCTGGGGTGCGGTCGGCGGCGAACGTGACGACCACGACCGGGTCGTGTTCGTCTGCGAGGACGGTGAGCTGCGGTTCAACCTGATGCGGCTCTTCGGAGGGGTCTGGCTCGCGAGCGACGAACGCGAACTGAAGGAGATCACGGGGGACCTCGGGCCCGACGCTGCCGACCTCGAGCGCGACGACCTCGCCGAGCTGCTCGAGAACCGACGCGGTGGGCTCAAGTCCGCGCTGATGGACCAGCAGCTCGTCGCTGGCATCGGCAACATCGTCGCCGACGAGACGCTCTGGCGCGCGCACCTCCACCCGCGTCACGTCGTCCCCGACATGACCGGCCCGGACATCGACGATCTTCACGGAGCGCTCCAGGAGGTGCTGCGACGGTCCGTCGAACACGGTCAGGTCCCGCGCGGCCCGGACTGGCTGACCCACGTGCGCGATGTCGACGATCCCCGGTGCCCGCGCTGC
>CAZHZQ010000417.1:0-1936 GCA_964537235.1 uncultured Actinomycetota bacterium | reverse complement strand
TCGACCGCCGCCGTGTCGGTCACGTCCGCGGGATACGGCACGACCCGAGCGTGCTGATCGGCCAGGTCCTCGAGCCGTTCTTCGCGTCTCGCGACCGCGACCACGGTCATCCCGGTACGCGAGAGCGTGCGCGCGGTCGCCCTCCCGATGCCACTGGATGCGCCGGTGACGACGGCCACCTTCCCGTGCGGTTCCCAAGCCACGTCGTGCTCCTCCGGATCGCGGTCGGTGTTCGGGGCTGACGAACGTCCACCCGTACGCCCGACCGTGACACTATGCTCAACGCGATCTGAGGTACAGTCATGGGGGGGCACCACATGCGACACCGTCCTGCATCGCTCGTCGCGATGACCGCACTCGTACTGACCGTGCTCGCCTGGTTGCCAGGTGTGGCGGTCGGCGCCGAGGACTCGTACACCGCGAGCGGGCAGGCGTCCGGCTTCGCGGTCAACATCCCGGAGGTCACCGAGATCGCCACGGGAGGTTCCGAGGCTGACATCGACTCCGACCTCTTGGCACACGGGCGCGGGGTCGGCGTCCTGATCGCCGACGGCAGCATCTCGGAGGTGACCGTCGAGCAGCCCGGGGTCACCGAGCGTGACCCGGCCGAGGGACAGAACTGCGCCACACCGCAGCTGCCCGAACCGCTCGACATCGTCGCCGCCGCCTGCTCGTTCGCACTGGGCTCGACCGTCGACGGGCTCCCCCGTGGTCTGGGTGACGCCACCGGCCTCGAGGTCGAGCTGACCGGTGCCGATGTCACCGCACTGGTCGACTTCCTGCTCGACAACATCGTCGATGGCGACCTCGAGGACGCGATCGCCGAGGTCGAGTCGTCGGTGATCGAACCGGTGCGGGTGGCCCTCGCCGACGCCTGTCTCGAAGGTCTCGGTGAGTTGGGCGATGCCTTCGATGGAGCCAACCAGCTGATAACGGAGATCGAAAGCGGGTTGGAGAACGACATCGTCAGTGTCGACGACCTGGAGTCGGACGACGCCTGTACGCTGCTGCTCAAGTACCTCTCCGACCCGCCCGTGCTCGTTGACGAGGACGGCGACGGGCAGGCCGAAGCCGGCGAAGTGCGGACCCTGTTGCGCGACGCGCTCGCCGACGCGCTCGACGGCGTGAGCCTGCTGGACGTCCTGCTCGGCGGCTCGGTCTCCGAAGGTGTCGCCACCGCCGCCGACGCCACGGGTACCAGCGATGCCACCGGCGTCGACATCGCACTGCCGTCGCTGAACCTGCTCGGCAACCTCGTGGACGTGCTCACCGAGATCGTCGACGGGTTCATCACCGAGGTGAAGAACGACCTGAGCACCGTCGCCGACGTGAACTTCGACGAGATCGAGGGGATCCCGGCACCCGAGGACCTGGTGGACACGCTTTTGGCCGCCGTACCGCAGGAGCTCCAGGACGTGCTCGCCGACGATGACCCGCTGCTCGAGATCACGGGTGGCAAGAGCGTCGCCACCGTCGTGTACGACCGCGCCACCGGCGAGGTGACCTCCAACGGGCAGGTCACACCGCTCGTGATCGACCTCGCCGACTCTCTGGCCACCCTGCTGGGCGTCTCCGACCAGGACCCGTTCACGGTCCCCGAGGGCGACTCGGTGACGATCGCGCCGGACACGCCACTCGAATCGACCGCCAAGCTCGCGACCTGCACCGCCGAGGAGGCCACACAGGACGGCTTGGACGGCGAGCGGATCTCGTGCGCCGGCCTCGAACTGGTCCTCCTGAAGGGCCTCGTCGGGGACGACCCGGAAACCGAGGGGGAGTTCGACGGCGGTATCAGCGTCGCCGGCGCCCAGGCACAGGCCGCCACGTTCGGCGCCCCCGCACCGGAGGACCCCGAAACGTCTCCGCCCCCGATGCCGACCACCGGTGGCGGCGCGGCGCTGATCGGTCTCATCGCGGTCGGGGCGGCCCTGGCGCT
>CAZHZQ010000416.1:0-1942 GCA_964537235.1 uncultured Actinomycetota bacterium | reverse complement strand
CCATGGGCTACGAGGCGGTCCCCGAGGAGGACATCGTCCGCCTCAACTGGTGGGGCCTGACCCACGACAAGCCCAAGATCGGGACCTTCATGGTCCGGATCAAGGTCCCCGGAGGCATGCTCACCCCCGCACAGCTGCGGGGCGTCGGTGAGATCTCCAAGGAGTGGGGCAACGACTACGGCGAGCTGACCACCCGGCAGGGCCTGCAGCTGCACTACGTCGAGCTGGGCGAGCTGCCCGCCGTCCTGGACGCGATCCGTGACACCGGCCTGACCACCGTCGGCGGGGAGGGCGACACCGTCCGCAACGTCACCGGCTGCCCGGTGGCCGGCATCGCCCAGGACGAGCTGTTCGACGTCCGACCCGTGATCGACGACGTCGCCGACTACTTCTACGGCCACCGCGAGTACTCGAACCTGCCGCGCAAGCACAAGTTCACCATCAGCGCCTGCCCCGGGCAGTGCAACGGCCCCGAGTTCCACGACGTGGCGCTGGTGGGCGTCGTCCAGGACGGCCAGGAGGGCTTCGCCGTCCGCGTGGGTGGGGGGCTGTCCAACACCCCGCGCATCTCGCAGGACCTGGGCGTGTTCGTCCCGTTCGACGACGCGATCCCGGTGCTGCGCGCCGTCACTGACGTGTGGCAGTCCGACCCGAAGTACCGGGTCAGCCGGGCCAAGGCCCGCATCAAGTTCATGATGGACGACCACGGGCCGGACGGCGTCCGCAAGCTCACCGAGGACAAGCTCGGCCGCGAGCTCGAGGACCTGCAGGGTTCCCCGCCACCCGAGCACTACGACCACTTCGGGATCAACGCTCAACGCCAAGACGGCTACGTGTTCGCCGGGTTCTCGGTCCCGATGGGCTGGATGACCGGCGACCAGATGATCGCCATCGCCCACGCGGTCGAGGCGGTCAGCGACCCGGACGGGCCGCCCGCGGATCTGCGCCTGACCCGTCAGCAGGACTTCATCGTCGGCAACATCCCGGCTGGGCGCATCGGGCAGCTCACAGAGCCACTGCGCAAGATCGGCTTCCCGATCACCCGCAACAAGGTCTACGGCAACTCGATCGCGTGCACGAGCCACAAGTTCTGCAACTACTCGGTGGCCGAGACCAAAGGCAAGCTCGAAGAGATCCTCGAGGTGCTCGAGGGCCGCTTCGGCGAGGCGATCGAGGACCTCAAGATCTTCATGGACGGCTGCCCGCACTCGTGCGCCCACCACTGGGTCGGCGACATCGGGCTGCAGGGCACGACCACCAAGGACCTGGAGTCCGGCAAGCGCGTCGAGGCCTACGACGTCACCCTCGGCGGTGGGCTCGGGGTGGACGCCGCGATCGGCAAGCCGCTGATCCGCCGGGTCGCCACCGACGACATCATCGACGTGCTGGTCCGGCTGGTGGACGGGTGGGTAACCGAACGCGCTTCGCGCAACGGTTCAGCCCAGCACTACACGTTCCAGCGGTTCTGCAACGACCACGCCGACGAGGAGCTGATCGCCCTCGGCGGCGGCGAGGTCGCCGTCGCCGAACTCGTCGACACCGACACCGACCACGCGCTCGTCCGCGTGCCCGGGACGCTCCTGGAGCTGTCCGACGGCGCCGACGAGATCGAGGTCGCTCCCGGCACCGTCACCGAGGTGCTCGAAGCGCTGCGCGCCGAGTACCCGAAGCTCGTCGAGGAGCTGCTCACCGACGGCGCCGTCAACCCGACCCTGAACCTCTACATCGGCGAGGACGACATCCGTTCGCTGGGTGGGCTCGACGCCGAGCTCGCCCCCGAAGACGAACTGACGATCCTCCCGGCCCTGGCAGGAGGCTGACCCTTGGCTGCAACCGACGTACTCGAACTCCAACGCGAACCGGTCGTCTTCGACGACCTCGAGATCGGCGAGATCGCCGTCGAGCTCGACGACCAGGAGCCCGAGGACGTGATCGAGTGGGC
>CAZHZQ010000415.1:0-1955 GCA_964537235.1 uncultured Actinomycetota bacterium | reverse complement strand
CCCTCGTCAGCACTTGAGTCAGCGGCGGACGATCATGGGCGGCGGCTGGTAGGTGGTGCCGTGGTCCTCGGGGCGGGCGAGTTCGACGACCTGCCAGGCTCCGTCCCGGCGCTCGAGCCGCAGCGCCAGAGATCCCGCACGCGCCCCGCGCCTGACCACGACCGCCGCGTCGTACGTGTCCGCGTCCACCCGTGAGACGGTGGCCCTGACCACGTTGCGTGCGCCGGTGCATCGGGGCGTGGCGCCCGTCTGCCCGCGCAGGTGTGCGTACAGCTCCGGGGACAGCAGTTCCCGGAGCTGAGCGAGTGGTCGCCGGCCGGTCTCGACCTCCAGGAAGACGCGGGCGACGAGAGCGGCCAACCGAGCGGGATCGGGCGTCCCGGAAGGTCGGTTGTCGCGGGGACGGTCGCGGGGAGGTCGGCGGGTGTGCAGGTTCGCAACGTGACTCATCGACGGTCCTCCTCGGTGGTCGCCCGCTGGACAGGCGATCGGACGGGTGATCGGTGGGCGGGTGATCGGTGGGCGGGCGGCAGCGCCCCGGCGACAACGAGGTCCCCGAGGTGGTCGCGCAGCCAGACGACGTGTTCGCCGGTGCGCTCCGATCCCGGCGCCACCGCCTCCGCCGTGACGCGCACCGGCCACGTCGACGAGGTGGCGAGGTCGATCACGGAGACGTCCCGGTAACCGGCGGCTTCGAGCGCAGCTCCGGCCCGCGTCAGCAGTTCGGGATCCTCGACCGGCGTCCAGGCCAGCGGTCGGGCCGTGAGGTCGGGGACCGGCAACCACCAGGGGTCGCCCGCCGGGTGTGCCCCGGTGCGGTCCAACGCGACCGGGACCGCCAGCCGTACGACCCGTGCGGACGTGTAGGTGTCGTCCGCGGTGTCCAGGACGATGGCCACCACCGTGGCGACCGCCGTGTCGGAGGTGGGGATGTCGACGGCTTCGACGGCCACGTGCTCGACGTACACCGGCGGTGCCTCGGCGGCGCCGACCTCGACAGACGGCTCCGGTCCGACGTCTCCCAGCCAGGTGCGGGCGACGAGGACCGCCATGGCGGCGACATCGGCGGGGCCCGGGGCGACCCGGACCCCGAACCGCACGGCCGCAGGCGCGTGTGTGGAGGCGTTCCGGGCGTCGGTCGCCCCGGGGGCGCTCGGCACGTCCGCCGGACCGGTCGCGGTCTCCGCGAGCGCGGGGGCGATGGGTGAGGGCACGTCAGAGGGTGCCGCCGGTGCCGGGGCTGCGTCCGTCCCCATCGTCCGGAACACCAGCACGGCGACGACCGCCCACGGGATCGCCGCCAGGACCAGCAGCCGGACGCTACGCCTCGTCGGCTCCGGCTCCGGCTCCGGCTCCTCGAACGCGTCCCACGGCGGGGGTTCGGGACCGGGCGCTGCCTCGGCCTCCGGGCGGCTCGGTGGACGATGCTCAGGGCTCATGCCTGGCCTCTCGCACGTCGGGGACGGGCCGGCCCCCGCTTGGCGGGATGGGAGGGGGCCGGCCGCCCCGAGCCGTGGACGGAGGGGTGGGGGGCTGCGCCCCGCCGTCCGCGACGACCGTCGTGCTGCAGCATGTGAGACCTTGTTAGACCGTGTGGATAGTTCTAACACGTTGACGGTTGCGAGGCGAATCCGCCCCCGACCGTCCTGTGGATAGCGGACCCCACGCCAGGGGTAGGCTCGACAGCGGCCGCGTTCCACGGCCGATCTCGGAGGGACCATGGCCAACCCCGTCGGTGCAGGTACCGGGGAGCTCTCCGGCCCCGTCCGCCAGGACCTGACCGAGGACGAGCGCCGGGAACTCTTCGAGGAGCAGGCCCTGCCGTACCTCGACCGGCTCTACTCGGCGGCGCTGCGCTACACGCGCGATCCCGCGGATGCCGAGGACCTGGTCCAGGAGACCTACGTCAAGGCCTACCGCAAGTTCCACCAGTACGAGCCGGGCACGAACCTGCG
>CAZHZQ010000414.1:0-1956 GCA_964537235.1 uncultured Actinomycetota bacterium | reverse complement strand
CCTCCTCGCGGAGTTCGGGAGCGTCCGTGGGCTCCTCGTCCGGCTGGTCCTCGGCGTCCGGCAGGACCTCGCCCGCCTCCTGGGTGATGGACTCCTGCGGCGCAGCGTCGGACTCCCCCGACGACGGGAGGTCGTCGGGGTCGGCGGACATCGGCTGCTCGAGCTTGTCGTCGCTCATGTCTGAGATGACCTATCGCTGTCGTACTGGGGTGACGTGGTGCTGGGACGTGGACGCTGCGTGCGGAGTCAGCTGCCGTAGAGACGGATGACCAGCTCGCCGAAGATGTAATCGAACGCGAACGTGATGGCGATCAGGAACGCCGTCGCGACGAGGACGACGACCGTGTAGTTGAGGACCTCGCTGCTGGTGGGCCAGGCGACCTTCTTGAGCTCCTGTCGGACCTCCCGCAGGAACTGCGCGGGAGGGGTGCGCTCGCGGTCGCGGGCCACCGCCATCTCGTCGAGCTGACGTTGGGCGTCGGTCTCGCGGGCGTGCTGTTCGTCGCGCATGGTTCCCTCGTCACGTCACGTTCCAGCCGTCCCGGTACCTGGCGGTCGGACCGCCGGGTTCGGTGTCTAGGACGACGGACTGGCAGGGGAGGCGGGACTCGAACCCACAACAACCGGTTTTGGAGACCGGGACTCTGCCAAATTGAGCTACTCCCCTAGGGCCGGCTCCCGACGGGGCTTCGGTCCGCCGTCGGCGGCAAGAGAACGCTGCCCCGCAAAGGGCAGCGGAACCAGCCTATCCCTGCACGGAGGGGTGGGCAACCGGGGGCCGGTCAGGCGGCGTCCTCGCCGACGCGGACACGGCCGGTGCCCTTCAGGATCTGGACGTCGTCCTCGTCCAGCCGACCCCAGAGCTCGACCGTCGCGACACCGTCGTCGACCTCGGTCACGGTGCCACCCCAGGTGGCCGCGGTGCCGGTCGGCCAGGGCTTGCTGAAGCGGACACGGATCTCGAGGACGTTCTCGGGGCCCCCGGCCCAGGACGTCAGCATCTT
Organism: uncultured Actinomycetota bacterium; assembly: GCA_964537235.1. GTDB lineage: Bacteria > Actinomycetota > Nitriliruptoria > Nitriliruptorales > JAHWKO01 > CAZHZQ01. Next base: position 952 of record CAZHZQ010000414.1, on the reverse strand, counting down.
GGCAGCGAGACCCATCGAGTACATGCCGTGGGCGATGATCCCGCCCGTGGGGCTGATCTGCTCGGCCACCGCGGGATCGAAGTGCAGCGGGTTGAAGTCCCCCGCTGCGCCCGCGTACATCACCGAGTTGACGAGGTGGTGTTCCTGGCCGACCGTGGGGAGTTGCGTCCCGACCTCGACGTCGTCGGGGCGGCTGCTGCCGTCGCTGTTCGCACTGCTCATGCGCCCTCCTCCTCGCCCTGCTCGGGAGCCGAGCCGAGGAACACGATCACGTTCTCGGTCCGCACCGCCAGGTCACCGGTGTCGGCGAAGCGGCCGTCGATCTCGAGCGTCAGGAACTCGTTGCGACCGCGGGCGCGGATGTCGGTCAGGCGCGGCGTGCACTCGATCACGTCGTCGGGTCTCATCGGACGGTCGCCGTACACGAAGGCCTGCGACCCGTGCACCAGCGCGGGGTGGATACCGAGTTCCTCGTCCGCGAACACGCTGTTGACGACGCCCTCGTGCGTGATCGTGAAACAGGCGGCGAAGGTCGGCGGGGCCACGCAGTCGTCGCCATCGGAGAAGTACCGCGGATCGGACTCACCGAGGGCCGCCGCGTACTCGTGGATCTTCGCCCGCGTCACCTTGTAGGTGTACGTCGGGTACTCCTGCCCGATCTTGTCCCGGTTCAACGCCACGAGGGTGTGCTCCTGTCCCGCGTCCGCCCGGACCGTAGTCGCCCGGCCGTGTCCAGCTCCAACCGAGTCACGTGGCCTACCGGCTCCGCCCACTCGAGGCCGGAGGTCAGCGGGTCTCCCGGTGGACCTCGTGGGTCCGGCAGCGCGGACAGAACTTGCGCAGCTCGATGCGTTCGCGCTGGTTCTGCCGATTCTTCGTGGTGATGTAGTTGCGCTCCTTGCACTCCGTGCAGGCGAGCGTGATCTTCGGGCGCTTGTCGGACTTCGGCATG
>CAZHZQ010000413.1:0-1965 GCA_964537235.1 uncultured Actinomycetota bacterium | reverse complement strand
TGAGCCGGCTTCTCCCCACTCCCGAGCTTCTGATGCGGCCCTACATCCGGATCGAAGCGGTCCTCAGTTCGAAGATCGAGGGCACCCAGACGAGCGTCAACGAACTGTTGCTGTTCGAGGCCGAGGACGAAGATCCCGAGGAAGCACATGGCGATCTACGCGAGGTCGTCAACTACGCCCGGGCCCTCGACCACGCGATCGAACGACTCGACGAGATGCCGCTGAGCCTGCGACTGATCAGGGAGACCCACGAGATCCTTCTCTCTGGCGTTCGGGGGGAGACCCAGACACCCGGCGAGTTCCGAAGGAGCCAGAACTGGATCGGGCCACCTGGCACACCTCTGGACGCAGCGAAGTTCGTACCGCCGCCTGAAGAGTCCATGAAGGACGCTCTGACGGACTTCGAGAGGTTCCTCCACGAGGACGACCTCCCGACCCTCGTCTCACTTGCGCTCATGCACTACCAGTTCGAGACGATCCACCCGTTCCTCGACGGCAACGGACGCATCGGCCGTCTCCTCATCCCGCTCGTCCTCTGCGACAGGGGGATCCTGGACCGTCCGATGCTCTATCTCTCCGCGTACTTCGAGCGCCATCGAACCCGGTACTACGACCTCCTGTTCACGACGAGCGCCTCAGGGGATCCAACCGAGTGGGTCAACTTCTTCCTCGACGGCCTTCGCGAACAGTCACAGGACGCGGAAGAACGGACGGTTCGTCTCGTGGATCTCCAGCGAGCGATCAGAGAAGAACTTCTCGAGGAGAACGCCACCAACACGACGCTGCGACTGGCCGAATCGCTCCTCGATCGACCCTACGTCACCGCCAAGCGTACGACGCGACAGTTCGACGTCACCTTCCCGACGGCCCAGAAGGCGATCGACTCGCTCGTTGAGCATGGCCATCTCGTCGAGATCACGGGACAACAGCGGAACAGGGTCTACCTGGCTGCGAAGATCATGCAAGCCGTGTACGGCCACAGCGGCTCTACCGAGGACGATCCGCCGAGTGGTGAACCCGAGATCACGCAGCCAGCGTGAACGCGTGTCAGACGTCGCTCATCCTGGGGAACGTCGCGGACGGTCTCGATCAATTAGTCGGGACTTCGCAGGTTGTTGTGGGTGGCCGGCACAAGGATCCTCGGTGCTGTACACTACAGGTGCACGCGAGATGTACAGGAGTTCTGATGGCGGAAGTCGGAGTAGCCCAGCTTCGTCGCGAACTGAAGGACTGGCTCGACCGGGCTCAGTCGGGCGACGAGGTTGTCATCACCGAACGGGGCCGACCGGTCGCGCGCCTCAGCGGCATCGACGTCGCGCCCCTGCTGGACCGGCTCACCGCGCAGGGCCAGATCAGCAGCGCGCCTGACGCTGCGCGCCCCACCGCTAGAGGCCGAAAGCGGGTCCACGCCGAGGGCAGCGTCGCTGAGCTCGTCGTCGACGAACGGGCTGCCCGTCGATGACGGTCGCGTACTTCGACTCGAGCGCACTGGTCAAGCTCGTCATCGACGAGCACGGCAGCGAGCAGGCCGCCCAGCTGTGGGACGGCGCTGACGCCGTGCTCACCAGCCGCGTCGCCCATCCCGAGGTCCGAGCCGCCCTCGCAGCCGCACAACGCGGCGGACGCCTCAGCGCCCAGGCACACCGGCAATCAAAGGCGGACTGGGAAGAACTCCATCAGGCCCTGCGGCTCGTGGAGGTCACCCCACAACTCGAGACCGACGCCGCCGACCTCGCTGAACAGCATGCCCTGAGCGGCTTCGACGCGATCCACCTCGCCAGCGCACTCACGATCGCCATGACCCCCGTCGTCGTGGCGACCTGGGACGCTCGGCTTCATCAGGCCGCGCAAGCAGCAGGGCTCGCGACCCTGCCCGGACAGCTGTAGCGAGGTCAGCCGCGCGCTCGGTCCCGACCTGGCCGGAGACGAAGTCCGTGACGCCCGCCATCGACGGCACCAGCCTGG
>CAZHZQ010000412.1:0-1970 GCA_964537235.1 uncultured Actinomycetota bacterium | reverse complement strand
CATACCGACCGGTATCTCGCAAGCGCCGCGCCCCGCCCGTCCGCACATCGTGGGTGCAGCCGCGGTCACACACGCGGCGTTCTGCACCCACGTTGAGGTGGGTACGGTCGCGAGCCGTGCGCATCACGATCGTCTCCGGCCCCGATCCCGGCCACCTGCTCCCGGTGGCCGCCGTCGGCGTGGCGCTGCGGACGCGAGGTCACGAGGTGGACGCGGTGACCTCCGAGCGGTGGCACGACGATCTCCGCGCCGAGGGGATCGCGGTGCGGGCGCTGCCCGGCGTGGACCCGGAACAACGCGACTCCGACATGGGTTGGCGGATGTGGGGACGAGCCGCCGCGATGGCGCCCGACCTCCACGACATCCTCCGTGACGCGCGCCCCGACCTCGTCGTCGCCGACACCTTGACCGGTGCGGGCGGGTTCGCCGCCGAGCTGGCCGGTGTCCCCTGGGTCGAGGTGGTGCCGCACTGGCTGTGGGCCCCGTCGTCGGTCGTGCCGCCGGTCGGCCTCGGCATGGCACCGCCCCGGACGCCGTTCGGGCACCTGTTCGCCGAGCACCTCCGTCGGCAGCAGCGCAAGTCGTTCGAACAGGGGCGGCACCAGCGGGACGAGGCCCGCCGATCGATCGGCCTGCACCCCGGGGGCGGGCCGGACCGCCGCTTCCTGGCCACGCTCCCGGCGCTCGAGATCGGCCGCCCCGACTGGCCGCCGGGGACGCACCTGGTCGGGGCGCTCGAGTGGGAGCCGCGGTCGTGGCCGCGCCTCGATCCGCCCGCGGGACCGGGACCCCTGGTGCTCGTCACGGACTCCACCGCCTCCAACGTCGAGGCGTCGGTTGCCGAGACCGCCCTGGAAGGCCTGGACGGTCTGGACGGTCTGGACGGTCTGGACGGACTGGACGGCCTCGACGGCTCGGAGCACGAAACGATCAGGCTGGTGCTGACCACGGCGCGGGACCTCGAGCGCCGGCCTGGGGTCGTCGTGGGGCGTGGCCGCCACGGCCCGCTGCTGGACGCGGCGGCCTGTGCGGTGGGGCACGGCGGACACGGGTTCGTGGGCAAGGCGCTCGCCCGGGGGGTCCCTCTCGTCGTCGTGCCCCTGCAGGGTGACCAGCGCGAGACCGCTGCACGCGTCCAGCGCGCCGGGGCGGGCATCACGCTCGCGCCCGACGACGTCTCACCCGCCAGCATCCGGGAGGCCGTCCGCACGTTGCTGCGGGATCCCTCGTACGGGCGCGCCGCCCGGGGGATCGCCGAGGAGGCGCGGGGCCTCGGAGCCCGCCGCGCGGCGCAGCTGATCGAGCAGCGCCTGGGATGCGCCGCCGGTCACACGCCCGGCAGCTCCCGGTCCGCCCCGACGTCGTAGATCAGCCGGTCGTCCTCGATCCGCGCGACGTCCATGGGCGTGTGCGGGGCGATGCGCCCGTCGTGGAAGAGGTGGCGGACCTCGGCCTCGTGCAGGAGGACGGCGGCGTCCGCCAGGAGCCGGCGGTGGCACCGCCACCAGACGCTCTCGGCGCACATCACGGCGACGGTGCGGTCGCGAGCTTCCTCCAGGACCTCGGACAGGGCCGCGCGGAACTCCTCGTCGGCCATGTGGTCGGCGTAGGCGCGGAACTGCGGGTGCTCGAGCGCGACGTGCTCGCTGTCCTCGACGGGATCGCGACGTCCACCCAACCGCGGCTCCCAGCGGTAGGGGAGAGGCAGCCACTCCGCGATCTCGCCCCGGTTGAACTGCGGGTTGCGCCGGCTGCCGGGGTGGGTGCGCACGTCGACCAGCAGGTCGACCCCGGCGTCACGCAGGAGCGCGGCGAGGTCGTCGGCCGGCAGCGTCCCGTGCCCGACCGTGATCAGCATGCGCACCCCCGCCATGTAGCGGATCACATGTAGCGAATCGGGGTAGATCTTCTACAACATGTTGAACAAATTCCACCCCGATTCGCTACAAGCGGGGGTGGAGTTGGGCGGG
>CAZHZQ010000411.1:0-1972 GCA_964537235.1 uncultured Actinomycetota bacterium | reverse complement strand
GCGGGTCGCTGCAGGTCAGGCGTCGGCGGCCCAGTGGGGCGGCGGGACGTCCGGGTGGTGGATCGGCTCGCGGTCGACGTCGTAGTCGAACCGGTCGATCGCCTCCTGGACGGTCGCGCGCTTCACATCGCCCTGCTGGGCGAGCATCGCCAGCGTGCAGATGATGATCGACTCGGCGTCGACGCGGAAGTGGCGGCGCAGGGCCGGACGGGTGTCGGACAGCCCGAACCCGTCGGTGCCCAGCACCCCGTACTCGCCGGGGATCCAGTCGGCCAGCTGGCCCGGGACCGCCTTCATCCAGTCGGACACGGCGACGTACGGCCCCTCCGTGCCCTCGAGGACCTCGGAGACCCAGGGGATCCGCGGGTCCTCGTTCGGATGACGTCGGTTCCAGGAGTCGCACGCGATCCCGTCGCGGGCCAACTCGTTCCATCCCGGACACGACCACACGTCGGCCGCGACGTCCCAGTCCGCCGCCAGCCGCTCCTGCGCCTCGAGCGCCCAGTGGATCGCGGTGCCGGAGGAGAGGATCTGCGCGCGGTGACTGCGGTCCTCGCCGCCCTCGACCTCCGAGGACTGCCGGTAGCGGTACATGCCGCGGATGATGTGCGCCTCGTCGACGTGGTCGGGCATGGGGGGTTGTACGACCGGCTCGTTGTAGACGGTGAGGTAGAACATCACGTCGTCACCGGACCCGCCCGACCCTCCGTCGCCGTACATCCGGTCCAGCCCGTGCTCGGTGAGCACCGAGATCTCGAAGGCGAACGCCGGGTCGTAGCTGACGACCGCCGGGTTCGTGGCGCTGTACAGGTGGCTGTGGCCGTCCTCGTGCTGCAGCCCCTCGCCGTTCAGGGTCGTGCGCCCCGCCGTCGCCCCGATCAGGAACCCCCGGGACCGCTGGTCCGCGGCCGCCCAGATCAGGTCGCCGACCCGCTGGAAGCCGAACATCGAGTAGAAGACGAACACCGGGATCATCGGCTCGGCGTGCGTCGCGTACGAGGTTCCGGCTGCGATGAACGACCCCATCGAGCCGGCCTCGGTGATCCCCTCGTGCAGGATCTGGCCGTCCGTGGCCTCCTTGTAGGTCAGCAGCATCTCGCGGTCGACCGGGTCGTAGGTCTGCCCGACGTGCGAGTAGATCTTGCGCTTCGGGAACAGCGAGTCCATCCCGAACGTGCGCGCCTCGTCGGGGATGATGGGCACGAACCGGTCGCCCCAGTACTCGTCGTCCATCAGGTCCTTGAGCAGCCGGACGAAGGCCATCGTGGTGGCGACCTCCTGGTTGCCCGAGCCTCCCTTGAGCTCCTGGTAGATGTCCTCCTCGGGGACGTCACCCGACGAGTAGCTGACGATCCGTTTGGGGAGGAAGCCCCCCAGCGCCCGTCGCCGTTCGATCATGTACTGGTACTCGTCGGAGTCCTCGCCCGGGTGGATGTAGGGCGGCAGCTCCTCCTCCAGCTGGTCGTCGGGGATGTCGAGGTACAGCCGGTCGCGGAACGTCTTGAGCCCCTTGACCGACAGCTTCTTCATCTGGTGGGTGGCGTTGCGCGCCTCGAAGTCCGGACCGAGCGTCCAGCCCTTGATCGTCTGGGCGAGGATCACGGTGGGCTGACCGGTGTGCTCGGTGGCCGCCTTGAACGCGGCGTAGACCTTGCGGTAGTCGTGCCCGCCCCGTGCGAGCGTCTCCAGATCCTCGTCGGAGTAGTCCTCGACCATCTCGCGCAGCCGCGGGTCGACGCCGAAGAAGCGCTCGCGGATGTAGGAGCCGTCCTCGACCGCGTAGGTCTGGAACTGCCCGTCGGGGGTCTCGTTCATCCGCTTGACCAGCACCCCGTCGGAGTCCTGCGCCAGCAGCGGGTCCCAGTCACGCCCCCATATCACCTTGATCACGTTCCAGCCCGCGCCTTTGAACTCGGACTCGAGCTCCTGGATGATCTTGCCGTTGCCGCGGACCGGACCGTCGAGCTGCTGC
>CAZHZQ010000410.1:0-1975 GCA_964537235.1 uncultured Actinomycetota bacterium | reverse complement strand
CGGGGCGCCGACGCCCCGCCCGTCGACCACTGGCTGCAGCAGGGCGCGCCGGTGCCGGGGTACGCGGGCTTCGCGATCGGCCGTACCATCTGGCGCGACGCGGTCCAAGGGTTCGTGGACGGCGAGGTCGACCGCGACAAGGCGGCCGCGACCATCGCCGAGAACTACCTGCGGTTCATCGACGTGTACGACGAGGCCAGCTGAACCGGCTGACCGAGAACCGAGGGGGCCAGGCCGTGAGCCTGGCCCTGCGTCTGTCTACCGGTGACTCCCAGAGGAGGACGTGATGGCGGTGATCAAGACCATCGACCTGGTCGGTGTGTCCGACGAGTCGTGGCGCGATGCGGCGCAGCAGGCCTTGGAGGAGGCCAGCAAGACGCTGCGGAACGTCGAGGGCTTCGACGTGCTCGAGACCTCCGCGGTCGTCGAGGACGGCGACATCTCCGAGTACCACACGCACGTGCGCATCAAGTTCCGTATCACCAGGTGACGACGACCGGCGTCACCGGATGAACCGGCGCCACCACGCCGAGCCGTCGAGGCTGAGCGCTTCGACCTCGGTCGTCTCGTTGGCCGCGTCCTCCGACGCCCCGGCCACGTCCTCCGATATCGCCGCGGTCCCGCCGTACGCGTACTCACGCGCGATCGCGCCGGCGTTGTCCTGGAGGTACTGGCGCACGGAGTCGGGCATGCGGCTCTCGTCGACGAGCAGCATCGGCCCGCCCAGGCGTCCCACGTGGACGCCGCCGGTCAGGGCGTCGGCGAACCGGTGGTCGAGATCGTCCCCGGCCTCGCCGTCCCGAGCCAGGCCGACGTAGGCGGGTCCGGCGAAGAACTCTTCGGCGACCGCCACCGAGGTCGCGCTGCGCTCACGACCGAAGACGCCGGTGGAGTCCGGATAGGCGCGCGCAGCCGGTCCGCCGATCGCGAACAGCGGCTCGCCGTCGTGGTCGGCGAGGTAGGCGTCGGTCGCGGGATCCGGGTTCTCGCCCTGCGAGAACAGGATGACCGCGTCCTCCTGGGACGCCGCGGCGCCCGCGGAGACGGCGTCCGGCCAGCGGAGCCCGGTCGTCACGAAGATCGTGTCGTGGCTCGGGTCCAGCTCCTCGGCGATGTCGACGGCCGTGTTGAACCGGGTGGGTCCGGACAGGCGGACGGGCTCGAAGCCCCGATCCCTGACGGCCTCCTCGACGTCCGTGTTGAGCGCCTTCTCGCCGCCGAGCAGGTAGACGGTCGCCCCGTCGGGCAGCACGCGCTCCAGCTCGGTCGCGGTCTCCGAGGTCAGCTCGTCCGGCCAGGTCAGCAGGATCGGGGCGCCCTTCGCCTCGGCCAGCGGCACCCCGGCCAGCGCGTCAGCGAAGACGTCGGCGCGGGCGAGCACGACGGCGTCCGCCGAGTCGTCCGCGAGGAAGCTGTCCTGCGAGATCTCGACGGCGGTGTCGATCCGGGTGGGTCCTGCCAACCGGACCAGCCCTTCGATCATCCCGCAGGCCAGCCGGTCACCCGAGTCGCCTCCCGCCAGGGTGATCGCGTCGGGCACGCCGCCTTGGCCGTCCACCTGCTGGTAGCGGTCCTCGGGGATGTTGGCGTAGTTGTCGGGGTCGCCGTGGACGATCACGGTCCGGCCCTTCACGGCGTCCGCGGAGAGGCGGTCGGTCGTGGACGCGCCCAGCGCCCCGATGCCGTTGCTCTGCACCGTTGCCGTCGTGGGCATCTGCAGGACCGGGAGGTCGCCGGCGTGGCCCGGGTGGTCCCCGCCGTCGGCGTCGAGGTGGCCCTGCGCGTAGGAGAAGTCGTAGCTGTCCGCCTCGAACTGGCACCGGTTGCCGCCGTGCACGTGGTGGCCGTGGAAGCCGGGGGCGCCGATGTTGCCGAACGTGACCGTGCCGGCGGCGAACCCGGAGCCGTCGTCCAGGTCCCCGAAGAAGGAGATGCCGGTGGGATCGCCCGCGTCGTCGGTGAGCAGCGCCCCGAG
>CAZHZQ010000409.1:0-1977 GCA_964537235.1 uncultured Actinomycetota bacterium | reverse complement strand
GGCAGGTCGAGGAGGTCCTGTACCCGGCGATGGAGGACTTCCAGATCGACATCGTCGTCGGCAAGGGGCCGGGGGCGCGCTCGATCCGGCTCGACCTCCCGCGGTTCACGCTGATCGGCGCGACCACCCGTACCGGTCTGATGACCTCTCCACTGCGGGACCGGTTCGGCTTCGCCGCGCACCTCGAGTTCTACACCACCGAGGACCTCGAACGGATCGTCGAGCGGTCCGCCGGGCTGCTGGGGATCGGCATCGAGGCGGCCGGATGCCACGAGATCGCCCGCCGTTCCCGTGGCACGCCCCGCATCGCCAACCGGCTCCTGCGGCGGGTGCGTGACTACGCCCAGGTCGAGGCTGACGATCACGTCGACCACGACGTCGCCTCGACCGCGCTCGAGATCTTCGAGGTGGACGAGCTCGGGTTGGACCGGCTGGACCGCCGGGTCCTCGAGGCGATCGTGCACCGGTTCGCCGGCGGGCCCGTCGGTCTCGCGACCCTGGCGACGGCCGTGGGGGAGGAGCAGGACACGATCGAGGACGTCGTCGAACCGTTCCTGATCCAGCAGGGGCTGGTCAAGCGCACCTCCCGGGGCCGTGTGGCGTCGGCGACCGCGCACAGCCACGTCGGGGCGCCGGTCCCCGAGGAGGCGCCCGCGGATCCCTCCCTCTTCGACGGGTAGTCCCGCGACGGGTTAGGATGGCGACGCGCCCGCCCGTCGGCGGGCGTTGTCGTGAGCCGACCGGACGATCGCCGCACACCCGGTGGTCCGACGGCACGGCCGCGCCGTTCCGACCGATCGGAGGCAACCCCGCATGGATGCCGGCAGTCTCGTCGTCTTCGCCGTGTTCATCGGCCTCATGTACTTCCTGCTGATCCGCCCCCAGCGCAAGCGGCAGAAGGAGCAGGAGGAACTGCTCGAGTCGCTCACCAGGGGCGACGACGTCGTCACGATCGGTGGGATGCACGGCCGCATCCACGCGCTCAGCGAGGACTCGGTCGACCTCGAGGTCACCGACGACCTCGTCCTGCGGTTCCAGCGGCAGGCGGTCGCCCGCAAGGTCACCTACGACGCCGAAGGCCAGCCGGAGGCGTCCGACTCTTGAGCGAGCAGCGCACCGAGGCGGCCTCGGACACCGCTCCACGTGACACCCGAGCCGAGGACGCCCCGCCGAACGATCCTGCCCAGGACCCTGCTGCGCACATCCGTGAGGCGCCGGAGCTGGCGATGGTGCGCGGGGTCGACTCCGAGGAGGCGGTCCGCGAGGCCGAACGCTTCGGCGACGAGGCCGAGCGTCGCACGGGGGCGAGCGTCCCGCTGCTGGAACGGGTCGAGGAGGACCCGACCGTCACGGCGTTCATCAAGCTCGCCGACCAGTTCATGGCCGTGCAGGGCTTCACGGAGCACGGCTTCCGGCACGCCAGTCTCGTCGGTCGGATCGCCCACAACGTCCTGCACCACCTCGACCAGGATCCCGACATCTGCGAGCTGGCGGCCCTCGGTGGGTACCTGCACGACGTCGGCAACGTGGTCAGCCGGGCCAACCACGGTCTGTCCTCCGCCTGGATCGTCTACGACGCGCTGCGGCGCCTGGGGGTCGATCCGTACCGCACGGGCATCGTGATGTCCGCGGTCGGGAACCACGAGGAGCACTACGGCACCAGCGTGGGGCCGGTCGCCGCGGCCGTGATCCTCGCCGACAAGTCCGACGTTCACCGCAGCAGGGTCCGCGAGAAGGCCGACACCAGCGTGGACATCCACGATCGCGTGAACTACGCCGTCACGCACTCGTTCCTGCGGGTCGACGCGGAGTCGGCCACGATCACCCTCGAGCTCGAGCTGGACACGGCGATCAGTGGCCTGCTGGAGTACTTCGAGATATTCCTGGACCGCATGATCCTGTGCCGTCGGGCGGCGCGGACGCTCGGCTGTACGTTCCGCATCGTCGCCAACGACACACCGCTGGTCTAAGAGGGGT
>CAZHZQ010000408.1:0-1979 GCA_964537235.1 uncultured Actinomycetota bacterium | reverse complement strand
GGGCGCCCCGACCGGAGCCCCCGCGTGTACCCAGGCGTCGACGTCGACCTCGACAACGTCCCGCGCCACATCGCCGTCATCATGGACGGCAACGGCCGTTGGGCGAACCACAAGGGCCTCAAGCGCACGGAGGGCCACGAGGCGGGCGAGGAAGCCCTGTTCGACACGGTCGAGGGCGCCCTGGAGCTCGGCGTCGAGTACCTGACGGTCTACGCGTTCTCGACGGAGAACTGGCGCCGCCCCGCCGACGAGGTGCGCTTCCTGATGAACTTCAACGAGTCCCTGCTGCTGCGCCGGGCCGACGAGCTGGACGACCGCGACGTGCGGGTCCGGTTCATCGGCCGGCGCAAGCGCCCCGTCCCCAAGCGGCTGATCAACCTGATCGAGGACACCGAGGAGCTGACCGCCGACAACGAGCGCATGACCCTGGTCATCGCGTTCAACTACGGCGGCCACGCCGAGCTGGTGGATGCCGCCAAGGAGCTCGCCGAGGACCTGGCCTCGGGGGAGATCAAGCGCATCAACCAGAAGGCGTTCGCGGCACGGCTGTACCACTCCGAGATGCCGCCGGTCGATCTGCTGATCCGGACGTCGGGGGAACAGCGCACCTCGAACTTCCTGCCCTGGCAGGCCGCCTACGCCGAGCTCGTCTTCGTCGAGACGCTGTGGCCGGACTTCGACCGGATCGAGCTCGCCAAGGCGATCGAGGAGTACCAGAACCGGGAGCGCCGCTTCGGCAAGGCCGTCGACAAGGTCGTGGTCGTCCGCGGCTAGGCCAGTTCTCGGGTCAGTCCTCGAACTCCGGCGGCGCGAGGGGCGCCAGGACGGTCAGGATCTGGTCGACTGCCGTGCCCTTCTCGAGGTAGGCGTACGCCCCCATCCTGTTCGCCGCCTCGCTGGCGACGTCGGCACCGTACGCCGACAGCACCACGGACTTGACGTTCGGCACCCGGTCGCGCATCGCCCGGATCGCGTCCAGGCCGTCCATGATCGGCATGTCGAGATCCACGATGGCGGTGTCGGGTTCGTGCTCCTCGGCCAGCTCGATCGCTTCCCTGCCGTTGGCGGCCTCGCCGACGACCTCGAAGCGGCCGTCGGACTCGAGCCGGCGCCGCATGAGCTCGCGGAAGTCCGCCTGGTCGTCGACGATGAGCACCCGGACGCGCCGGACCTTCCGGGGCGCTCCCTGATCCGCCGCCATGGCGCCTCCCGACCGTCGAACCCGTCCCCAGTTCTGCCATCCCCGGGATGCTATGCGGTCCCGGGGCCGGAGCCTCGTTCGAAGGGGAGCCGGTAGTCTCGGGGCACATCTCCGCGGCGCTGCGCCGCATCCCGTCCCACGCGATCCGTGAGGGAACCGTGACCGAGGAACGTCCTGAACTGTCTACACCGTCGGTCGAGGCGGACCTGCCGACGATCACCGACCTCTGCAAGAAGCGCGGTTTCGTGTTCGCTTCCTCCGACATCTACGGGGGGCTGCGGTCGACGTGGGACTACGGACCGCTCGGGGTCGAGCTCAAGGAGAACATCAAGCGCCAGTGGTGGCGCTCGATGGTGCAACTGCGCGAGGACGTCGTCGGGCTCGAGTCCTCGATCCTGATGGCACCCCAGGTGTGGGAGGCGTCCGGTCACCTCGACAGCTTCAGCGATCCGTTGGTGGAGTGCCACGACTGCAACCAGCGTTGGCGCCTGGACCATCTCGAGGAACGCCACGATCCCGACGAGGGGCCCGTGCGCTGCCCGGACTGCGGCGGCGAGCTGACCGATGCGCGGAACTTCAACCTCATGTTCAAGACCTTCCACGGTCCCGTGGAGGACGACTCGGCCGCGATCTGGATGCGCCCCGAGACGGCGCAGGGGATGTTCGTGGACTTCCCGACCGTGCGGCGGACGGCCCGGATGAAGATCCCGTTCGGGATCGCCCAGATGGGCAAGTCGTTCCGCAACGAGATCACCCCGGGCAACTTCATCTTCCGGAC
>CAZHZQ010000407.1:0-1987 GCA_964537235.1 uncultured Actinomycetota bacterium | reverse complement strand
CGTCGACGGCGTTGTCGATCAGGTTCGTCCACACCTGGGTCAGCTCGCTGCCGTAGCCCTCGATCGTCGGCAGGTCACCGAGATCCTGGACCACCTCCACGTCGTCGAGCTGGTGGCGCATCACGACCAGGGTCTGGCGGACCGTCTCGTTGACGTCCAGGTCGGGGACCAGCGTCTGACCGACGTAGGCGTACCCCTTGACGGCTCCGACGAGCTCCGAGATCCGGGTGCTGGCCGTCTGCAGCTCCTCGGCGAGCTCCGTGGCCGACCGCCGGGCCGCCAGCCAGTCGAGCAGCGGACCGAACTCGTCGGTCTCCAGGTCCCCGACCGCCTCCTCCAAGGCATCCACGTCCCAGCCGGCCTGCACGAGTGCCCCGGCGAGCTCCCACGAGCCCTCCACATCACGCGCCTGCAGCCACGTGGCGAGCTCCTCCTCCCGGTCGCTGCGCTCGAGGGCATCGGCCGGCGCCCGACCAGGTGCCTCCGGGAACCGCTCGAGAGCGAACGCGTCGACCGCGGCGAGCTCCACGGCAGCGGTCTCCATCCGAGCCAACGCCCCGGCCAGCCCCTCGGCGCTGCGTCGGACGGCGGCCGCCGGGTTGTTCAGCTCGTGCATCAGCCCGGCAGCCATCCGTCCCAACGCCGCCTGCTGCTCGGACTCGCGCAGCCGTGCCTCGAGGCTCCGCATCCGCGACAGGACGGTGTCGAGCATCGCCAGCGCGGCGGAGGGATGCTGGGTCAGCTCCCGGAACGCCTCGTCGCTGATCTCGATGACCGTGCTGTCGCCGACCGCCCGCGCGGACGCCGCCCGCGGACGGTGCTCGAGCAGGGACATCTCGCCGAGCACCTCGCCCGGACCCACCCGGTCGATACCGACCTCACGTCCCTCGACATCGCGGAAGACATCGAACTCCCCGTCGGCGACCACGTACATCGCGCCGCCCGGCTCCCCCTCGCGCAGGAGCAGCTGTCCCTCCGAGACCTCCCGTTCCGGGGCGTTCCCGCACAGCCGCCGCAGGTCATCCTCGGGCAGTTCGGCGAAGTAGGGCAGCTGACGCAGGAACTCGATGCGGTCCATGACCGGCGAACCCCTCTCCTAGAGCTCCGACAGGTGCTCGTGCACGAACTTGACGGCCATGGCGCCCTCGCCCGTCGCCGACGCGACACGCTTGATCGAGCCGGAGCGCACGTCCCCCGCGACGAAGATCCCGGGCACCGACGTCTCGAGCGGCAGCGGCGTGCGGTCCACCGACCAGCCGGCCGGACGGTCCTCGAAGTCCCGGCCCGACAGGATGAAGCCCCGCTCGTCACGCATGATCTCGTCGGTCAACCAGCCGGTCCGGGGCGCCTGCCCGATGAACACGAACACCGCGCCCGCCGGACAGACCTCCCGCTCATCGGTGTCGAGGTGGCGCAGCGTCACGTCGCTCAGCAATCCGTCGTCCGCCCCGAGCGCGGTGACCTCGACGTCGTAGCGGACGGCGATGTTGTCGGTCGCCTCGATCTGGTCGATCAGGTACTGCGACATGTACGCCGCCAGTGACGCACCCCGCACGAGGATCGTCACCGAAGCGGCGTGGTTCGACAGGAACATCGCCGCCTGCCCGGCCGAGTTGCCGGCCCCCACGATGAACACGTCCTGCCCCTCGTGGCTGGTGGCCTCGACCCGCGACGCGCTGTAGTAGAGGCCCGCACCGGTCACCGCCTCGGCGCCGTCGGCGGGCAGCCGTCGGTACTGCACGCCCGTGGCGATCAGCAGCGCCTGGCAGCTGAGCTCGGTGCCGTCGTCCAGCGTCAGCAGCCGGTACGGGTCGTTGCGCTCCAGCCCGACGACCTGCTGCGGCACGAGGATCTCGGCCCCGAGCCGGCGTGCCTGGGCGACGGCCCGTCGCGCCAGCTCGCCGCCCGACAACCCCGCCGGGAAGCCCAGGTAGTTCTCGATCCTGGAGCTCTGTCCGGCCTGACCGCCCGGGGCGTCCTGCTCGAC
>CAZHZQ010000406.1:0-2022 GCA_964537235.1 uncultured Actinomycetota bacterium | reverse complement strand
TGGCCGGCATGCTCGCCCGTGCGCTCGAACAGCGTGACGATGTGGAGTACCTCGCCGGTGTCGACGTGCGCGAACCACGCCACGACCTGCGTCGGACCGAGTTCGTCCGTGCCGACATCCGCAACCCGCTCGTCGCGCGCGTGATCACGGCCACCGATGTCGACACCGTCGTGCACATGCAGGTGGCCTCGGGTCCGGCCTCCGCGGGTGGGCGCGCCCGGATGAAGGAACAGAACGTCATCGGCACGATGCAGCTGCTGGCGGCGTGCCAGAAGACGGAGTCGCTCCAGAAGCTGGTGGTCAAGTCCTCCACCGCCGTCTACGGCAGCGACTACACCGACCCGGCGCTGTTCCGGGAGGACGCCACGCCGCGCGTGCCGCCCAAGAGCGGCTTCGCGAAGGACGTCACCGAGGTCGAGGGCTACGCACGGTCCTTCGGGCGGCGCCGCAAGGACGTCACGGTCACGATCCTGCGGTTCGCGAACTTCATCGGCGGGACGATCGACTCGCTGCTGGCGCGCTACTTCGCGTTGCCCGCGGTCCCCACGGTGCTCGGGTTCGATCCTCGGCTGCAGTTCTGTCATCCGGACGACGCGATCGAGGTGTTCGCGCGCTCGGTGCTCGAGGACCACCACGGGATCTTCAACGTGTCGGGCCTCGGGATCCTGTACCTCTCGCAGGCGATCCGGATGGCCGGCCGGGTCCCGGCGCCGATCCCGCCACCGCTGGTCGATCTCGCCGGCGCGATCGTGAAGCGCAGCCGTCGGCTGGACTTCTCGTCCGAGCAGTTGCGGTTCCTGCAGTACGGGCGCATCGGCGACATCACCAAGCTCCGTGAGCAGTTCGGCTTCGAACCGCGGTACTCCACCCGCGAGGCGTTGGAGGACCACCTGGCGCAGCGTCGGCTGCGGCGGGTCAAGGAGCCCGACTCGCCCTCGGAGACCGATCGCGACCTGTACGAGTTCCTCCGGCGCAAGGGCCAGGAGCGCTTCACCGCCTCGAAGCGGTCGGGTGAGGTGACACCGTGAGCGACGGCAACGACGCACACGCTCGCGTGTACTCCATCGAGGAGGAACGTGCGGCGAGGCAGAACGGGGCGCGGGCCCGCTGCCGGGCCACGACCGCGGACGATCGTCCCTGCCGCAACTACGCCGTCGAGGACGGGTACTGCCGGGTCCACCTGCGCGCGGACGCCGACCCGGTCGAGGAGCCACGCCGGATCGACCGGCCGTCCGGTGGCATCGAGCTGCTCGAAGGTCTGCAACAGGTCCTGGGTGACGACGCGACCGAGGTGGTCGAGGAGGTCGCGGCGTTCGTGCGACGGCGCCTGCGCGGTGACTTCCCGGTCGACCCGTTCGGGTTCGACCGCGACCTCACCGAGAACGTGCTGCTCCCGCTGCTGCGGCCCCTGTACCGCCACTACTGGCGGGTCCGCAGCGTGGGTCACGACCGGATCACCGAGGGAACGGGAGCGTTGGTCGTCGCGAACCACGCCGGGACCGTCCCGGCGGATGCCCTGATGGTGAAGCTCGGCCTGTACGACGAGATCGGCCGGCACCTGCGGATGCTCGGTGCGGACCTGGTGTGGCGCACGCCCGTCATCGGGGAGCTCGCACGCAAGATGGGCAACACGATGGCGTGCAACGACGACGCCCGCCGTCTGCTCGAAGGCGGCGAGATCGTCGGCGTGTGGCCCGAGGGGTTCAAGGGGATCGGCAAGCTCTACAAGGACCGCTACAAGCTGCAGCGGTTCGGTCGCGGGGGGTTCGTCGAGATCGCGTTGCGTGCGCGAGCGCCGATCGTCCCGACCGCGATCGTGGGCAGCGAGGAGATCTACCCGCTGATCTACAACTTCAAGACCCTGGCACGGCTGTTCGGGTTCCCCTACTTCCCGGTGACGGCGACGTTCCCGTGGTTGGGGCCGCTGGGCTTGGTGCCGTTGCCGTCGAAGTGGATCATCGAGTACGGCGAACCGATCGACACCCGGGAGTACGGCCCCGACGCTGCCGACGACCCGATGGC
>CAZHZQ010000405.1:0-2031 GCA_964537235.1 uncultured Actinomycetota bacterium | reverse complement strand
CTGGACGACGACGAGGTCCGGCGGCTCGCCCCGCAGCTGTCGCAGATCCTGGAGTACGCCGAGCAGGTCGGCGAGGTCGCTGCCGAGGACGTCCCACCGACCTCCCACCCGTACGCGCTGCGCAACGTGTTCCGGGAGGACGAGGTCCGCGACTCCCTGCCGCGTGAGGACGTGCTCGACCCCGCGCCGGAGGTCGAGGACGATCGGTTCGCCGTCCCGCGGATCGTCGCGGAGGAGGGTTGATGGGGGCCGGAGAGCTGCTCACCGCGACCGCCGCGGAGCTGTCACGACGGCTGCGCGACGGCGACGTCAGCGCCCGCGAGGTCGTGGACGCCCACCTGGAACGCATCGCGGCCGTCGACGGCGACCCCAAGGCGCCCACCGACGGCGACGTGCACGCCTTCCTCCACGTCACGGCCGACGCTGCACGTGCGCACGCCGACGACATCGACGCCCGCCGGGCGGACGGTGCCGATCTGGGGCCGCTCGCCGGTATCCCGTTGGCGCTCAAGGACGTGTTCGTGACCAAGGGGGTCCCGACCACGTGCGGGTCGCGGATCCTCGAGGGTTGGGTACCGCCGTACGACTCCACGGTGGCCACGCAGCTGCGTGCGGCCGACGTCGTGGTCCTCGGCAAGACCAACATGGACGAGTTCGCGATGGGCTCCTCCACCGAGAACTCCGCCTACGGACCGACCCGCAACCCGTGGGATCTGGGTCGGATCCCCGGTGGTTCCTCCGGTGGGTCGTCGGCCGCGCTGGCCGCGTGCATGGCGCCCCTGGCGCTGGGCACCGACACCGGGGGATCGATCCGCCAGCCGGCGGCGGTGACCGGCACGGTGGGCTGCAAGCCCACCTACGGGCAGGTGTCGCGCTACGGGCTGATCGCCTTCGCGTCGAGCCTCGACCAGGCCGGTCCCATGGCACGGACGGTCGAGGACGCCGCGCTGCTGCACACGGTGATCGCCGGCCACGACCCACGCGACTCCACCTCGATCCCCGAGGACCCGCCGGACGTCCTCGGCTCGCTGCGCGACGGGATCGACGGCCTGAGGGTCGGTGTCGTCGCGGAGCTGCAGGGCGAGGGCTACGAGCCGGGCGTCGACGCGCGGTTCCGCGACGCCCTGGTCCGTCTCGAGAAGCTCGGAGCGGAGGTGGTCGAGGTCTCGCTCCCGCACGCGTCCTACGGCCTTCCCGCCTACTACCTGATCGCCCCCTCGGAGGCATCCAGCAACCTCGCCCGCTACGACGGCGTCCGGTACGGCCTGCGAGTCGACGCCGAGACCGCCGAGGAGATGAACGCCGCGACGCGCGCGCAGGGGTTCGGTGACGAGGTCAAGCGTCGCATCATGATCGGCACCTACGCGCTGTCCGCGGGGTACTACGACGCCTACTACCAGCAGGCCAGCCGCGTGCGGACCCTGATCCAGCGGGACTTCGAGGAGGCCTTCCAGCGGGCCGACGTGCTGGTCAGTCCGACCTCGCCGAACGCCGCGTTCCCGATCGGGGACAAGGTCGACGACCCGCTGGCGATGTACCTCAACGACATCGCGACCGTCCCGGCGAACCTCGCGGGCCTGCCGGGGATCTCGGTGCCCGCCGGTCTGGACGACCGGGGGCTGCCGGTCGGGCTGCAGATCATGTCCCCGACGATGCAGGAGGACCTGCTGTACCGGGTCGGGTGGGCGTTCGGGCAGGACCTGGGCTTCGAGCCGATCCCGCAGGGCGACAACGCCGTGGAGGTGCCGTCTTGAGCGCGACCGCCGTCGACACCGACTGGGAGCTGGTCGTGGGCCTGGAGGTCCACGTCGAGCTCGACACCGCCACGAAGATGTTCTGCGGGTGTGCGACCGACTTCGGCGCCCCGGCCAACACCCGCGTCTGTCCGGTCTGCACCGGGCAGCCGGGATCGCTGCCCGTGGTGAACGGCGAGGCCGTGGAATCGGCCGCCCGGCTGGGTCTCGCGCTGAACGGCGAGGTCGTCGAGTCCTGCACGTTCCACCGCAAGAACTACTTCTATCCGGACCTGGC
>CAZHZQ010000404.1:0-2060 GCA_964537235.1 uncultured Actinomycetota bacterium | reverse complement strand
GCGACGCTCGCCTCGGTCGCGGCCGTCACCCGGCGGATCCGCCTCACCACGACCGTCCTCGTCGCCCCGCAGCGCAACCCCGGGATCCTCGCCAAGCAGGCGGCGACGATCGACTCGATCTCCGGGGGGCGACTCACGCTGGGCATCGGCATCGGCGGACGCGAGTCCGACTACGCAGCGGCGGAGGTCCGCTTCGATTTCTCCGACCGTGCCTCCGTCGTCGAACACCAGCTCGACCTGATGCGGAGGGTCTGGGCCGGCGAACCGCCCTCGGACGGCCTCGCCCCGATGGGCCCGCCCCCGGTCCGGGAGAACGGCCCGGAGATCCTCTACGGCGGGTACTCCGACGCCGCGGCCGATCGCGCGGGGCGCATGGCCGACGGCTTCATCGGCGGCAACCTCCCCCCGCGGAAGGCCCGTGAGTTCTACGACGTCGCCGTGGCGGCTTGGGAGGAGGAAGGACGGACCGGCAGTCCGCGCTTCGTCCTCTGCGGCTACTGGGGTCTGGGCGACGAGGCGACTCTCGAACGCGGCCGCGACTACCTCCGCGACTACTACGGGTTCCGCGAGGGGATGGCCGAGCGCGCAGCAGGATCGATGCTCGCTTCCGCGGAAGCGCTGCACGAACGCTTCGACGCGGCAGAGGAGGCGGGCGTCGACGAGATGATCCTGTGGCCGTCGATCCCCGATCTCGATCAGCTCGACCGGTACCTGGAGGTCGTCGCCGAGCGCAGCTGAGACCCGCCCCACCCGCCGGCGTCAGCGGCGGGCGCGGTCCACGGCCGAGGCCAGCGATCCGGCGTCCAGGCCCCCGACGATCCTGGCGGCGACCGTTCCGTCGGAGCGCAGCACCACGGTCGTCGGCAGACCCCGCATGCCGAGCACCTGGCGGAGCCCTCCGTCCCGCACCGTCGGGAACGGCAGGTCGTAGCGTTCGACGAAGTCGCGGGCGCCCCGCGCGGTGTCGTCGACGTTCACGCCGAGGAACGCCACCTCGTCGCCCAGCGCGCGGGCCGATCTGGCCAGCGCGGGCGCCTCCGCCCGGCACGGCGGGCACCACGACGCCCAGAAGTTGACGACCACGGGACGGTCGCCGGTCCCCGCCACGAACGCCGCCAGCTCGTCGGCGCCGAAGACCGGCGGTGCTCCGCCCTCGTCGCCCGCGCTGAGGGCGCCGGCCAGCAGGTCGGCCTCGACCGCGGGCTCGCCGGCCGCGCTGACGGCCGACGGTTCCTCCGACGAGACGGCGGCTGCCACCAGGCCGACGACGACGGACAGCCCGACGCCGACCGCCGCCCCGACCCTCTTCGCAGACACCGCCCGCACGGCCAGGACCGCCACCCCGAGGCTGACGATGCCCAGCGCCATCTCGACGTCGGCATCGAAGGTCGGCAGGGTCGGCCGCAGCAGCGACCCCATCAGATGCACCGCGGTGACCGTCACCGCGAACGCGGCTCCGCGTCGCGCACCGCTCCACCGGTTGGTACTCGCGAACCACCACGCAGCGGCGGCGAACAGCACCGCCTCGATCGCCGCGACGGGCAGGCCGGCGATCCCGACCATCTCGTCCCGGACGAACGCCAGCGCCGACCAGACCGCCAGCCCCGTGGCGCCCGCGTAGGTCGCGGCCCGCCACTGTGCGTCGGTCGGGGAGTGGCGCCGGGCGTGCCACCATCCGCCCGCCAGGCCTCCGAGGACCGCCGCCGACGTCGACAGCCCGGATCCCAGCGTCAGGACCGCCCGCACGTCGAGCGCCGCAGTCCCCGCCGAGGCGACGTCGAACCCCACCCGCAACAGGCGCGCCAGGACGAGGGCGGACAACGCGACCGTGAACACCAGGTCGAACGCCGCATCACGGTCCTCGCGGTCGACACGCAGGCGCAACAGCACCCACCCGGCAGCGACGGCGGCGACCGCCGTGCCGATCAGTTCCCAGGGCAGGACCAACGAGATGCTCCGAACGGGCGTAGCCTGCGCCGCATGGACCGAGACGGCTGGAACGAACGGTACGGGGGCCGCGAGCTGCTGTGGTCGGCGGAACCCAACCGCTTCCTCGCGGC
>CAZHZQ010000403.1:0-2060 GCA_964537235.1 uncultured Actinomycetota bacterium | reverse complement strand
GGGCGTTCTGTATCACCCGCTCGTCGACCGCTCCACGACGTGATCAGAACGGCGGATCCCGGTTGGGTCTTGGCATCGCCGAAGGGCGTCTGCGTGGGATGAGCATGCAGGTCGGAGTCGTCGGTTATGCGCTCCGGAGAGGCGATCGGAAGTCCTCCGCTGGTTCGTTCTCGTGCTCGTCGCCTCGGTAAGCCGCACGCAACTCGGCCGATCCCGATCCATGGGTAGCTGGGTCGACGCGGTGATGCCGGACAACGCGCAGATGAAGGCGAACTTGGTCCACAGCACCTCACGGACCGACAGTGACAGGGTCGCGTCGATCCCTGCGGTCTCGCAGGCCTGCAGCAGCTGACGGCTTCGAGGCGAGTCGCGCCCGTCCAGCTCTCCGAACACCAGACTTGACGGTCCACCGACGTGCTCGATGACGCCCGGCTCGGCGATGTTCGAGAAGATGTAGGCCACACCGCCCATCACGTGCTCCCAGCCGAGGACGTCGGCCAACTTCTCCTCGTTGTCGATGCCGTTCTGTAGCGACACCACCGCCGTGTCCGCCCCGATCAACGGATGCAGCTGCTCCGCCGCGCTCGCGGTGTCGTACGACTTGACCGTGAACAGCACCACATCGCACGCACCGACCGCACCAGGATCGTCGGTGGCCGCCACGTCGACGTGGAAGTCGCCGAAGACGCTGCGCACCCGCAGCCCCGCAGCCTTCAGCGCCTCCAGGTGCTGACCGCGCGCGACCAGGTGAACGTCGACGCCCGACAAGGCCAGCCGCCCTCCGAAGTAGCCGCCCACACCCCCCGCTCCGAACACGCACACCTTCAACGCTGTCCCTTCAACCAGACGACCGATTCGGTAGCGCAGCTCATCTTGTCTTCTCGCTCTGCACGACCGGGGAGACACCGTCCCGACCGACGACCCGGACGTTGCGACGGGGCCCCGGGGCTCGCGGCCCAATCACGGACTGGGATTCTCGCGATTCTAGGACCGCTGGTGTGACCGTCCCAGTCGTGTTCGACCGTGACGCCCTCGCGGAGTCTCGAGGATCACGCAGGAGCGCTCGGCTGCACGGATGAGTCGCACGAGGTCCGCGCGTCCCTCACGATGATTCGAGGCTTGCTACGTGACGGTGACGGGCCCAGGTAGCGGCAGGCGATACGACGGCCCCGGACCGGCGAGCGGCTACGCGTCCTCGACCACGAACTCGCCGTGCATGCCGTTGCCGGCGTGCCCCTGGATCGTGCACACGTAGGCGTAGGTGCCCGCCTCGTCGGGCGTGAAGGCGATCGTCGCGCTCTCCCCCGGCCCCAGCGGCTTTGTCTCCGCACCCCACAACGGCTTGAACTCGAAGAAGGTCCCGAACTTGTCCTTCGCGACCACGAAGTCGTGGTTCTGTTCGTCGGAGGCGTTCTCGAACCGGATGGTCACCTCCTCCCCGACCGGCACCGTGATGATGGGGCCAGGGGTTGCCACGTTCTCGCCGGCGAACGCGAAGCCGTACTTGTCGCCGTCCCCGAGCTCGCTCCCGATGAGGTCGAGATCCGCGGCGGACGCGGCATCTGTCGCTGCTGAGGTAGCGGTCCCGTCCGTCGCTGCGGTCGTCGGCGCGTCCTCGCCCCCTCCGCACGCCGCCAGCATCACGACCGCGAACGCCAACGGGACCAGCTGGGGGATCCGCCCCAGTTCTTCGCCACTACCCACGTCCTGCCTCCCTTCGTCGTCGAGGAATCCTCGCCGCCTGCGCAGACGTCGTCAAGAGGTGGCCCCTCGGACCAGATCGGGGGCGTGTGCACCCACCAAGTGAGGCGAGGTTCACCCGATCCCCTTGCGAACGTGCTTGGCTTCACCCGATCTGCGGGCTTGCTGGGATCCGCCGGTATGCACACTCCCTGGTCGATGCTGCGATTGGGCCCTATCAGCTGCCCGTCTGGCGCCATCCTTCGGGCCCGCCTACGTTTCAGTGCCATCCGGCCAGGCAAGTCAGGCCGACAAGTCAAAGGATTGGATATGGGGAACATCAGAGCCATCGTTCGCGGCACCGCCAAGGACTACGACAC
>CAZHZQ010000402.1:0-2065 GCA_964537235.1 uncultured Actinomycetota bacterium | reverse complement strand
GGCCTCAAGCTGATCTACGAGGAGACGGTGCACCTGCACGAGCAGGGGACGGTGCTCCTGCCCGAGTGGGCGGTGGTCCACATCCCGCCGTGGGCCCCCCTGATCCTGGTGGCCGTCATCCTCACGGTGGCGGTGATCGCCTCGATCAAGAACCCCCCTGAGCAGCCGGAGCAGGATGAGCGGCTCCGCGAGGCGCAGGAGGCCGAGTCGCCGGCGGCCCCGTAGCTCACAGCACGTAGCTCACAGCACGTAGCTCATAGCACGTAGGCTCCCCGTCGATGACGGATCAGCTGACCTGCCAGCGCTGCGGGACGACCTTCACCCTCTCCGACGAACTGCGCGAGCGGTACCCGGGGTGGGTACCCGAGCTCTGCCGCGACTGCCACACGGCAGACCGCGACGGGGGAGGGGAGCGGCGCGCCGGCGGGCGCAGCCGTCGGGGGGTGATCGAGGACAACCTCACCGTCGCCGAGGTGCTCGACCGCTACGACGAGGGGCCGGACTCCGGGGTGTTCACCGACGGCAGCGCGAACCCGAACCCGGGTCCGGGCGGCTGGGGCGCGGTCTACGTGGTCGACGGCGACATCATCGACCAGGCGCACGGACAGGAACCGGAGACCACCAACAACCGGATGGAGCTCACGGCGTTGCTCCACGGCATCGAACTGGTACCGGAGGGCACGCCCGCGACCGTCTACACGGACAGCCGTCTGTGCCACGACACGGTCACGAAGTGGGCGGCGGGCTGGGAGAAGCGCGGGTGGAAGCGCAAGACCGGGCCGGTGGAGAACCTCGATCTGGTCCGACCCCTGTACGAGCGGTTCCGGGAACGCCCCGAGCTCACCATGCAGTGGGTTCCGGCGCACAGCGGCTACCGCTGGAACGAGTACGCCGATTCGCTGTCGACCGCGTACGCGCGCGACGAGGTCTGAGCCGAGGTGTGGCCGGACGGACAGAGGGGATCCGGCCGGCCGCGTCGAAGGCTGGTGTGAGCCTCTGACCTGGCGCCAAACCTGGCGCCAAACCTGACACCAAACCTGATAGGGAACCCGTTGCGCTACCGGTCCGTCCTCGTCCTGCTGGCCGTCGTCGCGATGCTGGGTGCGGCGGTCGTGCCGGTGACCGCGCAGGACGCCGACGGTCGGTACCAGGACTTCGGTGACGCCGGCGGCTTCCTCAACATCGTCCCGCCGGGTCAGCGGGGCGTGTTCAACGGCGGGGAGGCGCTACAGGCCCAAGGGGGCAGCTACCCGCCCCACACCGTCGACCAGCTCGAGATGTACGAGCAGCTCGTCTTCGAGGACGCCACGCCGGGGGTGACCGAGGAGGAGCTCCTCGACTACTTCAAGGACGCGTCGTTCGGCGTGCCCACCGACGACATCGCCAGCTCGTACTCGCCAGGCGGCCGGAACGACGTGCTCGTGGTCCGGGACGCCTCACACGGGGTTCCACACATCTACGGCGACACCCGCGAGGGGACGATGTTCGCGGCCGGCTACACCGGAGCCGAGGACCGGTTGTTCCTGATGGACGTGCTGCGGCACCTCGGCCGGGCCCGCCTCAGCGAGTTCCTCGGACCCTCCGACGCGAACAAGGCGATGGACCGCGGTCAGTTCCTCGTCGCGCCCTACACCGAGCAGGATCTCACCGACCAGGCGGAAGCCATCCTTGCAGCCGGGGAGGAGGGGGAGCAGATCGCGGCGGACGCCGAGGCATACGCGGCGGGGGTGAACGCCTACATCGGCGAGGCGATCATCGATCAGCGCAAGCTGCCGTCCGAGTATCCCGCGCTCCAGCAGATGCCGGAGGAGTGGGTGATCGAGGACATCATCGCGATCGCGTCCCTGGTGGGCGGGATCTTCGGGAAGGGGGGCGGTGGCGAGATCGGCAACCTGTGTGACCTCCACTCGCTGGCCGACTCGCGGGGCATCGCGTTCGACGAGGCCCGCACGATCTTCGACGACCTCCACTTCCCGAACGATGCCGAGGCTCCCGTCACCATCGACCGACGGTTCCCCTACATGCAGACGGGGACGCTCGCCCCGGCGTCGAGCCCGGACGTCGA
>CAZHZQ010000401.1:0-2079 GCA_964537235.1 uncultured Actinomycetota bacterium | reverse complement strand
TGACCGATCTGGGTGTGCTGCTCGAGCAGGCCGATGAGGTCGCCGCCCGTCTGGGTGAGGTGCCCGCCGAGCGGATCCATCCGGACGGTCTGGCGGGGGCGCTGGGCCGGCTGCGCAAGGTCCGCAACCGGCTGGAGGCCGTCGAGACGTCCTGGCTGACCCAGGCCCGCAACCGCAAGGTCCACCGTGACCAGGGGGCGTCGTCGCCGTCGAAGTGGGCGGCCGAACAGTTCGGCGGATCACAGCGTGACGCATCCGACCAGATCCGCACCGCCGACCGGCTGGTCGACCTGCCCGACACGGCCGGGGCGTTCACCGACGGGCACATCACCCGCGAGGCCGCCTCCGCGATCGGCAAGGCCATGCAGGACCGACGCCTTCGAGACATGGACGACGCCGAAGGACGGCTGCTGGCCGCGGCCCGCACCGGTGGTGCCGACCTGGTGCGCAAGACCGCCCGGGACATGAGGGCGGCCGCTGACGTCGACGCGGCCGAGGCCGACGGCCGCCACAAGCGGGCACGCCGCTACGGCAAGGTGTGGGTACGTGACGACGGGACGGTCAAGGTCGACGCGCTGTTGGACCCGGACAACGGCGAGGTGTTCTACACCGCATTCCAGGCCCTGTTCACCGCCTCCCTCAAGGGGGCGACCTCCGACGGTGCGGCCGACGAACGCTCGGCCCGGCAGCGTGGCGCCGACGTGCTCGGGCAGATGGCCCGCCGTCTGCTGGCCGCCGACGACATGCCCGACACGGCCGGACGGGCCGCCACCGTGCTGGTCACCATCCCGCAAGCGGCCCTGCACGGACGGGCCGACGACGGACCGGCCACCCTGCGGTTCACCGGCCCGACCCCGCCGTCGACCGCCCGCCGGCACGCCTGCGACGCCTCGATCGTCCCCGTCGTGCTCAACGGACAGTCCGTACCGGTCGACATCGGACGGGCCTCCCGCACCCCCACCGCCGCGCAACGCCGCTGCCTGGCCGTGCGCGACGGGGCCTGCTGCCGGATGTGCGGACGTGCCGACCGTCCGCTGGTCGCCCACCACTGCACCCACTGGGCCGACGGCGGCCCCACCGACCTGCACAACCTCATCCTCGTCTGCTGGCACTGCCACCAACTCGTGCACGAAGGCCGCTGGGACGCCACCTGGCAGCCCGACAACACCGTCACCTTCACCCACCCCGACGGACGACGACTCATCCGCCCGCCACCGACCTGACCTTCGGGTCTGCCGTGCTATCCCGCACACGCTGGTGCTGCCGGATCAGGACACGTCGAGTCGGACGTGGTAGCTGGCGTCCCCCTGTTCCCAGACGGTGAATATGGCCGCGTAGTACGACCCTGGCTGCAACGACACCTCGTAGGTCGTGGGGTTGGCGGGATCGAGCGACACCTCCCGGCGCTGACCGCCATCATCGACGGTCCAGACCGAGATCTCCGCGCGGCTCGGCACCTGATCGATCTCGAAGGACACCGTGAGGGTCTCGCCAGACGACGTCGTGAAACCAGGGGTCTGCTCGCCGGGCCCGATCGTGTCGGCGCACAGGCCGGCACGCCCCGAACCCTGTGACCAGCAGTAGGAACCGCGCTCGAGGATCAGCGCACCGGAGGCACCGGAGATGGTGGCTCGAGGCGGTTCGGCGTCCTCCTCACCCGGCGTCGGTGAAGACGACGTGACAGGCGGGGACGGGCTCGACGGGGGAGTGGTGGTCGTCGGAACCGTCCCGACCTCGGACGGGGCGCTCGCCACCTGCGGGCCTCCTCGGTCGCCACAAGCCGTGAGCGCCAGCAGCGCCAGCAGGACGACGACGTACCTCATCACTTGCCCTTGTTCTCGGGAGACCCTCCACGGAGACCCTCCCCTCGTTCGACGCCGCAGCGACCGTTCTGGTTCCCTACATGCGGCGTGACCCGATCGCGGGACCGTCGACGCGTACCGTCGGGATCATGGAACTGGACGTGCACCCGAGACGGCTGGCGGTCTGTCGCCTCGATCCGTCCGAGCCCACCCCGGACTGGGTCGAGGACGCGACGGGCCCGCTGGTGTCGGTGACCCGGACCGCGGCGGAGCTCTC
>CAZHZQ010000400.1:0-2090 GCA_964537235.1 uncultured Actinomycetota bacterium | reverse complement strand
AGATCACCGGTGCGCTCCTCGGGCGTCCGCGTGTTCGCCGTGAGCAGCGCGACGAGGTCGCGGTCCTCGCGGCCGCCGCGGACCAGCCTGACCGGGGGGATGCGCAGGCCCTCGGCGAAGATCTCGGTCGCCCCGGCCGGCATGCTGCCGGGGGCGGCTCCACCGACGTCGGCGTGGTGGGCCCGGGTCGCGACGAACCCGAGCACGTCGTCGCCCCGCCAGACCGGCGTCACGATCGTCCAGTCCGGCAGGTGGGTGCCGCCCGCGTACGGATCGCTGACCAGCACCTGGTCGCCCTCGGCGAGCTCTCCGAACGCTCCGAGCGCCGCCGCGACCGACGCCGGCATCGATCCCAGGTGGACCGGGATGTGCGCGGCCTGGGCGACCATCGCCCCGTCCGGGTCGAACAGTGCCGTCGAGCAGTCCGCCCGTTCCTTGATGTTGGGCGAGTAGGCGGTGCGCCGCAGGGCGGCGCCGGTCTCCTCGGCGATGCCCACCAGCGCGTTGCGCGTGACCTCCAGCGTCACCGGGTCCACGGCGCCCTCCGCTCGTCGCCGTCCGGCATCATGGCCCCATGCGCACCGTCTACCTCGACCAGTACACCGACGAGCACGCCGAGGACATCCTCGAGGAGCTCGACCGGGCCGGCATCGTCACCCACATCAAGACCTCCGGGTGGCTGACCCGGTTCCTCTTCGCGGGGGAGTGGGGCGTGCGGATCTTCGTGGACGCCGATCGGGTGGACGAAGCCCGGCGGATCGCCGACCGGGTGCTCGCCGAGGACTGACGTCGTCACGACGCGTCCTCGGTCCCGTGACGGGTCCGGCGCAGCAGCAGGCTGCCGACGCTGTCGACCTCGGCGGTCTGATCCGGGGTGACGAGGCAGGTGGTGTCCACGCCGGCGACGATCGCCGGCCCGGTCAGCCGGTCCCCGGCGCCGAGCTCGGCCCGGGCGTAAACGGGGCAGTCGCACCGGTGGCCGCCGATCACCACCCGCCGTGAGCCGGAACGGGCCGCGTCGGCGCCCCGGCCGTCCGCGATCTCCGGGAGGGGGACCTCGGGCGGTGGTCCCTCGGCTCGCACCCGGACGTTGACCAGCTCGACGGGCTCGTCGGGCTGCGCGTAGCCGTACCGCTCCTCGTGCGCGGCGTGGAACGCATCCACGAGCCCGCCCGGGTCCGGGTCGTCGACGTCGACCTCCAGCTCGTAGGCCTGACCGCGGTAGCGCAGGTCCGCCGACCGGCGGGTCGCCGCCGCCGCGACCCCCTGGTCCTGGAGCGTGCCGGCGACCTGGGCCTCGAGCTCGCCCCAGGCGGTCGACAGCCACCCCGCGTCGACGTCGGCCAGCGGGATCAGTCGGGTGGTCAGGGCCTCGGCTGCGATCGGGGCGGCCAGCAGACCGAGCGCCGCCAGCACGCCGGCGTGTGGCGGGACGACGACCGTCCCGCAGCCGAGCTCCCGCGCGACCTCGGACTGGTGGAGCGGCCCGGCCCCCCCGAACGTCACCAGGGCGTAGTCGCGGGGGTCGCGTCCCCGCTGCACCGACACGACCCGCAGCGCGCGCACGATGTTCGCCTCGGCGACGCGGACGATCCCCTCGGCGCAGGCCACGAGGTCGAGTCCGAGCTGGTCTGCCAGCCGCTCCACGGCCGCCCCGGCGGCGTCGATGTCCAGCTTCAGCCCCCCGCTGCCGAGCGTCGCGTCCGGGGCGAGCCGTCCGAGGACGACGTGTGCGTCGGTGACGGTCGGCTCCTGACCGCCGCGTCCGTAGGCGGCCGGCCCCGGTTCCGCGCCCGCCGACCGGGGGCCGACCCGCAGCGCCCCGCCCGCGTCTCGCCAGGCGACGCTCCCGCCGCCGGCCCCGACGGTGTGGATGTCGGTGGTCCGGACCGCGAAGGGCAGACCGCCGATCTCGCCGTCGCCGGTCGTCCGCGGCCGGGCGCCGTCGATCAACGTGACGTCGGTCGAGGTGCCTCCCATGTCGAACGCGATCACGTCCGGGAACCCCGCCCGCTCCGCGACGGCTGCCGCCCCCCACGCCCCGGCCGCCGGACCGGACAGCAGCGTGTGGACCGGCTCGCGGGCGGCGA
>CAZHZQ010000399.1:0-2091 GCA_964537235.1 uncultured Actinomycetota bacterium | reverse complement strand
CACGGTCGAGTGACTCGCGAGTGACCGACGTCCCCACCTCGCTCCCGCTGCTGAGCGCAGCGGAGGCGGCCGCCGGCGACGACGCCGCGGTCGAGGCGGGCGCCACCTGGGCCGACCTCATGGAGCGGGCGGCCGGGCACCTCGTCCGCGGGATCGTCGACGCCGGTGGTCACGGCTACGGACTGCGGGTCACCCTCGTGGTCGGCAAGGGCAACAACGGCGGTGACGGTTGGGCAGCCGCCCGCCGTCTGCGTGCGTTCGGAACGCGGTCCACGGTCGTGGCCGTGCACGGGCTCGACACCGACCTGTCCGACGAGGCGGAGGAAAACCGGAGACGCTGGCTCGACAGCGGCGGGCGCACCACCGGCCTCGACGGGATGGACACGGCGCTGGACGGTGCCGACGTCGTCGTTGACTGCCTGCTGGGCACCGGGGCGACCGAGGCGCCCCGAGCGCCCCTGGACGCGGTCGTGGCGACGGTCGACGCGGCCCGCGACCGCGGAGCGTCGGTCGTCGCCTGCGACATCCCCACCGGGGTGCAGGGCGACGACGGGCAGGTCCCCGGCGAGGCCGTCCGGGCGGACCTGACGGTGACGTTCGGGGGGATGAAACGCGGCCTGCTGCTGCACCCCGGGGCGGTGTACGCGGGGCGGGTCGTCGTGGGCGACCTCGGACCGAGGTACGACGCCGACCGGGGGGACTGGCGGGTACTGACCGCTGCCGGTGCCGCCCCGCCGGTGCTGCCGCCGGACACGGACAAGCGGTCGCGTGGCATCGTCCTGGTCGTCGCCGGATCGCTCGGCATGGCCGGGGCGGCGATCCTGTGCGCCCGCGGGGCGCTGGCGGCAGGGGCCGGCCTGGTGACGGTCGCGGTGCCCGAGCCGATCCAGGACGTCGTGGCCGGCGCGATTCCCCCGGCGATGACGATCGGGCTGCCGGCGGACGACGACGGGGCCGTCGCTCCCGAGGCCGCGGACCGCATCGCCGATCGCGCCGATGCCTCCGACGTGGTGGTCGCCGGCCCCGGCCTGCGGCCGACCGCGGGGACGCGCGCGGTCGTCGAGGCGATCCTCGGCGCCGACTGTCGCTCCGTGCTCGACGCCGACGCGATCAACGTGTTCCGCGGCGAGGGTGGCGATCTGGCCGCTCACACCGGGGCGTTGGTGCTCACGCCCCAGCACCGTGAGCTGGCCCGCATCGCCGATGGGCTGGAGGACGGCGAGGAGGCGCTGCGCCGCCGGGCGACCGTCGCTCCAGACCTGGCCGCGCGGGTCGATGCCATCGTGGTCGCGAAGGGGCCGGGCACCGTCGTCGCGGCTCCGGACGGCCGGGTCTGGGTCACGCCCACGGGGGGACCCGCCCTGGGTGCGGGGGGCAGCGGCGACGTGCTCGGCGGGGTGATCGCCGCGGTCGCGGCGCAGCAGGAGGACGCCGGCCTGGCCGTGGCCCGGGCCTGCTGGCTGTCCAGCCTGGCGGGAGACCTCGCCGGCGCCCGTCGCGCCGCGAGGAGCTCCAGCGCGGACCTCGTCGACACCGTGCCCGAGGCGCTCGGTACTGCTCGACAACTGGCGGGGCGGCGGCCGGCCTGGCCCTTCGACGCTCCGGGCTGGCACACGGGCCGGACCCCCGATCCGCAGGGAGGAGCCACGTGACTCAGCGGTCCACGGCCGGCGGCGCCCCCGCCCTGCGACCCACCTGCGCGCAGATCGATCTCGACGCGATCGCGCACAACATCCGTCTGATCCGCGGGCGGGTCGCCCCGGCCGAGGTCATGGCCGTGGTCAAGGCCGACGCCTACGGCCACGGTGCGGTCGAGGTCGCCCGTACCGCGCTCAGGTCCGGCGCGTCGTGGCTGGCGGTCGCGCTGGTGGAGGAGGGCGAAGCGCTGCGCGCGGCCGGCATCACCGCCCCGATCCTGTTGCTGTCCGAACCGACGGTGCCGTCCGCCGCGCGGGTCGCGGCCGCGGACCTGACCCCGACGGTCTACACCCTGACGACGGCCGAGGCCCTCCGGGTCCAGGCGGCCAACCGCGGGCACCCGCTGCAGGTCCACGTCAAGGCCGACACCGGCATGGGGCGGGTCGGGATCCC
>CAZHZQ010000398.1:0-2093 GCA_964537235.1 uncultured Actinomycetota bacterium | reverse complement strand
TGACCGAGGAGGTCCAGCGTGCCGCGTCGCTACCGCAGCGGGGCGACATCGGTCTCGAGGGTCGCGACCAGTGGAGGGGCGGACCGGTGGATGTCGATGGCCCCGGCCGCGACGTCGACGATCTCGCAGCGGTAGCGCCCCGGGGGACCGGTCATGCGGAACCGGGCCTGCCCGTACTCGTCCGTGTTGGCCATGCCCTGGCCGGTGCGCTCGGGACCGATGATGCGGCCTTCGACCGCGATGTCCTTCACCGCCTGTCCCGCGGAGTCCCGGACATTCACCCAGAACGTCACGCGGAGGCCGTCCTCTCGCGGTTCGGGAGGGAGCGCCTCGATGCTCTGGACACGGATCGGCTCCTCGTAGAGGTGCCGTTTGGGGACCATGTCGGGCAGGATCCCGGCGTCGTCGGACGACCCCTGGTCGGTCACGTCGTCCTCCGGTCACACGGGGGTGGGGCAGGGTGCCGGAGGGTACTGGCCGAGGACCCCGCGTTGACAGTTCGGCCACCTGATGCGACCCTCGTGGTCCTCCGGCGCACGGTCGGGGGTCCACGGTGCCACAAGACCCACAACACCCTCAACACCCACAACACCTCCGCGTGCGTGGGTGCAGCCATGCCGGAACCCCTACCCTGACCGGGACGCCCATCGCGCGTCGTTCGACGGCCGCGCTCTGAGCGGCACATGTTCAGACAAACCAGGAGACCTCGACCGCATCATGGACCAGAACCCGACGACCCCGACCCCCGGCACCGAAGACCAGACGGCCGCCGACAACCCGACCACGACGCCCGAACAGGCTCAGGAGACCGCCCCGCAAGCGCCCGCCTCGGAACCGACCGTCCAGACCCCCGAGGATGACGACGAACAGGTCGTCGTCATGCAGGACCCCGGCGGCACGCTGACCTCGACCGGCGAGCCCATCGTCGAGAACGAGTACGAGGACGACGAGTCGTTCGAGGAGGCACTCGAGTCCACGCTCAAGTCCCTGGACGAGGGCGACATCGTCGAGGGGGTCATCGTCAAGGTCGACCCGGACGAGGCACTGCTCGACATCGGCTACAAGTCCGAAGGCGTCATCCCCGCCCGCGAGCTGTCGATCAAGCAGGACGTCGATCCCCGCGAGGTGGTCCAGATCGGGGACGTGATCGAGGCCCTGGTCGTCAAGAAGGAGGACGAGGAGGGCCGGCTGGTCCTGTCCAAGAAGCGCGCCCAGTACGAGCGCGCCTGGGGCACGATCGAGCGCATCTTCAGCGAGGACAAGACCGTCAAGGGCACCGTGATCGAGGTGGTCAAGGGCGGTCTGATCCTGGACATCGGCCTGCGTGGCTTCCTGCCGGCGTCGCTCGTCGAGATGCGCCGGGTCCGCGACCTCAACCCGTACGTGGGGACC
Organism: uncultured Actinomycetota bacterium; assembly: GCA_964537235.1. Lineage (GTDB taxonomy): Bacteria > Actinomycetota > Nitriliruptoria > Nitriliruptorales > JAHWKO01 > CAZHZQ01. The sequence goes on along the minus strand of CAZHZQ010000398.1, from coordinate 701 downwards.
GAGCTCGAGTGCAAGATCATCGAGCTGGACAAGAACCGCAACAACGTGGTCCTGTCGCGCCGGAAGTTCCTCGAGGAGACCCAGAGCGAGTTCCGTCAGGAGTTCCTCTCCAGCCTCCAGAAGGGCGAGATCCGCAAGGGTGTCGTCAGCTCCATCGTCAACTTCGGTGCGTTCGTGGACCTGGGTGGTGTCGACGGGCTCGTCCACGTCTCCGAGCTCGCCTGGCAGCACATCGACCACCCGTCCGAGATCGTCGACGTCGGGGACGAGGTCACGATCGAGGTGCTCGACGTCGACCTCGAACGCGAGCGCGTATCGCTGTCGCTGAAGGCGACGCAGGAGGACCCCTGGACGAAGTTCGCCCGCGAGAACCAGGTGGGCGACGTCATCGACGGCCAGGTCACCAAGCTCGTCCCGTTCGGGGCGTTCGTGCAGGTGGCCGAGGGCATCGAGGGCCTCGTGCACATCTCCGAGCTCGCCGACCACCACGTCGAGGCACCCGAGGCCGTCGTGAACGTCGGGGACAAGATCCAGGTCAAGGTGATCGACATCGACACGGTGCGTCGCCGCATCAGCCTCTCGCTGAAGCAGGTCGCCGGACCCGCCGGTGCCACCGGCCCGGAGGCCAGCGGTCCCGCGGCCGAGGGCCAGCTCACCCCCGAGCAGATGGCGCTCGCCGAGACCGCGTACGTCTCCAGCGG
>CAZHZQ010000397.1:0-2093 GCA_964537235.1 uncultured Actinomycetota bacterium | reverse complement strand
GAGTTCGTCGAGGGACCGATCGACGAGCAGGAGCTCGCCGAGGAGCTCGAGGAGGCGCTGCCCACCCTCGAAGGCGAGCCCACCAAGTAGCGGGCTCCCCCGCGACCACTCGGGGGACCCGACCGTAGGCTCCGCACGTGGCCACGAACTCCGCGCTCACCGGGCACCGGGTCAGCGACCTCCTCCGGCTGCCCGGGTTCGTCCGGCTGCTGTGGGTCCGGTGGCCCAGTCAGGCCGGGGACGGGGCGTTCCAGCTCGGCGCCGCGTCCCTGCTGCTGTTCACCCTGGACCCCACCGAGGCCACCTCGGCGGGTGAGGTGGCCTGGATCGTCGCGGTCACCACCCTGCCGTTCTCCTTCGTGGGTCCGTTCGCCGGGGTCGTCATCGACCGGTGGCGGCGACAGCGGATCCTGCTGTGGTCGAACGTGGTCCGGATCGCGGTGATCGTCGCGGCGCTGCCACTGGCCTCGGTCGGAGGGCGGGGGCAGGCGGTGTTCCTCGCCGCCGTCGTCGTAGTGCTGTCGACCAACCGGTTCTTCCTGGCGACGCTCGGGGCGGTCCTGCCGAAGGTGGTGCCGGGCGAAGCGCTCACCCCGGCCAACGCGGTCGCCACGATCGGTGGCTCGCTGGCGGCGTTGATCGCGGCGGCTGGGGGCGGCTACCTCGCCGGGCTGATCGGAGAGGACCGGGGCGGTCCCGAGGTGGTGGTCGTGATCTCCGGCGTCCTGATGGTCGTCAGCGTGGTCGCGGCGGCCCGACTGCCCGCGGACGTGCTGGGCCCCGACCTCGAGGAGGACCTCCCGCCGCTGCGCCGGGAGATCCGCCGGGCCGCGGCCGAGCTGGTCGACGGCGTGCGGCAGATCGCACGCACGCGCCGGGCGTGGGCTCCGATCGCGACCCTGTCGATACTGCGCCTGGTGACCGCGATCGCGTCGATCGCCGCCCTGCTCGTCTTCCGCAACCTCTACGGCGCCGGACCCACCCAGGTCGGGATCGTGCTGACGCTGTTCGGCGTCGGCGCGGGGATCGGAGCCGTGATCGTCACCGTGGGGGACCGCCGGTACGGGCTGGCGCCCGAGACCGCGATCAGGGCCTCGCTGGTGATCGGCGGGGTCTCGGCGATCGTGTTCGCCCCGGGCCTGCGCCCCTGGGCCCTCTACGCCGTCAACCTGGTGCTGGGGGTCGCCTTCTCGCTGGCGAAGATCCCGGGCGACGCGCTGGTCCAGAGCGCGTTGCCCGACCGCTACCGCGGCCGGGTCTTCGCCGCCTACGACGTCCTCTACAACCTCGGATGGCTGTTGGGGTCGGTCGCCGCCGCGGGTTTCCTCCCCGAGGCCGAAGCCGCAGAGCAGGTGCTGATCGCCTGCGGACTCGCGTCACTGGCCTTCTGGGTCGTCGCGAGGCGGTGGCTGCACCGGATGCCACCGCCCGTCGACGTCGAGACGTGGGAGGAGGCCGAGCACGTCCTCGACGCCCCGTGAGCGAGCGAACCGGACCGGGGTGCGAGCAACGGGGGGTGGGCGCGATCAGCCGGGGCGGCCGTTGACGCGGGTCTCGGCGGGACCGTTGTTCTTCTTCCAGAACTCGTCGATCTCGTCGATGAGGTCCAGCAGCTCCTGCGCGTCGTCGGCGTCCATCCCGCGCTTGAGCTGCGAGACCGCCTTCACGGCGTCGTTGAAGGTGCGGCCGATGTCCTCGCCGTGCTTGTCCGGCTTGTACCAGTCGCTCCAGAGGACGTCGAGGTGGTGCTTGGCCAGCTCGGCGCGCTCCTCCTTGACGTGGATGCACCGCTGACGGAACACCTCGTCGTCGGAGTCGTGGTACTTGCCGATGATCTTGAAGCAGGACTCGGCCTCGATCCGTGCCTGCTCGGGGTCGTACACCCCGCACGGGATGTCGCAGTGCGCGTGGACGGTGTCGACCTCGCGCACCGGGTTGAGGCGTTCGATCAAGGTTGACAGACGCATGTGCTGTCTCCTCTCGTAGAGACTGTCGATGATGTGCCGCAGTCCGAACCTAACGAAAGAAGTCCGTGACCGAGAACGACCGCACGTGGTCGACCGGACGGACGGGCGCCACCGCCGTGCTGATCC
>CAZHZQ010000396.1:0-2118 GCA_964537235.1 uncultured Actinomycetota bacterium | reverse complement strand
GGCGGGATGATCCCGGCGATCGGGGCGAAGAACAGCGCCGCGAGGAACAGCACGCCGACCACGACGCTGGTCAGGCCGGTGCGTCCTCCCTCCTCGATGCCGCTCGCGGACTCGATGTAGGTCGTCGCGCTCGATGCCGAGGCGGCACCGCCGGCCGCCGCGGCGATCGAGTCCACCAGCAACACCCGGTCCATGTCGGGCAGGCGGTCCTCCTCGTCGAGGAACTCGCCCTCGTGACCGAGCGCGATCGCCGTTCCCATCGTGTCGAAGAAGTCCGCGAGCATCAGGGTGAACACCGCCAGCAACGCCGACAGCGCCCCGAGCTGCGCGAAGTAGCCGAACGAGAACGCGCCCAGCAGCGAGAAGTCCGGTGTCGCCACGATCTCGGTGGGCACGGTCGCGATCCCGTTCTGCCAGAGCCCACCTCCCTGCGCCTCGTTCACGACGATCGCCAGGACCGTCGTGGCGATGATCCCGTACAGCAGCGAGCCCTTGACCCGGCGGGCGACGAGCACCCCCATGAGGAACAGGCCCACCACGAACACCGCGATCTTGGCCGAGTCGAAGGACGCGGCCGTCAGCACCGGGCCACCCTGCCCGGGACCGGGGACGACGATGCCGGAGTTCGCGAAACCGATGATCGCGATGAACAGCCCGATCCCGGCACCGATCGCCTTCTTGAGCTCCGTGGGGATCGCCTGGAGCACGGCCTCACGGAAGCCCGTGAGCACGAGGATCGTGATGATCACCCCCTCGGTGACGACCACGCCCATCGCCTCGGGGTAGCTCAGTCCCTCGAAACCCACCAGCTGGAACGCCACCACCGCGTTGAGACCGAGGCCGCTGGCGATCGCGAACGGGTAGTTGGCCACCACCCCCATCAGGATGGTCATCACGCCCGCAACGAGCGCCGTCACGGTCAGGACCTGCGGGAACGACAGCCCGCTGTCGCCGGTGCCGAGGATCGCCGGGTTGACGAACAGGATGTACGCCATCGTCATGAACGTCGTGACACCCGCGATGACCTCGGTGCGGACCGTGGATCCACGTTCCTCGATCCTGAAGTACGACAGCATCCCCGATACGGACGTCGTCGACGATGCGCTCACCGTTGGCCCCTCCGAGAGGTCGTTCGGCCCCGTCACCCACGCTTGTACCACGGCGCCGACAAGCCACGAAGCACCTGGCACGAGGGGGGAAAGCCGTGTTCGCGAACACGTGGCGGGTAGGCTGCCAGCCGGCGGATCGGCATCCAGACCCACCAGACCCCACCAGATCCCCACGAGACCCCACCAGATCTCCACCAGACCCCCACCAACACGAGGAGTCCAGGCGTGGCCGAGGAACGCCTCACGAAGAAGGAGCGCCGCGAGAAGCGTCGCCGCGAACGGCGCCAGCAGGAGGCCGAGGAGGCCCGCACCCAGCGACGACGCCGGATCCTCACGATCGGCGGCACCATCCTCGCGGTCGCCGGGATCGCCGCGATCTTCTGGTTCACCCGCGAGCCCCCGTTGCCCGAGGACACCGTCGTCGTCCAGGCCGACGAGGCCCAGGAGGCGTTCGAGGCCGCGGGCTGCGAGCCGGTCGACGTCCCGGCGCCCACGAGCACCCAGCACCTCAGCGAGCCCGCCCCGTCCGCCGACGAGCTGTACCCGGTGCGTCCCACGCACAGCGGTCCGCACTTCCGGCTGACGGCTCCCGTCGGCTCGTTCGACGACTACGTCGACGAGCGCGAGACCACCCACAACCTCGAGCACGGCTCGGTGATCGTCTGGTGGGATCCCGACCAGGCCGAGAACACGGGAGCGATCACGGAGTGGGTCGACACCCGCCTGCGGATGGGCTTCAACCCGGGCAGCGGAGCCGGCATCATCGCCTCCCCGTTCGAGCAGCCCCTCAGCACCGGCAAGGCGGTCGCGATCCGCGCCTGGGGCGTCGCGCTGGACTGCGACGAGTGGGACCAGACCGTCGGCGACGCGTTCCTCGCGTCCAACTTCGGGACCCACGGCCAGGCACCCGAGAGCACCATCGCCGGATACCCCGAGGAGGCCCTGCGCATCGAGGGAACGGCCGAACAGCCGGCCTCGGACTCGACCGCAGGCGAAGAGGAGACCGCTG
>CAZHZQ010000395.1:0-2123 GCA_964537235.1 uncultured Actinomycetota bacterium | reverse complement strand
GCGATGTCGTCGCGCCGCTGGACCCCCTCCCAGTGGATGAGGTCGGCGGCCTCGTAGGCGGTCTGCCGCGCCTCCGCGACCGTCGCCCCGTGCGCGGTCACGCCCAGCACACGCCCTCCCGCGGTGACCAGTTGCCCGTCCTCGTCGCGGCGGGTACCCGCGTGGAAGACGTGCACCTCGGGGAACCGTTCGGTGACCTCGTCGACCCCGGAGATCGGGAAGCCCACCTCGTAGGTGCCGGGGTAGCCGCCGCTGGCGAGCACCACCGTCACGAACGCGTCGTCGGACACCTCGAACGGGGCGTTGCCCACGCCCCGGGAGGGATCCACCGCCGCCGCCAGCAGCTCCCCGAAGTCGCTGGCGACCCGCCAGATCACCGACTGGGTCTCCGGATCGCCGAACCGGCAGTTGAACTCGAGGACCTTCGGTCCGTCGTCGGTCAGCACCAGGCCGGCGTACAGCAACCCCACGTACGGGGTCCCGCGCCGGTCGAGCTCCTGCAGCACCGGGCCGAACACCGAATCCCGCAGCGGGGCGGCATCCTCGACGCCGAAGAACGGCACCGGCGTGTAGGCACCCATCCCGCCGGTGTTGGGGCCCTCGTCGCCGTCGTGCGCCCGCTTGAAGTCCTGTGACGGAGGCAGCAGCAGCACGTCGTCGCCGTCGCACACCCCGAACACCGAGACCTCCGGACCCGCGAGGAACTCCTCGATCACGATCCGGTCGCCGGCGTCGCCGAAGCGGTTGCGGACCAGGGCGTCCTCGATCGCCGCGACCGCCTCGGCGTGGGTCTCGGCGATCACCACCCCCTTGCCGGCGGCCAACCCGTCCGCCTTGACCACGTACGGCGGTTCGTAGTCGTCCAGCGCCTCGATCGCCTCGGGAGCCGAGCCGAAGACCCCGTACGCGCCGGTCGGGACACCGGCCGTCTGCATGATCTCCTTGGCAAAGGCCTTGGAGCCCTCGATCTGCGCGGCCTCAGCGGTGGGACCGAACACCGGGATGCCGCAGCGGCGCAGCTCGTCGGCGACCCCGGCGACCAGCGGAGCCTCCGGTCCGACCACGACCAGGTCGACGTCCAGCTTCTCGGCGAGCCGGGCGACCTCCACCGGGTTGTTCGGCTGCACGTCGTGACAGGGGCCGAGGTCGTCCAGCCCGGGGTTGCCGGGGGCGGACTCGACCGCGTCCACCGACGGTGAGTGCGCCAGCCGCCAGGCGAGCGCGTGCTCCCGCCCACCGGATCCGACGATCAGGACACGCATGTCAGCCTCCACCAACCCATCTCGCCACCCGATCTCATCCGGTCAGGTCGCCGACGTCCCCCCGCACCAGGGTCTGCGAACGCTTCGGACCCACCGAGACCCAGGTGGTCGGCACGCCAGCCTGCTCCTCGAGGAACTCCACGTAGTCCCGCGCGGCCGCCGGCAGGTCCTCGTAGTGCTCGACCTCGGTGATGTCCTCGGACCAGCCGGGCAGCTCCTCGTAGATCGGCTCGGCCTGGTGGAAGATCGACTGGTGGGGCGGGAAGTCGCGGTACTCCTTGGACTGGTAGCGGTAGGCGACCGCCACCTTCACGCTCTCGAACTCGCTCAGCACGTCGAGCTTGGTGAGGAAGATGTCGGTCAGGCCGTTGACACGGTTCGCGTACCGCGCCAGCGGGGCGTCGAACCAGCCGGCGCGTCGACGACGCCCCGTGGTCGTCCCGTACTCGCCGCCGACCTCGATCAGGCGGTCGCCGGTCTCGTCGAGCAGCTCGGTGGGGAACGGGCCGGTGCCGACCCGGGTGACGTAGGCCTTGGCGATGCCGATGACGCGGCCGATGTGGCGCGGTCCGACGCCGGCGCCGGTCAGCGCCCCGCCCGCGACCGGGTTGGAGGACGTGACGAACGGGTAGGTGCCGTGATCGAGATCCAGCAGGGTGCCCTGGGCGCCCTCGAGGATGATGCGCTTCCCGGACTCCAGGGAGTCGTGGATCAGCATCGTGGCATCGACCAGCTGGGGCTTGAGCCGCTGGGCGTAGCCGAGGTACTCCTCGGCGATCTCGTCGGGATCCATCGGCAGACGGTTGTAGATCCGCGACAGGATCCGGTTCTTCAGGTCCAGCGCCGCATCCAGCTTCTGGC
>CAZHZQ010000394.1:0-2127 GCA_964537235.1 uncultured Actinomycetota bacterium | reverse complement strand
CTACGAACTGCGGCTCGTTCCGCGCCGCCCGGGACCGACGGCTAGCGCGGACAGGCGATCATAACCAACGGTGGGTATTATATGGTATATTATCGCTCTAGCGAATAGAATACTATACAGACAGAACAGGACGGGCATGGTTCGGTCGCGATCGTTGTTGCCGCAGACCAGGGAGGCACTCGAGATCCTGGGGATGCGGGTGGCAGAGGGCCGTCGACGTCGAGGGTGGACGGCGCAGGAGCTCGCCGAGCGCGTCGGCGTCACCCGCAAGACCTTGAGCAAGGTCGAAGCCGGGGACCCATCGGTTGCGGTCGGAACGGCGTTCGAGGCGGCCGCACTGGTGGGTGTGCCGCTGTTCGCCGACCCGCAGGACCTTCCCGACCTCCTCGCCCGTCAGGCGGACCGGCTGGCCGTACTGCCCGACCGGGTGCGGACCGACCGTCACAAGGTCGACGATGACTTCTGAGCGCCCCGCGGAAGCCTACGTGTGGGTGTGGTTGCCAGGCCGTACCGAACCGGTCGTAGCCGGGCGGCTGGAACACCGCGGTGACCTGGTGACGTTCAACTACGGGCGCAGCTACCTGGACCGTGACGATGCCGTGCCGTTGTACGCCCCGGAGCTCCCCTTGCGCCCCGGACGTATCGAACCGTTGGGGCAGTTGGAGATCGCCGGGTGCGTACGCGATGCCGCACCGGACGCCTGGGGTCAACGGGTGATCCGGCACCGTCTGGCGGATGCCGCAGCCGACCCGAGCATCCTCGGGTTGCTGTTGCTGTCCGACTCGGACCGGTTCGGCGCCTTGGACTTCCAGAGGTCCTCCGACCGGTACGAGTCGCGGACCGGAGGCGGCACCCTCGAGCAGCTGTTGACGGTCTCCGAACTCGTCAACGCCGGGAAACCGATCCCGGATGATCTGGCTGACGCTGCACTGCGTGGGACCAGCCTCGGCGGGGCGCGCCCGAAGGCTCCGATCAGCGACGACGGACGGCACCTGGTCGCGAAGTTCTCGCTGAGCACGGACGTCCGCAACGTGGTCGGGGGTGAAGCGGTCGCGATGGAGCTGGCGCGTCGGGCGGGCATCGACGTCTGTCCCACGACGATGGTCACATCCGGGGACCATGATGTCCTGCTCGTCGAGCGTTTCGACCGCGACCCCAGCGGTGGGCGACGTGGGGCCGTCAGTGCCCTCACCGTCCTCGGGCTCACCGCCTACCCGGAAGGCCGGTACGCGACCTACACAGCACTCGCGGACAAGATCCGACAGATGTTCGTCGCACCCGCCGCGACGCTGCGGGAGCTGTTCTCACGGATCGCGTTCAACATGTGCGTGACCAACACCGACGACCACGCTCGCAACCACGCCGCTCTGGTGGAGGACACGCCCACGGGGATGCAGTTGCGCCTGTCCCCCGCATACGACATCGAGCCGCGACCCCGGACGGGTGACACCGCCGAACAGGCCATGGCGTACGGACCAGCGGGGGAGCGGGAGACGAGGTTCGCGCCCCTGGTCGAGTCGGCGACCTCCTACCACCTCGACGTCGACGAGGCCCGAGAGATCGTCGATGAGATGGTGGAGACCATCATCGACCAGTACGAGGACGCCGCCGATCAGGTTGGGCTTCCTCCGGCTGACCGGGATGCTCTCTGGCGACGCCAGATCCTTCACCCCTCGCTCGTCTACGAGTACGACGGGCGTGCAGCGCGACTGGTCCAGTAACGCGGCCGTGCATGTGACGCGCGTCTTGTCGACGCTATGCGGTGAGGGCCAGCGCGCCGCGAGTGGGCGGGTGGTGTTCCCAGGCTTCCGCGATGTCGCGTAGGTGATCCCGGTCGTGGATGTGATCTCGGAGGTCCGACAGGGTCCTGTTCACGGTGGTGACGGCGACCCCGCCGAGGGTCGTGACGTCGTCAGGCTGTAGGTCGTCGGGAGGTGCGATGACCTGCACGCCCGCGATGCGGTGGCGGCGTTCGGGCGGTCCGTAGAGCTGGACGGGGTTGGCCCACAGTGATCGAGACGGGTCCCACCACAGCGCGGCGGCCTCGAGCGCGAGGCAGTACCCCTCGTCGCCGCGGGACGCGGACAGGAATCCGACGACGAGCCGTTCGCGGTCGTGTTCGAGGCG
>CAZHZQ010000393.1:0-2133 GCA_964537235.1 uncultured Actinomycetota bacterium | reverse complement strand
GCGTTCCTGGTCGAGGTGATGGGGCGCGACCACGGCTACCTGGCGTTGGCCGTCGGGATCACGAGCGGGGCGGAGGCGGTGGTGATCCCCGAGGTCGACAGCTCCCCGGAGGCGGTGCTCGGTCGGCTGCGGGACGCCTACGACCGCGGGAACAACCATGCGGTGGTGATCGTCGCCGAGGGAGCCGAGCACGGGACGCAGGAGCTGTTGGAGCTCTGCGCCCGCAACGAGGAGGAGCTCGGCTTCGGCCTGCGCGCCACGATCCTGGGTCACGTCCAGCGTGGAGGCGACCCCGGCGCCTTCGACCGCCTGCTGTCCAGCCGGCTCGGCGCCGGGGCGGTGCAGCAGCTCGCCCAGGGGAACGACGGCGTCCTGGTCGGGCTCGGGGGCAACGCGGTCGTGTCCACCCCGCTCGCGGAGGTGGTCGCGGGTCAGAAGGACCTCAGCGAGGAGCTGCTCGCACTGTCCGACATCCTGGTGCGTTGAGGCCGGCGCCTCACGGCGTGTGTTGAGGCTCACGCCTGGCAGTCGAACCACAGGATGCTGGGTCCGCAGAGGCCGACCGCGAGGAACGTGCCCAGGAGAGCCGCGACGACGCCCATGATCCCGCCGGCGACGGCCATCTTGCTGTCACTGCCACGGCGCCGCGCCAGCAGCGCTCCGACGATCGCGAAGATGCCGAGGTAGATCCCGCCCGGCGGGACGAAGATCAGCGGGAGGGACACGATCCCCAGCACCAGCGAGGCGATCGCGTAGCTGCGACCTCCGCCCATCCGGCTGCCGTCGTCGTAGGGTCCCTGGCTCACGTCGGCTCCTTCTCGCGGCCCAGCAGCTCGTTCGCCCGGGTGAAGACCGCGTCGAACATCTCCTCGGTCAACCGCCCCGTGAACGTGTTCTGCTGCGACGGGTGGTAGCTGCCCAGCAGCGTCACCTCGCGGGGGTCGTCGTCCCGGGTCGTCACGGCCACCTCCTCACCGTGGCCGAAGCGCGGCTTGGGGACCGGACGGTCGACCTCGCGCATCAGCACGTCCCATGCGAACCCGCCCAACGCGAGCACCACCTCGTACGGCAGCAGGCGCATCTCCGCGAGGAGGTACGGGAGGCAGGTATCGCGCTCGTCGGTGGCCGGCCGGTTGTCCGGCGGGGCGCACTTGACGGGGGCGGTGACCCACGTGTCCCGGAGCGCGAGGCCGTCGCCCCGGTCCACCGACGTCGGTTGGTTCGCGTACCCGGCCCGGTGCAGCGCCCCGTACAGCCAGTCCCCGGACCGGTCGCCGGTGAACATCCTCCCGGTGCGGTTCGCGCCGTGCGCGGCCGGGGCGAGCCCGACGATCAGCAGGCGCGCCGACGGGTCGCCGAACCCGGGCACCGGACGCCCCCAGTAGTCCTCGTCCTCGTACGCGGCGCGCTTCTCCTCGGCCACCTTTTCGCGCCACGCGACCAGTCGCGGGCACCGCCGGCACGCGACGATGTCGTCCTCGAGCACCTCGAGCGACGACCACTGCTCCATGGGGGATCTCCGACGGCGGGGGGCGTACGGTACTGGGAGGAACACGCCCGGTGAACGTCGAAGTACGCGAGGGAAGTCCCCCGGGAGGTCGTCTTGCGACGTCTGTCGACGCTCGTCGTCATCGTGGCGTTGCTCGGGTTCGCGGCCGTCGGTGCGGGGTGGGCGCAGGAGCGGGAACCGCTCGACCTACGGGTCCTCACCCCGGTCCCATCGCCTGGTCAGCCCGAGGGCATCGTCGTGGACCACGACGGGACGATCTACGTCGGCACGCACAACTACGGCAACGGGGACGCCGACGCTCCGTCCAAGGTCTTCGCGTTCGACGGCGACGGCGAGCTGCTGCGTGAGTACGAGATCGAGCTGCAGGCGGACGACGAGGACCACGGGATCCTGCAGATGGCCTTCGACGCCGACGGCCTGCTGTACGTCCTGGAGCGCAACCCGGCGCACGTGTTCACGCTCGATCCGGAGACGGGCGAGCAGGAGGTGTACGGGACCTTCGCCGACGTGCCTCCTTGCCTCCCGGCAGGCGAGGAGGGGGCCTGCTCGGACACCGTGACCGACCTGGCCGCGTTCCCCGACTACCCCGTGTTCGCCCCGGACGGGACGATGTACGTCACCGA
>CAZHZQ010000392.1:0-2156 GCA_964537235.1 uncultured Actinomycetota bacterium | reverse complement strand
GATCCCAACGCGCTCAGCCAGAGCGAGGGTGTCCCTGCTCGACGGGGCTGCGAGCTCAGCTGAAGCGAGGGTGTGTCCGGGTAGGGGGACTCTGAGCGAGGGAGCGAAGCGACCTCAGCTAGAGCGAGGGGGTGTCGGGTCGAGGGGGCTGCGAGCGAGGGAGCGAAGCGACCGAAGCGAGTGAGCGACCCGCCTCAAGGGAAGGGCGTGGGAGCGCCCCCCTCGACCCGACACCCCCGAGCGTTACTTGATCTCGAGCAGCTTCTCGCGCACCGCGTACACGACCGCCTCCATGCGGGAGTGCAGGTGCAGCTTCTCGAGGATGTTGCGCACGTGGTTCTTGACGGTGTTCTCGGAGATGAACAGCGCCTTGGCGATCTCGCGGTTGTTCATGCCCTGCGCGACGTGCTGGAGGACCTCCATCTCGCGCGGGGTGAGCCGGGGAGCGGGGACCTGCTGCTTCTCCTCCTCCTTCTTGACCATGGAGGCGAACTCGTTGAGCAGCTTGGACGCCATCGACGGCGAGATGAGCGACTGGCCGCCGTGCACCGATCGCACGGCGGATCCGATCTCGTCGATCGAGATCTCCTTGAGCAGGTAGCCGTTGGCGCCGGCCTTGATCGCCTCGTAGAGATCGTCCTCCTCGTCGCTGATCGTCAGCATGAGGATCTTCGTGTGAGGCAGCTCCTCCTTGATGGAGGCGGTTGCCTCGATACCCGACAGGCCGGGCATGCGCACGTCCATGACGACGACGTCGGGAACGGTGTCGGAGACCATCTCGACGGCCTCTTCGCCGTCACCGGCCTCGCCGACGACCTCGATGTCCTCCTCGTCCTCGAGGACCATACGCAGGCCGCGTCGGAACAGTTCGTGGTCATCCGCGATGACGATGCGGATGCGATCATCGCTGATTGGCCCACTCTGGGGTTCTTGTGCCACCTCGGCTCCCTCCTGCCACCACCCCGCGCACTCGGAGGCGCACGAACAGTCTAGCCCACATTGCGGGGTGAAGGCCGGGAACGTCGGACTAGACCGGATCACGTGGGGGCCATGTCAGGGAGGTTGGCCGGGTGGTCCGGTGTGACCGGGCGGGTCCTCCGACGGGGATGACCGACGTCCGAGGGGGTGATCGCCGGCACGAGCGAGGGCCGCCACCCTCACGGCGTCCGCGCCGGCGCGGACGAGCACGTTGGCCGCCGCGTACGCGGTACCGCCGGTCGTGAGCACGTCGTCGACGAGCAGCACACGGGCTCGCCGGAGGCCGACGAGGGCCCGGAAGGCGGCATCCGGCACCTGGCGCCGCTCGTGATCGGGAAGCCGGGCCTGGTCGGGGCGTCGGCGCCCGATGCTCAGCAGCCGGGTCGCTCTGGCGGCGTTCGCGACGGCGACACGCCGGGCCAGGACGGCAGCGTGGTCCACGCCCCGCTCGCGGATGCGCCGGCGATCGGTGGGCACCCACGTCACGACGTCGACCGCTCCGAGGTCCGCATCGCGGACGGCCGCACCGAGCCGGTCGCCCAGCGCACCCCAGACTCTCGCCGCGCCCCGGGCCTTCCCGGCCACCACGGCAGCGGCGACGACGTCTCGGTAGCGGTAGAGGGTGAGACCGCCGGTGACGGGAGCCGCGGCCGGCCAGCAACCGTGCTGACCGACCTCGGCGCCGCAACGCCGGCAGTTCCGATCGATCCGGAGCGTCGCGGCCTGCGCCTCGCAGCCTCGGCACCACGGCTGCCGACCGCGGTCACCGCACGCGACGCAGCGGTCCGGGGCGAGCAGGGCGGACAGGTCCCGACGCAGAGGAGTCATGGCGTCGACCCTGCCGGACCCACGGGGCAGCCGCCGGTGAAGGGGCGCCGAACCTGTGGATGGAGCGGATCGGGGTCGATCTTGTTCAACATGTTGAAGATTTTCCACCTCGATCCGCTACATGCCGCGGTCCGCCACACGGGGCGCGCTCTCGCAGGCGGGGCGCGCTCAGCCGGCGAGGTCGCGCTTCAGCTGCTCGATCACGGCCACCGGTGTGGGGTCCACCCCGGCCGAGAGCGCGAGCTCCACCGACAGGAGGTCGACCGCGAGCACGGCGGCCGCGAACCGCGCCAGCGGTGTGGGCCCGGAGACGTCGAGCCGGTGCGTGCCGCCGACGTGGTCCGCGAGCA
>CAZHZQ010000391.1:0-2162 GCA_964537235.1 uncultured Actinomycetota bacterium | reverse complement strand
ACGTCGCCCCACGGGATCATCGGGCCCTCGTCCGTCGTCAGCAACGGGAGCCAGTGGCCCAGGACGCTCGCGGAGTCGTTCCACGCGAGCAACCCGAAGGCCGCAGGTCCGCTGTCGTCGAGCACCTGTCCACGATCAGTGAGTTCGTAGGACAGCTGGACGCGGACCGACACGGCCTCCTCGGCCGACACCGCCGGATCCACGGGCACGACCAGCCGGGCACCGCCGCGGTCGACGGTCGCCGCGAGCGGCGTTCCGCCCCGACGTGCGGTGACGTCCGGGGCGCCTGCCAGCGAATCGGCGGCAGGCAGGAGCCGCAGGACCAGTTCCTCGAGGTCGCGGTCGGCGCGGAACGCGATCGTGACGTCCGCCTCGACGCTGCGACGGTCGCCGCTGAGCGACGCGCGCGCGACGTAGACGGGGCGCTCCTCCGGGTCCCAGTCGTCGTGGCCGAGGTCCGACCAAGGCCCCCGAGCGGTCGCCAGACCCGCGGCCAACAGCTGTTCAGCCCCGATCTGCTCGGCCTCCGCCGGATCGGTGGGGAGCGGCGCGCCTTCGCTTCGCCTGCGGAGGTTTGCGCATCGGGCTCGGACGTCCCGACGCTCGGGGACCCCGACGGCTCCTCGGTGCCCACGGCTGCCGGGGCGGGCGGCGCCGCCCGTCCGCGTGACAGCGCCACCGCGGACGCGACGAGCAGCACCGCCGCGACCGCGGCGGCGAGGAGGCGGATCCCCAACGCGGGCGACCGTTGCGCCGTCACGGCGACGACCCGGCCCGTGGAGCGTCGGTGAGTCCGAGGAGACCGGGGAGCTCGTCCAACCCGCTGATGCGGGGTCCGTCGAACCCCGGGTGCCGGTCGTAACGGTCGATCAGCACCGCTCGCAGACCGAGCTCACGGGCGGGAGCCACGTCGTGCTCGGGGTCGTCGCCAACGTGCACGACGTGATCCCCCGGCTCCTCCCCCAGACCCTCCAGCGCCACGTCGAAGATCTCCCGGTCAGGTTTGGCAGCACCGACCTCGCCCGAGATCGCGACCGCGTCGAACCGTTCCAGCAGGGCGTGGTGCTCGAGCAGATCCCGCAGCGGCCGACCCCAGTTGGAACACACGGCCAGGGCGATCCCGGACCTGTCGAGTCGATCCAGCGTTCCGACCGCGTCGGGGTACGGACCGAACGACGTGGGACGCTGGAAGTGTTCGAAGATCGTCTCGGCCGCCTCCCGCCGGTCGGGCCCGGTCACCTCCAACAGCTCGAGGAGCCGGAGGTACAGCCCGGTCCAGAAGTCACGCTCGGCCGACTCGTCACCCACGTGGGGGGACGGCCGACCGGTCGCATCCCACGCCTCGGCGTGCTCACGCCACACGTCTCCGAACCCGGCGAACCCGCCTCGCTCGCGGCTGGGAGCGCGGTCTCGGACGTCGAGCCCGGCGCGCGCACACCCGTCGACGAACACGTCGACGTACGACGGGTCCGGCCTCAGGACCGTCATGCCCATGTCGAGGATCACCGCGCGGACGGTCACGCTGTCCCCTGCCGTCCGCCCGTCGCGGCCTCCGCGCTGGTACGCAAGCGATCGTGGACCTGTCGGACCTGCTCCTCCAACTCTTCGAGGGTGCCGCTGTTGTCGATCACGTGCGTGGCGACCGACAGCCG
The DNA here is from genome assembly GCA_964537235.1 of uncultured Actinomycetota bacterium. Taxonomy (GTDB): domain Bacteria; phylum Actinomycetota; class Nitriliruptoria; order Nitriliruptorales; family JAHWKO01; genus CAZHZQ01. The sequence continues at coordinate 510 of CAZHZQ010000391.1, read as the reverse complement.
CTCCTCCTCACTGGCCTGGGATGCGATGCGGGCACGGACGTCGTCGGGATCCATGTCCCGTTCGTCGACCAACCGTTGCACGCGCACCTCCTCGGGGGCGGTCACCACGATCACGTCGTGGTAGCCGTGGTCCGACCCCCCCTCGACCAGCAGAGGAACGTCGAGGACCACGATCCGGTTCCGTTCGCCCTCTTCCTCCGCGACCGCAGCGAGCCGTTCGGCGATGCGTCGACGGACGCGTGGGTGGATGATGGCGTTGAGGTCGGCGCGGGCGTCGTCGTCCGCGAAGACGATGTCCGCCACCGCCTGACGGTCGAGCCGGCCGTCGTCGGTCAGGACCTGCTCGCCGAACCGGTCGACGACCTCGGTGAGGCCGTCGGTGCCCGGCTCGACGACCTGACGGGCGATCCGATCGGCGTCGATGACCTCGGCGCTGCGCTCCGCGAGGAGCTCGGCGACGGTGCTCTTGCCGCTCCCGATACCACCGGTGAGACCGACCAGGTACATGTC
>CAZHZQ010000390.1:0-2164 GCA_964537235.1 uncultured Actinomycetota bacterium | reverse complement strand
ACTTTAGCCATCGGGTACTCCTGCTCTCGGTGCTCCCGGTGGGGGCGCGCCTACGATCCACCACCACGACTCCCGGCGAGGGACATGCCACACCCCAGCTCGCAGGACCGCCTGGGCGCGCAGCAGCGCGCCGAGCGCAGCATGCTGCGGCGTTGGTTGGAGACGCGAGGCCTCCTCGGCGATCTGCGCGCGCCCCACCGGGACGTGCGTCTGCTCACCCGGGACGGCGTTCAGCTCGCAGCCAGCTTCCTGCCCGGCCCCAGCCCCGCCGCCCCGGCCGTGGTCCTCGGACACGGCTTCGCCGCCCACCGCCGGAAACCCGCGTACGCGCTGCTGGCGGACGTCCTGGCCGGTTCCCTGCACGTCCTCACGATCGACCATCGAGGGCACGGGGAGTCGTCAGGACGCTCGACCCTCGGTGACCTCGAACGGTTCGATGTCGCGGCCGCGGTCGAGGCCCTGCGTCGGAACGGCCACGACCGGCTGATCCTCATCGGCTTCTCGATGGGGGCGACCTCGGCGATCCACGCGTTGGGTGGCGGTCTGGAGGTCGACGGGGCGATCGTCGTGTCCGCGCCCGCCCGGGTCCATGCGATCGAGACCGACGCCGTGGCGGGGCTCGATGACATGTGGCGCACCTGGTGGAAGCGGATCCCGTTCCAGGCCGTCACCGGGATCCGCATGGTGGGGCCGGACGGCTTCGGGCCCATGGACCACCCTCGCGAGCTCGTCGCCAGGTCCCAGGTCCCGCTCCTGGTCGTCCACGGGGAGGACGACCACTTCTTCGGCCTCCACCACGCCGAGGAACTGGTGTCCTCGGCCGCCGGTCCAGCCGAGCTGTGGTGCGAACCTGCCGGGTTCGGTCACGCCGAGGATGGGATCACTCCCGAGCTGGCCACCCGCCTGGTGCGTTCGGTCGGCGTGCTGCTGGCCGAGGGACGCTTCCCCAGTCGCGGCGAGGTCGCACCCCGGCGTCCGGGAGGGGATCGGCCTCACCCGTCCTCGTCCGCCCCACCCTCCGGAGCCTCCGTGACGGAGCCACGTGGAGCTCCCTCATCCTCGTCGGAGTGAGCGGGGTACACATCGCCCCAGTTCCAGCCGTCGTCCTCGACCAGCCCGAGCAGCGCACTCCTCCGCTCGGAGAGGTCATCGATCTGCCGCGCGACATCCTCGTCGTCGGATGTCTCGAGCCCGGCGGCGCGGACACGGCGAGGATCGGGAGGCGGTGGCGGCTGCTCAGACGGTGAGATGTAGGCCGCGGTGAGCGTCCCGAGGAACGTCCGGACCGCCGCGCGCGCCGACGCGACGGTGGTCTCGATCGAGGCGGTTGCCTGCGGGGCGGTGGTCAGCATCGTCAGGGCCTCGTCCAGCACCGCGATCTGTACCGGTCCAGCCGTCTCGCGGTTGACGTCGTGGAAGTAGTGCAGGGCCGGGTAGGTGAGGTGCTGCTGGGCGAGACGCTGGAGCTTGCCCGTGAGGTCCTGGAGGTGCCGCGCGAGATCGCTGCGCCCCTGAGCATCCGTCGAGCGGCCGGCGATCTCGTACGGGTCCTCGCCGAGCGCGGAGATCTGGAGGGCGACCTGCCGACGGTGCGTCACGGCGCCGATCACCGGTACCAGGTAGGTGATCGCCAACGTGGCGACCAACAGGCCGGTCATCGACGCCACCGCGGTGAGGACCCGCCAGACGGGCCCTTGCGCGACGAGATCGCCCGGCCCCAAGGTCCAGATGGTCGTTCCGGCGAAGTAGACCACCCCCCACCATCCCGCCGGCTCACCGGAGGTGCTCGACACGACGGCATCCCGGCCGCCCGCGAACACCATGGCCCACCCGAGCCACATCATCACGATCCAGACGAGGATGGTCGTGCCCACCACGGCGAGACCCACGAGACGCAACACCTGGTGCCGTCGCGGGAACCCCCGTGGTAGACGTGCCAACCCCCACAGGCGGTGGGCGAGTCGGGCGGTGATGGGGCCACCACCACCGCTCGCTGCGAGGGTCGTCCAACCGAGGTCTGCCACCGTGACCGCGACGATCACGAGACCGGCGGCGGTCATGGCGATGTCCGTGGTCATCGGCAACCTCGGTGGAGGGGAGGGTGTTGCCGGTCCGCTGGTGCCCCGCCGAGGACTTGAACCTCGAACCTGCCGGTTAAGAGCCG
>CAZHZQ010000389.1:0-2171 GCA_964537235.1 uncultured Actinomycetota bacterium | reverse complement strand
GTCGAGGCCGGGCACGACTACTTCGGCCCCGATCTGATCGCTCGGTACTTCGAGGTCTACGGCAAGAGCCTGGGACTGGATCTCGGGGACTTCCTCGCGCTGGGACGCCAGGACCCGGACGACGAGGGCGAGCTGTTCTGCATGACGGTCCTCGCCCTGAAGCTGGCGGCCCGCGCCAACGGGGTCAGCCGTCTGCACGGCGAGGTGTCCCGTCAGATGTGGCGGGGACTGTGGCGGGGCGTCCCGCGTCACGAGATCCCGATCGGACACGTCACGAACGGCGTCCACCTGGCGTCCTGGGTGTCCCACGAGATGAGTGAGCTGTACGACCGTCATCTCGACGGCCGCTGGCGCAGCGAGCCCGGGGACGACGACCTGTGGCGCCGGCTCGCGAACGTCGACGGGGCCGAGCTGTGGCACCTGCACCAGCAGCGCCGACGCAAGCTGATCGAGGTCGTCCGCCGCCGGTGCCGGGCGCAGCTCGAGCGCCGCGGGGCGCCGCCGGGTGAGCTCGAGGCCGCCGACGAGGTACTCGACCCGGAGGCGCTGACGATCGGGTTCGCCCGACGGTTCGCCACCTACAAGCGGGCGACCCTGTTCGCTCGCGACCCCGACCGCCTCGCCCGGATCCTCGACGACCCACACCGTCCGGTGCAGCTGATCGTCGCAGGCAAGGCCCACCCGCTGGACGACGCCGGCAAGGAGCTGATCCGACAGATCCTCGAGCTGTCGCGTGACGAACGGTTCCGCGGACGCATCGTGTTCGTCGAGGACTACGAGATGTCCCTGGCGCGCTACCTCGTGGCCGGTTGTGACGTCTGGCTCAACAACCCGATCCGTCCCCGCGAGGCCTCCGGAACCAGCGGGATGAAGGCGTCCGCCAACGGCGCGTTGAACCTGTCGACCCTCGACGGCTGGTGGGACGAGGCCTGGCGGGACCTCGCCACCGAGGGCATCCCGCCCTTCGGCTGGGCGATCGGTCGCGGCATCGTCTACGACGACCCCGAGCGCCAGGACGCGAAGGAGGCCGAGTCGCTGTACGCCCTGCTCGAGCACGACGTCGTCCCGACGTTCTACGACCGGGGCGAGGACGGACTGCCGTGGCAGTGGATCGTGCGGATGCGGACCGCGATCGAGGAGCTCACCCCGTGCTTCAACACGCACCGGATGCTCCAGGAGTACACCGAGACGCTGTACCTGCCCGCGGCCACCGACGCCCGGTCGCTGCGTCGTGACGACCTCGCCCGGGCCCGCTCGTTGGCAGGGTGGCGGGAACGCGTCGACGCCGCCTGGGATCAGGTGCGCTGTGACCTCGTCGGGCCGGTGAACGGGACCGTCGACGCCGCCGTCAGCATCGGGGAGGACCTGCGGCCGCGCGCGACGGTGGAGCTCGGTGATCTGACCCCCGACGACGTCGCCGTCGAACTCTTCATCGGACGGGTCGGCGTGGACGGCGAGATCAACGACGGGCACGCGCTGCCCATGGAACCCGTTGAGCCGCCCACCGAGACCGGCGACGGCTACGTGTACGAGGCCGTCGACGTGCAGGCGACGGACAGCGGTCGGTACGGGTACACGGTCCGGGTCCGACCACGCCACTCGGACCTGCCGACCCCGTTCGTCCCGGGTTGCATCAGCTGGGCGGGTGAGGATGCGCCGTGACCAGGGACGGCGGTCGGTCGATCGACCCCGCCGGAGCGGTGGCCGCCGGGTTCGCCCTCGTCCTGCTGGTGGTGCAGGCACGCGAGTTCGGGGACGTGTTCGGGACACGGACCTCCGTGGTCGTCCTGGTCGTGTGGCAGTCGGGGGTCGTCCTGCTGACCGCCACGGGGGCGCTCGCCCGTTCGATCCGGTTGCGTGTGGCGCTGTACGTGTTGGGGGGCTTGGCGGCGTTCCTGTACGGCCTGCTCACCTGGTCCTTCGCGGGCATCGTGGATCTCGCGGTGGCAGTGGCGGCCGGGTACGGCATCGTCCGTGCCCTCATGCCCGAACTGGCGAACGAGAGGGACTGAACGGATGCGTGTGAACCTCATGATCGAAGGCCAGGAGGACGTGACGTGGGGACAGTGGGTCGCTCTGGCCGATGCCTGCGAGGAGCACGGTCTGGAGGGGCTGTTCCGCTCCGACCACTACGACTCGGTGCAGAACCACCACGACCGTGGATCCCTCGA
>CAZHZQ010000388.1:0-2183 GCA_964537235.1 uncultured Actinomycetota bacterium | reverse complement strand
TCAGCCGGCGATGCCCAGGGCGACGACGGAGACCAGCAGCGAGACGGACCCCGCGAAGTCCACGGACGACGTGACGACCGGGATCCCGTAGGTGTCGGGATCCACACGCATCGTGACCGCCGCGACCGTCCCGTAGTAGGCCACGACGATCACGAACAGGACGGTGGCCAGCCCCGCGATCAGGCTGACCGCCAGCATCGCCGGCAGGCCAGGGCTCTGCTGGCCCACCAGGCCGGCGAGGAAGTGCGCCCCCACCCCGTTCAGCACGTACACGGGGAACCCGATCAGCAGCACGGAGACCGCGTCCAGCCGCGACTCGCGGTCGGGGAACCGACCCGCCTCGACCAGACCGAGGTGCAGCTTGCTCGACAGCCTGCTGGACAGGATCCCCCCGAGCGCCCCGGCGCTGGACACGAACGCCGGCTGGATGATCAGCAGCGCCGCGAACACGGTCAACAGGTCCAGCCGCTGCTCCAGCGCGACGCCGGCGAGGGTCGACAGCAACGCGGCGGCGGTCAGGATCGGCCACGACTCGCGTACGACCTGCCGCACGATCCGGCCACGGGCGTACAGGCCGTACCCGAACGACGCGAGCGCCGCCACGGACAGCACCGCACCGAGCGCCGGGGTCACGAACGGGATGCCCACCAGGAACGTCGCGAGGTATAGCGACGGGACCGTGGCGCCGTCGCCGAGGGTGGACACCACGGGAGCCACGACGTTGTCGAGGTCCCAGCCGTACCGGACCGCGCCGTACGCGAGCCCCACCGATCCGGCGAGCACGACCAGAGAGGCGATCACCCCCCCGAGCACCGAGATCATCGCCATGGTCAGGACGGGGATCGTGTCCTCGACACCCACCGCGACGGCGACCACCTTCGCGATGACCGCCAGCGCGACCGACATCGAGCCGGTGAGGATCATCGACGACGTGATGTTCTGGACCAGGACGCTGTCGCGCTTCCACTCCAAATCGAGCTGACCGGTGTGGATCGCCGTTGACAGCCGCCCCCCGAGCGTGGAGAAGATGTTGCCGCGCATACCGACCGCCCCCGGGATCATGACGAGGAGCCCGGGGAGCTCCCGCAGCGTCCCGGTGATCGCGCCGAGCACCGCTCCGGCGACCAGGCTGGCGACGCTGTTCACTGCGAGGGCGGCGAGGCTCTGCCTGGCGGCGTCGCCCGGCCCGAGGAGGCTCCGGAACCGCCGGTACAGCCACACGACCGGACGCCCGCGCAGCACCGACCACGCCGTCGACCGCAGACGGCGTGACGGGTCGCGCTCGTCGGTCACAGTTCGGCCCCTCGACGTACTCGCGTCACGCTAGCCGCCGGCCCTGCGGCGCCCTCCCAACGCTCGTACCGCCGGCGGGGTCGACTGGGTTAGGCTGCACCCAACGTGCCCTGATGGAGCCCGATGCGGACCCCACAACGCAACGTCAAGGATCTGCTGACCCACGCCAAGGATGCGGCCGAGCTGATGGTCGATCTGGCCTACGCGGCGGTCTTCTTCGGCGACGAGGACCTCGGTCGCGAGGTCGTCCGCCTCGAGCAGACGCTCGACGACGACCTGGGCGACCTGCGCGCGGTGTGCATGCTCGCCGCCCGCAACCCCGAGGACGCCGAACAGCTCGCCGGGGTCCTGGCACTGGCCGTGGCGATCGAGACGATCGCCGGGGCTGCCGAGGAGATCGCGCGGATCGAGCTGCGCAACCTGGGCGTTCCCCAGGCGTTGCGCGACGACCTCCGACACGCCGCCGAGACCGTCGCGCGGATCAAGATCCGGTCCGAGAACCAGCTCGAGGGGCGACCGCTCCACGAGCTCGAGCTGCCGGCCCGCACCGGCATGTGGGTGATCGCGGTCCGCCGCGACGTGGACTTCATCTACGGACCCGACGGGGACCTCGTCCTCCAGGAGGGTGACGTCCTGCTCCTCCAGGGTCCCGAGGACGGAGTCGACGACATGCGCGAGCTGGCCGGCGGGGCGCCCCGCAACCTCCCCCCACCGGTCGAGGACCGCAACCTCACCGAGCTGGACCGTGCGGTCGACCTGTGCGTCGAGCTGAAGAACTCGAGCGAGGTCGCCGTCGGCCTGGCGTACTCCGCGATCCTGCTGCAGGACCGGGCGCTGGCCACCGAGGTGTCGGTCATCGAGGACCGCACCGACCACCTGTGGAGCGAGCT
>CAZHZQ010000387.1:0-2195 GCA_964537235.1 uncultured Actinomycetota bacterium | reverse complement strand
CTCGAGCGTCTGCTCGACCCGCTCGGACGCCTCGCGGTCGACGTCTCCCTCGCGCTGGACCGCTCGCAACTGACCGAGGACCTCCAACAGCGCGAAGCCCAGTTCCGCGGCGTGGTCGAGAGCTCGTCGGACGTCATCGCGATCGTGGGCCCGCGGGGACGCATCCGTTTCGTCAACCCCTCGGTTCGGTCCTTCGGCTACGAACCGGGCGCACTCGTCGACGTGCCCATCACCGATCTGATCCACGAGGACGACCGCGACGACGTCGTCAAGGCGTTCGCGCGGCAGGTCGCGACAGACGGACGAAGCGAGGTGGTCGAGTTCAGACTGGCGCACGCCGACGGGGGTTGGCGTCACGTCGAGGTGAGCGCCAATCGTGTCCGGGGGGACCGTGACGGCAGCGTCGTCGTGAACCTCCGTGACGTGAGCGAGCGCAAGGAGCTCGAGGCCGAGATCACCTTCCAGGCCTTCCACGACCCGCTCACCGGGCTCGCGAACCGGGCGTTGCTGATGGACCACATGCGACAGGGCGTCGCCCGGGCGGAGCGGGCCGGACGTTCTCTGGCCGTCGCGCTCCTCGACCTCGACGACTTCAAGGCGGTGAACGACAACCTCGGTCACGCCGCGGGGGATGCCCTGCTCGTCGAGCTCGCCGACCGGCTCCGCGCCCAACTGCGCGACAGCGACACCGTCGCCCGGCTCGGGGGGGACGAGTTCGCGATCCTCCTGGAGGACGTCAAGGACGCCGGGGAGGCCATCGACGTCATCGAGCGGACCATGTCGGTCGTCCGGCGGCCGGTCACGTTGGAGGAGCAGCTCGTGGCCGTCCAGGGCAGCGTCGGGGTCGCCCTGTCCCGTGGTCGTGAGGTCGGACCGCACGACCTGATGCGCAACGCCGACGTCGCGATGTACGCGGCGAAGGCCGGTGGCAAGGGCCGCATCGAGGTGTTCGACGCCAACATGCACGTGGCGGCGCTCGAGCGGCTGGAGCTGCGCGCGGACCTCGAGGACGCCGTGGACAACGGACAGCTGCGCCTGCACTACCAGCCGCTGGTGGACCTCGGGGACACCGACCACGTCGAGCACTTCGAGGCCCTGCTGCGGTGGGAGCATCCCCGCCGGGGGATGGTCAGTCCCGCCGAGTTCATCCCGCTCGCCGAGGAGACCCGACTGATCGTGCCGATAGGCCGGTGGGTGCTCGAACGGGCGTGCGCGGCCGCGGTCCGCTGGGGAGAGGAGCTACCGGACCCGCGACCCGGCGTGAGCGTCAACCTGTCGGCCGTCCAGCTGCAGCACGAGGACTTGGTGGCCGAGGTCGAAGCGGCGCTCGAGAACAGCGGTCTCCGTCCGGGTCTGCTGACGCTCGAGGTGACCGAGACCGCGCTCATGCACGACACGGACGTGGCCGTCGAGTGCCTGCGGTCCCTGAAGGGCCTCGGGGTCCGCGTCGCGATCGACGACTTCGGGACCGGGTACTCGTCCTTCGGGTACCTCAACCGGTTCCCGATCGACGTGTTGAAGGTCGACCGCACGTTCGTGGACCGGATCCTCGAGGGTCCGGAGGACGCAGCCCTCGCGCACGCGATCGTCAAGCTCGCCCAGACCCTCGGGCTCGAGACCGTCGCCGAGGGGATCGAATCGGCCGAACAGGTGCCCCTGCTGCGTTCCTGGGGGTGCGACGTCGGACAGGGCTACCTCTTCTCGCCGGCGTTGCCCGACGAGTTGGTGACGTCGTGGATGCACGGCCGGCAGGGTGACCGATCCCGGGAAGCACCGGACCCGGCTCACACGACGCCCGTCGGCCGGACCTGACCTCCCGTCGGCGTTAGGCTCCCGACCGGCGCCGACCCGGAGAGCCGCCGTGGACATCCTGCTCACGACACACTCGGCCCTGCGTTGGGTCGTCCTCGCCGCACTGTTGGGCGGCGGGGCCTACGCGCTGCTGCGGGCCCCCACGGGCTCCCCCTTCGACGACCGGCCATTCGTGGTGTCCGCGGTCCTGATCGACATCCAGGTGCTGGTCGGGATCGTGTTGTACCTGTTCCAGGGAGCCTGGGAGGACAATGCGTTCATCGCGATGGTGCACCCGGCCGTGATGATTGCGATGCTCGCGATGGTGCACGTCGCGATCGCCGGGGCCCGCGACCGTCCGCCGCAACGTGCCTACCGGAGGGTCGGCGCGGCGTTCCTGTTCG
>CAZHZQ010000386.1:0-2198 GCA_964537235.1 uncultured Actinomycetota bacterium | reverse complement strand
CACGCCCCGGCCGCCGGACCGGACAGCAGCGTGTGGACCGGCTCGCGGGCGGCGAGGCCAGCCGTGAACGTGCCACCGGACGAGCGCATCACCTCCAGCTCGCAGGTCATGCCGGCCCGCTCCAGCCGGTCCTCGAGCCGGTCGAGGTACCGGGCGACGCGCGGGGCGACGTACGCGTTGAGGGCCACCGTGGAGGTGCGCTCGTACTCGCGGAACACGGGCAGCAGTTCGCTGGACAGGGTCGAGGGGGCGTCGATCCGGGCCTGCGCCAGCGCGTCGGCGATCGCCCGTTCGTGGCGGTCGTCGCGGAAGCTGAACAGCAGCGACACCGCGACCGCCTCGGGCTCCAGGTCGGCGACGGCTGCGGCGACGGCGCCCGGGTCCTCGAGGGGGTCGATGACCTCGCCCTGCGGGCCGAGCCGCTCCGGTGCCTCGACCACGAGGTAGCGGGGAACCAGCGGTGGAGGCCGGTCGGCGCTCAGGTCGTACAGGCTGGGTCGGTCCTGGCGGCCGATCTCCAGCAGGTCCCGGAACCCCGCGGTCGTCACGAGGACCGTGCGGGCGCCGTCCCGCTCGAGCACCGTGTTGGTCGCGACCGTGGTCCCGTGCGCGAAGCGTGCGACGGCGCCGACCGTCACGTCGACCTGTCCGACCGCGTCCAGGACGCCTTCGGAGCGGTCCCCGCCGGTCGAGGGCACCTTGGCCACCCGCAGGCCGTCGTCGCCGTCGAGGATCAGGTCCGTGAACGTGCCGCCGACGTCGACGCCGATCCGCACGTCAGACCTCGCGGACCGCGAACGCGGTCGCCACCAGCAGCGCCGATCCGGCGAGCGACACCCAGATCCCCGTGGCGGGTCGGATGCCCAGGTCGACCTGGACGTCCTCGGGCAGCTCGGCGATGGTCGCGTGGAGGCGGCGTAGACGGTCGTCCGCGAGGAACCTGGCGTCGGGGGGGCGAACGGTCGCGCTGGCGCCGGCGACGAGCGCGATCCCCACGGCCACGGCCAGCAGACCCTCCCGGGTCCACGAGGGCGGTCGGTCGATCGCCAGCGCGATGCCCAGGGCAGCCGCGACGATCGCGAGTCCGGCCACCGACCAGATCCAGGGTTGGGCCTGCCACCCGGGGATCGCCGTCACCGCCCCGGCCTGCGTGTGGTCGAGGGCCTCGACGCGGACCTGCACCTCGTACCAGGGCAGGTACACCGCGACGACCGTGGCGACCGCCCCGGCCAGCGCGACGATGCCCAGCACCCCGCGGCTGCGCAGCGCAACCCGTAGCTGCAGGGCCAGGTCGCCGCGCACGACAGCCTCCTCGTCGGGCTCGGGGTCGGGCTGGGATCGGGCTCGGGTCGGGCTCGCGTCAGGCTCGGGTCGGACGCCGGCAAGCCTACGTTGTTGCGGATCGGGGTTGATCTTCTTCAACATGTTGAAGTTTTTCCACCCCGATCCGCAACAACGGGCGGGGCGTGGGAGGGCGTCGCGGGGCTGGGCGTCAGGGCAGCGGCGGAGCCGGGGCGGGGCGTCAGGGCAGCGGCGGAGCCGGGGCGGGGTCGGCGAACAGCGTCGTCGGCAGCGCCTTCAGCAGCGCGTCGTGCGGCTCGCTCGAGGCGTTCTGCTGGTAGGAGTAGACGACCGCCCCGCCGGTCGCGGCCAGCCCCTGCTCGAGCTGCGCCAGCGAGTCGCCGGGGGTGTTCAACCAGGAGCCCTGGCCGACCGCGAGGTCGCAGCCCGGGCAGTCCTGCTGCAGGCGCTGCTCGAAGGCGATCCAACCGTCGAACCAGTCGGGGTGGCGGGACTCGTCGAAGTAGTTCATCGGGTAGACGGCGTCGACCACCCCGTCCTTCAGCCAGTCCGGCCAGGCCTGGAACACGCCCATCCAGGTCTTGGTGTTGCGGTAGTCGGTCGTCGTCTGGGGCGGCTCGCCCTGGGTGAGCCCCGCCATCGTCACCGCGGTGCCGGGGCGTGCGGCGCGGACCTCGGTGCGGATGCGCTCCGCGAGGCTGCGGGTCTGCTCGCGACGCCAGTCGCTCCACTGCTCGTCCCACGGGGCGGGCTTGCCGGTCCTGCCGTGCTCGCTGTTGAAACGAGACAGCGCCGTGGGGTGGTAGCCCCAGCACCCGACGATGCCCGTCCTCCCCCCGTAGTCGCAGCGGTCCTCCGAGTAGCGCAGGTAGTCGAGGTGGACCGCGTCGACCGGG
>CAZHZQ010000385.1:0-2198 GCA_964537235.1 uncultured Actinomycetota bacterium | reverse complement strand
CCTCCTGCGGTGCGATGCCTGGATGTGTTCGAACGTCTCGAGGGTGTGTGCCAACGGGCGGGTGAACGACGCGCGGCGGCCCGGGCGGCTCTCGAGCAGGCGCGGATCCATGCGTTGGTGGGTAACGAGGAGGTGTCGGTGGCGGGCTGGATCCGTGCCGTCGAGTACTTGGAAGGGGCCGGCGAGTGCGCCGAGTACGGGATGGCCTACGCGCTTGCGAGCTACGCGCGGCTCGTCGAGGGTGATGCCGCCGGAGCCCTGGAGCTGGCCCGTTCGGCCCTCAACGTCGGTCGGCGTGTCGGTGACGTGACGGTCATCGCGTTCTCGAGGTACGTCCTCGGGCAGGTCGAGGTCCTCAACGGTGACGCCGAGCGCGGGCTTGCGCAGCTGGACGGTTCCATCTCACTAGCCACATCCCACGACGTACATCCCATGTACGCGGGAACGATCCACTGCGGTGTCTTGTGGACCTGCCGGCAGACGGGGGACTGGTCGCGGGCGAGAGGCTGGCACGAGGTCGCGAGCCGCTGGTGTGACCGAGCAGGCGTGGTGCACTTCCCCGCTCACCTGCAGGTGCATCGCGCGGAGCTGCTGCGGGTGCGCGGGCGCCTCGAGGACGCGCAGGACGCGGCGGTCGCCGCCCTGAAGCTGGCTGGCGACTGGTCGCCGGAGCTGACTGCGTGGGCCCACTACCAGATAGGCGACTGTCGTCTGTCCCAGGGTGACCTGCCGGGAGCCGAGGCGGCGTTCGCTCGCGCCGACGAGCTGGGTCACACGCCGGAGCCCGGGCGCAGCAGGCTCCGGCTGGCCCAGGGCCAGCCCGAGGCCGCTTGGCACGCCATCACCACAGCGATCGAGGACCCCCACTGGTACGCGCTGAGCAGTCTGCTGTATACGTTGCCGACCGGTATCGCTGTCGCCTTGACGCTGGGCCGGATCGCCGACGCCGTGAAGTGGTGTGATCGCCTGGTCGAGCTCGCCGACCGCTTCGGTACCGACGCTTCCCGCGCCGCCGCCGAGACTGCTCGTGGCGCGATCATGCTGGCTCGGCGCGATGTCACCCAGGCGGTGGCTCAGCTGCACGCCGCGGTGGACCGCTGGCAAGACGCAGAGGCACCCCTCGATGCCGCCCGCGCCCGAGTCCTGCTTAGCCGTGCCTACTGGGCCGACGGCCAAGCTGACACAGCCCAACGGGAACTGGAGGCGGCCCGGACCGCCTTCCTCCGACTCCACGCCCGTTGGGAGGCAGAGCGGGTGACCGCCGTCCTGGCCGGCACCGGCGACCCCACCCGGGGGACCACGGCGCGCAGACGGCAGGCGATCGAGATCCTCACACCGCGGCAGCGGGAAGTTGCAGCCCTTGTCGCACGGGGCCGTACAAACCAGCAGATCGCGGACGAGCTGGTGATCAGCCGCCACACAGCCGAGACCCACGTCAAGCACATCCTGGCCCGACTCGGGCTGGACTCCCGCACGGAAATCGCGGTGTGGGCGATCGAACACGGTCTTTCGGGTCACGAGTAGAGCAGCTGTGAGCGTTCCGAGGCGAGATACCCAGACCTGGTGATGGCCCACGACGTCCGGCTTCGTAGTGTCGGTCCCGATCGACACCCGAGGGAGAACACCATGACCACAGAACCGCAGCAAGCAAGGAGCACACCTGTTGGCGCGGGAGTGACGATCTGGGAGCCGACGGACGGCGACCACCTCTGGGTGTTCCCCGACAGCCAGGACGAGCTCGGGTCCGGCGGCGAGTTCCACATCTACCTAGACCCGAAGACCATGCCAGATGCAGCCGCGAGCTTCGCGCGGTTCTCCCTCGGCGCGGGTGGGGACCTGGCTGAGCACCGACACGAGCAGACCCAGGAGATCGGCTACCTGATCTCCGGCGAAGGTGAGATCCGCCACCACCAGAGCGGCCAGATGGTCGATCAACCGCTGCTACCGGGCATGGTCTGGCACATCGCACCCGGTACGTGGCACGCGGTGGCCAATCGCGGGGTCGAGCCGCTCGTGATGGTGTTCGCCGTGATCCCCAATCGTGACAAGGGACTGCTGTCGTTCTTCCGTCGCATCGCCACCAAGCCGGGCGAGCCTCCCAACCCGATCAGCAAGGACGAGATCGCCAGCATCGGACTCGAACATGACTTCGTACTCCGATCCGCCATCCGAGAGTGACGCGTCATCCCGACCACCGG
>CAZHZQ010000384.1:0-2200 GCA_964537235.1 uncultured Actinomycetota bacterium | reverse complement strand
CGGCCGCGGCGCTGCCGCCGTTGTCCACCGTCACCGGACCGCCCGGCCCCACGAACCCCACTGTCACGTCACGGTTGCGCTGCGAACAGTCGTGCGGGTCCCACGCCCCGAGCACTTGGGGGAAGTTGTAGTGGAAGCCGGGATCGACCGGACCCACCCGGGCCGCGGCCTCCAGCCCGCCGACCAGGATCGCCCGCGCCCCGAAGCCCTGCGCGGCGCCGTCGACGTTCCTGCCCGTGACCCCGTCCTGCTCCTCGATGTCCAGGGTCCGCCCGCCCACCTCGATCGGTGGCGCTTCACCCGGTGGCCGTCGGTCCTCCAGCACGACGAAGTGGCGGCCCCGGTTGACGTAGATCCGGGCAGGACGTGACGCACCCGCTGGCTCCATGGACAGCCCCCACATGGCGTTGGGGGCGCCGCCGCTCGGGGAGCCGGCCAGGTCGGCGAACTCGGGGTAGCGCAACGCCTGGGGCACCGGCGTGTGGGCCGCCTCCGCCCGGTACAGGCCACCCGCCGTCCCATCGTCGAACCCCAGCACGTACAGGCGTCCCGTGTACGGGTCCACGCCCGCCATCGTTTCCCGAAAGGTGTACTCGTTGCTGATCCCGATGGTGCCAACGTACGCCCGGCGTCGGGTGTCGAACACCCACCAGACCTCGCCGGAGCCCGTCCCCTTCATGAGGAGGCGCCCGGAGTTGGGATCGGCGAGGATCTGCATCACCTGCGGTGGGCCGGGGAAGGTGGACGTGCGGGGAGACAGCACGTCGTCAGGCCCGGGCTGGGATCCGCCCAGCAGGCCGCCCACGACCCGGTCGGGGGCGTCGCCACGGACCGGCAACAGCTCCGGGAAGCCGTCCGGCTTCAGCGGGATGCGCACGGCCAGCCCCTGACGGTTGCTCCCGTGGCAGGCGACCCAGACCGACGGGTCCTCGGGATCGGGACCGCGCATGATCTGGTGCGCGTACGGCTGACCAGCGACGTCGTCCCGGGAGGGGGCGTCGCTCTGCGCGCGGTCCTGGCGGCACTCCCGTAGCCACACCCCCCAATCGACCGTCGCCGTGTCAGTGTCGACCTGCAACGCGAACACCGCGCGAGTTCCGTGGGTCCGGCTGCGGTGGGCCCCCTGGAAGAAGTTGTTGGTGTAGACGTGGTACGCCATCTCCTCGACGATCATGTGCAGCTTGCCGCTCTCGCCCTGCGTCCGCGGCGGTGCGTACGACATCGCGAACAGCCCCGTCATGACGTCGGTCGGGTACGCGTCGATCCGGCCGCCATCGATCGGGATGCTGTCCACGATCTCCAACGAGGTCGCGTCGATGACGTACACACCGCGCAGGCAGTTCGCGGTGTTCTTGTACATGACCGGGATCAAAGTGCTCGCGCTCGGACAGACCTCCTGGTCCTCCACGGCACGCGTGGCGTGACGAGGGTCCGCGCCGATGCCATCGGCGTACGCCCGGATGCCGTAGGCCACGAAGATGCGCCCTCCCTCCCTGTCGACCGCCACGGTGTTCGGCTGTCCTGCGCCGGTGAAGCCGGCGAAGCTGGCCTGTTTAGCAGAGCCACCTGACCACGCGGGTGGGTCGAGTTGCACACGGCCGAGCTCGTCGCCGGTGTCCAGGTCGACCGCGATCAGCGACTCGTACCCCTCGGTGGTGGCAGAGTGGCTCTCCCAGATCGGCTCTGCCAGGAGGAAGCCCTGGCGGGTCTCCGGCAACGTCCACAGGAACCTGCCAGCTCCTGGACCCGCGGATCCCTGCGCGTCCTCGGGGATGGGGATGGTGTGGTCGAGCCGGACGATGTCGGCGTCGTCCGCCTCCTCGACGTCCTCCACTGCGGCCGGCTCTTCCTCGGCAGGTTCCTCGCCGCCCGGGTGCTCCTCAGCTACCGATGTGCCGGCCGGCAGCAGCGCGAGCACGAGTGTGGCCGCCAGCAGGGCGAACAGGCCGCGAAAGGCGATCGCCCGCCGTCCGAAGTGGTGTGCTCGGGTCGAACGACGGGTACGTCCCAGACGCATGTGGCACTCCCTCTGCTCGCGACGACCCCAGCCGACAGGGCGTCAGTCACCTACTGGTACGTGTCAGCCACACGATCTCTTACGGTCCCGGAACGGTCCGGCCGGTCGGGCACGGAGCGGTCCGGCCGGGTCAGGTGGTGGCCACCAGCTGCGCGACGGCACGGCGGCGCCACACGGCCCCAC
>CAZHZQ010000383.1:0-2214 GCA_964537235.1 uncultured Actinomycetota bacterium | reverse complement strand
GTGCTCCTGGCGCTCGGGCTCGCGTTCATCCTCGTCGCCCTGACGTTCATCACCCGGAACATGCGGACCCTGGTCGCCGGGACGCTCGAGCGCGCGATGAACCGGATCATCGCGTCCGGGGGCGGACTCGTCGGGATGGTCATCGGGGTGGCCGTGACGGTCGCCGTCCAGTCCTCCAGCATCACGACGTCGATCCTCGTGCCGATCGTGGCGGCCGGCGTGCTGACCCTGCGCAACGCCTACCCCATCACGCTCGGCGCGAACGTCGGCACGACCGTCACCGCGCTGATCGCGTCCCTGGCGGTCGACTCGCCGGAGGGGCTCACGATCGCGCTCGTGCACACGCTGTTCAACATCAGCGGGATAACGGTGCTGTACGGCATCCCCGGGATCCGCTTCGTGCCGGTCCGCCTGGCCAAGGCGCTGGCCCGCGTGGCGGTGACCAACCGGAGCGCGGTCGTGGGGTACGTGGTCGGTGCGTTCGTCGTCGTCCCGCTGGCTGGCATGCTGCTGTTGCAGTGAGGAGAGATCCATGGTCATGAGGTTCTTCAAGGGAGGCGGCGAGGGCCGTCTCGAAGAGGTCGAGGCGGACCTGCAGCAGATGCTCGCCGACGACCGGCACAGCTTCGACATCGCGACGTCCGCGTTGATCGGAGGTGCCGACGTCGAGGTGGTAGGACCCGATCTGCGCCAGACCGACAACCGCGTCAACAAGCTCGAGCGCGACATCCGGCGCAAGCTGGTCGTGCACGCGAGCGTCCAGGACGCCGTCGACATCCCGGCGATCCTGGTGGTGATGTCGATCGTCAAGGATGTCGAGCGCGTCGGGGACTACGCGAAGAACATCTTCGACATCGCGGCTGAGGGTGCCGATTTCAGTCGTGCGGACGACCGGGACGAGCTGATCGCCTACCGCGACCGGATCTCGCGGTTGATCACCGAGGCGGGGGAGGTCTACCGCGATCGCGAGGAGGAGCGTGCGCGCGACCTGATCGCCGAGGGTGACGTCCTCCAGGACGAGTTCGACGACCTGGTGCACGCGCTCGTCACCGCCGACGTCCGCGGTTCCGAGGCGGTGCCCCGGGCGCTGTTCTACCGGCACCTCAAGCGCATCGTCGCGCACCTGATGAACGTCATGACCGCGGTCGTGATGCCGTTGGACAAGCTCGACTACTTCGACGAGGAGGCGGCCGACCGGACGTCCCGGGACTGACCGTCGTCGACCCGACGCGCCAGGAAGTCGAGGACGTCCCGGTTGACCTCTGCCGGGTACTCGAGCAGGGCGCAGTGGGTCCCACCCTCGACCGACATCAGCTCGGCGTCCGGCATCTCGTCCACGAAGATCCGCCCGATGTCGGGCGGTGTGAACGTGTCACGCTCACCCACGATCACGAGGGCCGGGGCCTGGACCTCGGGCAGGACGTCGTGGGCGTCGTAGCGGTGCATCGCCTGGGCGACCTTCAGGGCGACCCCCGCGTCGACGTTCGCGAGGTGGTCCAGGTACGGCCGCATCGGACCGCGAGGTGTCTCCGGCCCGGTGGCGCGGATCAGTTCGGCGACATCGAGCATCCCCGGTGCTCTGGCCAGCTTCGGGATCAGCCGCACCAGCGGTTCCGGGGCGATCTGCAGGGACCGGTAGATGATCGGGAAGACCACCGCACCGAGGCTGGACCCGTAGAAGGTGTCGAAGGGCGACGCGAAGGGGCCGGTCACCAGCACCAGCGAGTCGACCCGGGCGGATCCGAGCTGCCGGTAGATCTCGAGCGCCACCTGGCACCCCATGGAGTGGCCCAGGAACGTCGCGGAGCCGATGTCCTCGGCGTCGACCACGTCGATCACGTCACGCGCGAGGCGCTCGACCCGGAAGTCCTCCACGCGGACGTTGCGCCCGAGCAGGTCCGGGTCCCGGGGCACCGTCGACGCCCCGACGCCCCGGTAGTTCAGCATGACGACGCGGTGGTGGCGGGCCAGGTCCGGCGCGAGGTACGTCCAGAAGTTGTCCGGACAGAGGAACCCGGCGCAGAGCACGACGACCGGGGCGTCCTCCGGGCCACGCACCGCGTACCGGACGTGCACGCCGTCGTCGGTCACGACCTCCCGGTCCTTGGGCCAGACGTGGCCGCCGCGGTCACCGGGCCAGGAGGGGTCGGACGTCGAAGGATCGGGCTCGCTGGGATCGGACTCGCTCATCGGTGCGGGATGGTAGTGCGCGGT
>CAZHZQ010000382.1:0-2215 GCA_964537235.1 uncultured Actinomycetota bacterium | reverse complement strand
CTGCAGGGCGCCGTCCTCGGCCACATCCTCGGCGGTGCCCGTGAGCACCCCGTCCGACAGCTCCACCCGGACCTCGCGCCCCAGGGTCGAGCACCGCCCGCGGTAGGTCTCCAGCAGGCGGTCCGGCCTGGCGTCCGCCTGGCCCAGGTGGCCGTCCAGGGCCCGCAGCAGGTCGGCCAGCAACACCCACCGGTCGATGTCGGAGTCGAGCGACTCGGCGAGGCTCCCCCACGACGGATCGACGTGGTCCGAACGCTGCCGCCAGTCCACGTTGATCCCGATGCCCACCGCCAGCAGCCCACCCGTCACGGACTCGATCAGCACGCCGGCGCACTTCCGATCGTCCGGGGTGAGCACGTCGTTGGGCCACTTGAGCGCGGTGTCGACCCCCTGCGCCGCCGCGGCGTCACCGACCGCCAGGCCAGCCGCGAGCGTGACGAGCGTGGCGCGGTCGGGGGCACGTACCAACGCGGTCACCGCGAGCGACCCCCGCGCCTGGTCGCTCCACGACCGGTCCCGGCGCCCACGCCCCGCGGTCTGCCGCCCGGCGACCACGACCAGGCCCGGCTGCTCGCCCGCGGCGGCACGTTCGGCGACGATCGTGTTGGTCGATCCGACCACCGGCTCGTACTCGACCTGCCGCCACCGCGGCGACGCGGTGATCCGGTCGACGATCTGGGACGGGGGCCGGTCGGTCATCGAGCCTCCAGGTCGGGCGGCCTCGGGAGATGCAGAGCGGACAGCCTAGGATGACCGCGTCCGAGACCCCCACCGTCCCCGCGATCGAAGGGCGCCCGGTGTCCCAGCCCACCACGAAGGAACTGCTCGAGGAGTTCCGTCGCCGCCGTGACGAGGCGCTCACGGCAGGCGGCCAGGAATCGATCGAGAAACAGCACTCGCGCGGCAAGAAGACCGCGCGTGAACGCATCGACTTGCTGCTGGACGAGGGTTCCTTCGTCGAGACCGACATGTTCGCACGCCACCGTTCGACCACGTTCGGAATGGAGGACGAGCGCCCCTACGGCGACGGGGTGGTCACCGGGTGGGGCACGGTGGACGGGCGACAGGTCTGCGTCTTCAGCCAGGACTTCACGGTGTTCGGCGGATCGCTGGGCGAGGTGTTCGCCGAGAAGGTCGTCAAGGTCATGGACATGGCCCTCGACATGGGCTGTCCGGTCATCGGGCTGAACGACTCGGGGGGCGCCCGGATCCAGGAGGGTGTCGTGTCCCTGGGCGGCTACGGCGAGATCTTCTACCGCAACGTCCTGGCGTCGGGCGTGGTCCCGCAGATCAGCGCGATCATGGGCCCGTGTGCCGGCGGGGCCGTCTACTCCCCCGCGATCACCGACTTCGTGTTCATGGTCCAGGACACCGCCCACATGTTCATCACCGGGCCGAACGTCATCGAGACGGTCACCGGTGAGGAGGTCTCGATGGAGGAGCTCGGTGGGGCGATGGCCCACGCCGGCAAGTCCGGCGTCGCGCACTTCGCGTCGCCGGACGAGGAGGCCTGCATCGACGACATCAAGTACCTGCTGTCCTTTCTCCCCAGCAACAACCTGGAGGAGCCGCCGCGTCTCGACGTGGGCGACGACCCCTCCCGCGAGATCCCCGAGCTGGACTCGTTCGTCCCGGACTCCGCGAACCAGCCGTACGACATGCGCGAGATCATCACGAAGATCGTCGACGGCGAGGAGTTCTTCGAGGTCCACGAGCACTACGCCCGCAACATCGTCGTCGGGTTCGCCCGGCTGGACGGTCACGTGATCGGGATCGTCGGCAACCAGCCCGCACACCTGGCCGGGGTGCTGGACATCGACAGCGCCGAGAAGGGCGCACGGTTCGTGCGCACCTGCGACGCCTTCAACATCCCGATCCTGACCTTCTGCGACGTCCCGGGCTTCCTGCCCGGCGTCGACCAGGAGCACGGCGGCATCATCCGGCATGGGGCCAAGCTGCTGTACGCCATGTGCGAGGCCACCGTCCCGAAGCTGACCGTCATCACGCGGAAGGCCTACGGGGGCGCGTACGACGTCATGGGCTCCAAGCACCTCGGCGCCGACGTCAACTTCGCGTGGCCCACCGCCGAGGTGGCGGTCATGGGGCCGAAGGGCGCCGTCAACATCCTCTACCGGCGCGAGCTGGAGGAGGCCGACGATCCGGAGGCCAAGCGCGAGGAGCTCGAGGACGAGTACCACCGCGAGCTCGCCAACCC
>CAZHZQ010000381.1:0-2224 GCA_964537235.1 uncultured Actinomycetota bacterium | reverse complement strand
CCGCGGCGCTGCCGCCGTTGTCCACCGTCACCGGACCGCCCGGCCCCACGAAGCCGACCGTGACATCGCGGTTCCGCTGCGAACAGTCGTGTGGTTCGATCGGAGTCACGAGCGGGAGGTTGTAGTGGATGCCGGGATCGACCGGGCCGACGCGGGCGGCGGCCTCCAGCCCGCCGACCAGGATCGCCCGCGCACCGAAGCCCTGCGCGGCGCCGTCGACGTTCCGGTCCGTGACCCCGTCCTGCTCATCGATGTCCAGGGTCCGCCCGCCCACGTCGATCGGTGGCGCTTCACCCGGTGGCCGTCGGTCCTCGAGCACGACATAGTGGTCAGCCTCACCCATGTGGACGTAGATCCGGGCAGGACGTGACGCACCCGCTGGCTCCATGGACAGCCCCCACACGGCGTTGGGGATGAAGTCGCGCCCGGCCAGGTCGGCGAACTCGGGATAGCGCAGCGCCTGGGGCACCGGCGTGTGGCCGGCCTCCGCCCGGTAGAGACCACCCGCCGTCCCATCGTCCTCCCCCAGGACGTACAGGCGTCCCGTGGACGGGTCGACGCCCGCCATCGTGTCCCGAAAGTTGTACTCGTTGCTGATCCCGATGGTGCCCACGTACGCCTGGCGTCGGGTGTCGAACACCCACCAGACCTCACCGGAGCCCGTCGCCTTCATGAGGAGGCGCCCGGAGTTGGGCTCGGCGAGGAACTGCATCACCAGCGGTGGGCCGGGGAAGGTGGAGGTGCGGGGAGACAGCACATCGTCGGGACTGGGCTGGGATCCACCCAGCAGGCCGTCCACGACCCGGTCGGGTGCGTCGCCGCGGACCGGCAGCAGCTCCGGGAAGCCGTCCGGCTTCAGCGGGATGCGCACGGCCAGCCCCTGACGGTTGCTCCCGTTGCAGGCGACCCAGACCGACGGGTCGTCGGGATCGGGACCGCGCATGATCTGGTGGTGGTACGGCTGACCAACGAGGTCCGTCCGGGAGGGGCCGTCCTTCTGCGCGCGGTCCTGGCGGCACTCCCGCATCCACACGCCCCAGTCCACCGAGGCGGTGTCGATGTCGACCTGCAACGCGAACACCGCACGAGTTCCCTGGGTCCGGCTGCGGATGGCCCCCTGGAAGAAGCTGTTGGTGTAGAACTGGTACACGAACTCCTCGACCAGCAGGTGCAGCTTGCCGCTCTCGCCCGGCGTTCGCGGCGGTGCGTACGACATCGCGAACAGCCCCGTCATGACGTCGGTCGGGTACCCGTCGATCCGGCCGCCATCGATCGGGATGCTGTCGACGATCTCCAACGAGGTCGCGTCGATGACGTGCACACCGCGCAGACAGTTCGCCACGTAGTCGTAGTGGAAGGGGAAGGCAGCATCGACAGATGGGCAGACCTCCTGGTCCTCCACGGCACGGTCGACGTGACCAGAGTCCGCGCCGGTGGTTCCTGTGTACGCCGGGATGCCGTAGGCCACGAACAGCCGACCACTCTCCTCGTCGACCGCCACGGTGTGCGGCTGTCCCGTACCGACGTAGCTGGCGAAGCCGTCGTCCTTAGGAGCGCCACCCGACCACGCGGGCGGGTCGAGCTGCACACGGCCGAGCTCGTCGCCGGTGTCCAGGTCGACCGCGATCAGCGACTCGTACCCCTCGGTGGTGGCAGAGTGGCTCTCCCAGATCGGCTCTGCCAGGAGGAAGCCCTGGCGGGTCTCCGGCAACGTCCACAGGAACATGCCAGCTCCTGGACCCTCGGAGGTGCCCCACCGACTTTGCGCGTCCTCGGGGATGGGGATGGTGTGGTCGAGCCGGACGATGTCGGCATCGTCCGCCTCCTCGACGTCCTCCACCTCGACCGTCTCTTCCTCGGCCGGTTCCTCGCCGCCCGGGTGCTCCTCGGCTACCGACGTGCCGGCCGGCAGCAGCGCGAGCACGAGCGTGGCCGCAAGCAGGGCGAACAGGCCGCGAAAGGCGATCGCCCGCCGTCCGAAGTGGTGTGCT
The DNA here is from genome assembly GCA_964537235.1 of uncultured Actinomycetota bacterium. Taxonomy (GTDB): domain Bacteria; phylum Actinomycetota; class Nitriliruptoria; order Nitriliruptorales; family JAHWKO01; genus CAZHZQ01. The sequence goes on along the minus strand of CAZHZQ010000381.1, from coordinate 233 downwards.
CGGGTCGAACGACGGGTACGTCCCAGACGCATGTGGCACTCCCTCTGCTCGCGACGACACCAGCCGACGGGCCGTCAGTCACCCACTGGTACGTGTCAGCCACACGATCTCTTACGGTGCGGGAACACGTTCCCCGCGGGCGGCAGCACTTTGTTCACAACGTGCCGAGGAACCACACCTAGCCCCGATTCTTCGGTAACTCCGGGGCCGGTTCCATGAGAAGTGCCCTCCGG
>CAZHZQ010000380.1:0-2229 GCA_964537235.1 uncultured Actinomycetota bacterium | reverse complement strand
TGCTGGCGAAGGGGTACGAGGTTCACGGTCTGATCCGTCGGGCGTCGCAGTTCAACACCGATCGGATCGATCATCTGTACCAGGATCCGCATGAGGAGGATGTGCGGCTGTTCCTGCATTACGGGGATCTGACGGATGGGTCGCAGTTGGCGCGTCTGATCCGTACGAAGGAGCCGCACGAGATCTACAACCTGGCGGCGCAGTCGCATGTGGCGGTGTCGTTCCAGCAACCGGAGTACACGGGGGATGTGGACGGGTTGGGAGCGGTGCGGCTGCTGGAGGCGATCCGTGATGCGGGGGTGCAGACGCGTCTGTACCAGGCGGGGACGTCGGAGATGTTCGGGTCGTCGCCGCCGCCCCAGAACGAGGACACGCCGTTCCATCCGCGGTCGCCGTATGCGGCGGCGAAGCTGTATGCGTACTGGATGACGCGCAACTACCGGGAGGCCTACGGGTTGCATGCGGTGACGGGGATCCTGTTCAACCACGAGTCGCCGCGTCGGGGTCCGACGTTCGTGACGCGGAAGGTGACGATGGCGGTGGCCAGGATCGTGGCGGGCCAGCAGGACACGTTGTACCTCGGCAACCTGGATGCGGAACGTGACTGGGGCCACGCGGCCGACTACGTGGAGGCGATGTGGTTGATGCTGCAGCACGACGGGCCGTGCGATCTGGTGATCGGGACGGGTGAGGCGCACACGGTCCGTGAGTTGTGTGAGGTGGCGTTCGGGCACGTGGGCCTGGACTGGGAGCCGTTCGTGGAGATCGATCCGGCCTACTACCGGCCGACCGAGGTCGAGAAGCTGCGGGCTGATCCGGCGAAGGCGGAGGCCGAGCTGGGGTGGACGCCCACGACGACGTTCCGGCAGTTGATCTGCGAGATGGTCGAGTCCGATCTGGCCGACCTGGATCTGGATGTGTCTGGGGCGCGGGCGTTGGTGGCGGACAACCTCCCGGAGGCCGCGCTTGACTGACACCGACAAGACGTTCGACCTGTCCGGCAGGCGGGTGTGGGTGGCCGGCCACCGCGGGCTGGTCGGGTCGGCGCTGGTCCGCCGACTCGAGCGCGAGGACATCGGCGAGCTGGTCACCGCGACCTCGGACGAGGTGGATCTGCGCCGGCAGGACGAGACAGAGGCCTTCGTGGAGCAGGTGCGTCCGGAGGTGGTGCTGTCGGCGGCGGCGAAGGTCGGCGGGATCCAGGCGAACCGCACCCGTCAGGGCGAGTTCCTGTACGACAACCTGATGATCGGCGCGAACGTCATCGAATCGGCCCGCCGCTTCGGTGTCGAGAAGACCGTGGTGTTGGGGTCGTCGTGCATCTACCCGCGCGAGGCCCCCCAGCCGATGTCCGAGGCCTACCTGCTGACCGGCCCGTTGGAGCCGACCAACGAGGGCTACGCGATCGCGAAGATCGCCGCGTTGGAGCTGACCAAGATGTACCGCCGCCAGTACGACATGCGGGCCATCAGCCTGATGCCCACCAACCTGTACGGACCCGACGACGACTTCGACCTCGAAACCTCACACGTGCTGCCGGCGCTGCTGCGCAAGATCCACGAGGCCAAGGCCTCCGGACAGGACAAGGTCGTCATCTGGGGCACCGGCGAACCGCGGCGGGAGTTCCTGCACGTCGACGACGTCGCCGACGCCACCGTCTACGCCACCGAGCACTACGAAGGTGAGGAGCACCTCAATGTCGGGGTCGGCCACGACATCTCGATCCGTGAGCTCGCCGAGCTCATCGCCGACATCGTCGGCTACGACGGGGGCTTCACCTACGACACCTCCATGCCCGACGGCACCCCCCGCAAGCTGCTCGATGTGACTCGACTCCGGCAGCTCGGCTGGCAACCCTCGATCAGCCTCCGAGACGGCATCCGGCAGACCTACGACTGGTACCGCGAGAGGGAGACTCCGTAACTGATCCCAGGAACTGTCGCCAAGGCGAGCTCGTCCATTCAGCGACCATCACCGGCTGCGTCCGAGGCGAGTGTCAACGGCCAGCTGAAGACCGACCTCGAGCCCGATCGGGTTGAGGCGCTGCAAGTCTCTCGCGCGGCTCCGGAATGAGAGTATCCGCGGCTGTCTGGAAGCATGGGGTGAGAACCCAACGGTCAGCGGAACCCGACGGGTGAGGACCTTCTCGAGCGTGGATACGACCGCAGCTATGGTGTGAGAGGATCCGGCGGCTACGAGATCTATCGTGCTCGTACCGGGGCAATCTTC
>CAZHZQ010000379.1:0-2238 GCA_964537235.1 uncultured Actinomycetota bacterium | reverse complement strand
TGACCCGCATGCCGCCCTCGTGCTTGACGCCGTCGTACAGCGCCGAGATGTGGCCGCCGGTCAGCGTGAAGAGGGCGTCGATGCCCTCCCGCTCGAGCTGCCGGACGATGATCCGGCCGCCGTGCACCTGTTCACCCACGGGGGACCCTCCGGTCGACGGGGACGACGCACACGTGTTCGCCGTGGGCGTCGAGCGTTCCTGCCCGGAACCCTACTGGCCGCGATGGGTCCTCTCGGCGTCGCGACGCTGCTCGACCGCGTCGTCGAAGTCGGCCTGGTGGATCGCCGCGGGCAGCTCCAGGCCGTCCTGTCGTTCGTGGTGGGCGCGGACCAGGGCGTTCAGGGCAGCCTGCTCACAGACCGCCTCCAGGTCCGCCCCGCTCATCCCGTCGGTGGCGTCGGCCACGGCGGCCAGGTCCACGGCCACGGTCGGCATCCGTCGTGTGAGCATCTCCAGCAGACGCCGCCGGTCCGCGCGGTCGGGCAGGGGGATCGTGATGGTGCGCGACAGCCGTCCGCCTCGCACCAGCGCCGCGTCGAGCTGCTCCGGCCGGTTCGTCGCCCCGATGACGAGGATGCCCTTCTGCCCGCCGAGACCGTCGATCTCCTGCAGCAGCTGGTTCAGCTGCCGGTCGGCCCACTCGCGCCCCGCGGCGCCCCGGCGCGATCCCAGCGCGTCGATCTCGTCGATGAACACGATCGACGGGCGGTTCGCCCGCGCCCGGTCGAACAGGTCGCGGATGCGCTGCTCGGACTCGCCGGCCCACTTGCTGGTCACGTCCGCCGCGGACACGGGGTAGAAGCTGCAGGAGGCCTGGGCCGCGAGCACCTTCGCGATCGTGGTCTTGCCGGTGCCCGGCGGGCCGGCGAGGAGGACGCCGGACGGTGGATCGACACCGAACCGGCGAGCCAGCTCCGGGTCGTCGACCAGCGCCTGCAGCTGGCGCAGCTCGCGCAACACGTCGTCGGGGAGCACCAGTCGGTCCCAGTCCCAGTCCTCGACGGTGGGCCGGTCACGACCGCCGCGTTCCTCGAAGGCCTCGTTCAGGTGCTGCTGCGTGACCCGCACGACCTGTCCCCCGGCGGCCGCTGCGCGGAAGGCCGCCAGGGCCGCGAGCTCGACGACCTGGACGATCGCCGCCGGGGTCGTGCCCTCTGCACGGCGGGCCAGATCGTCGAGGTCGAGGTCGGCGGCGACGGGGCGGTGCTCCAGCGCCTCCCGGAACACCTCCCGGCGAGCCGCCCGGTCGGGCAGGTCGATCCGGATGTGCTTGTCGAAACGCCCCGGCCGGATCACCGCGGGATCCAGGTCGGACACGTCGTTCGTGGTGCCGACCACCACCAGGTCGTGCCATCCCCGGTGCTCCTCCAAGGAGGTGAGGAGCTGGTTGACCGTGCGGCGTTCCTCGGGGGAAGCGAGGTTCTCGCGGCGCTGGGCGATCGAGTCGAACTCGTCGAACAGCAGGACGCACGGCCGGTTGGCCTCGGCGGTCGCGAAGGCCGCGTCGACGTTGCGGGCGGACTCCCCGGCGAACGACGAGACCAGGTCTCCGGTCGACACGTGCACGAGGTTGCAGTCGAACTCGCCGGCGAGCGCCCGGGCGAGGAAGGTCTTGCCGACCCCCGACGGCCCGTGCAGCAGGATGCCGTTCCAGGTGATGCCGTACTGGGCGGCGCGATCGGCGTGGTCGAGGACCAGCCCGAAGGTCTCGGCCAGCTCCCGCTTCAGCTCGCCCATCCCGCCGACGTCGTCGAAGGTGGGCAGGTCCGCGCACGGGCGCACGTCGAACGCACCGTCCTCGGCCCCTTCTCCGGTGCGCGTGTCGGTGCGCGTGCGGACCTGGCCCGGGCCACCGCCCGCAACGAAGAAGGACCCGTCTGCCGCACCGGTCGCCGGACCGGCCCCCTCTCCGGGCGGGTCATCGCCGGCCACGTCCTCCCCCGGCGGACGAGGCGGGCCGAGCGAGCGGTCGCGGAGGTCCTCCATGAACGCACCCAGAGCCAACTCGCGGGCGGACCGTTCGCGCTTCCGACGGCGTTTGGACCGGTTCCACGCCACCCAGGACACGACGGCCAGGACCACGATGACGACCACGGTCTCCACCCACGCACTCCCGGTCCGCTCTCCTCGCGATCGTAGGTCCCCGAGCGCTCAGGCAGCCGCCACCGCGGTCGCGTCTCCGGTGGGTAGCGTTCGGCACGACGCGGGGAGGAGACACGTGGAGCGCATCGAACGCA
>CAZHZQ010000378.1:0-2244 GCA_964537235.1 uncultured Actinomycetota bacterium | reverse complement strand
CGTCGATGAGTACGCCTCGCGGGTGAAGGACGGTGAGGTGGACGTCGAGGGTCTCGACCGCGAGCACGCGCCGAGCGTCGACGACGTCACCGAGCTGCCGGACCTCGATCACCGGCGAGCCGGATGACCCGCGCGGGCCACCGGGGTTCGCAACCTACGGCCGCGTAGGTTACGGTGCCGTAACCTCGTCGTGGCCGCACGGCGAGCACCGAACGGCACCACCGGGGAGGCCCGCGCATGGCAACGAACGCACCTGCAGCACCGGACACCGTCCTGCCGCCCGACGCCGAAGCGATCATGGACGCCGCCCTCGAGGAGGAGGGCCCGCCCGAGATCAAGGGCGTGCGGATCGCCAGCGAGGACGAGCTGCGCTTCCAGCGCCGCATGGCCGTGGTGTTCACCGTGGTGCCACTGATCGGCGTCATCGCCGCCATGTTCCTCCTGTGGGGCAACGGCATCAGCACCGTCGACTTCGGCCTGTTCCTCGGCTTCTACCTCTTCACCGGACTCGGGGTGACCGTCGGCTACCACCGGCTGTTCACCCACCGCAGCTTCGAGGTGCCCGAGACGGTCCGGGCCATCCTCGCGATCGCGGGATCGATGTCGGTCCAGGGAGCGCTGATCGACTGGGTCGCCACCCACCGTCGCCACCACGCCTACGCGGACGAGTACGGCGATCCCCACTCTCCGCACCTGGTCCAGGACGCCGGGATCAAGGGTGTCCTCAAGGGCCTGTGGCACGCCCACGCCGGTTGGTTCTTCGCGCCGGACGACACCGTCAACTCCCGCTGGGCGCCGGACCTCGAGGACGAGGAGCTCCTGGTCCGCATGAACGCGCGGTTCCCGTTGTTCCTCGTGATCACCTTCACGTTGCCCGCGATCCTCGGCGGCCTGCTCACCTGGAGCCTGTGGGGCGTCGTGACCGGGTTCATCTGGGGATCCCTGGTGCGGATCTTCCTGCTCCAGCACGTCACGTGGAGCATCAACTCGATCTGCCACTTCTTCGGCGAGGCGCCGTTCGAGAGCCGCGACGAGTCGGTCAACAACTGGCCGCTGTCGATCATCTCCTTCGGCGAGTCGTGGCACAACAACCACCACGCGTTCCCGACCTCCGCGCGTCACGGCCTGCTCCGTGGCCAGCTCGACCCGTCCTGGCGGGTGATCCGGACCCTCCAGCAGATGCGCCTGGCCTGGGACGTCCGGCTGCCTCCACGGCGGATCATCGACAAGAAGTGGGCCGGGGATCCCAAACCCCTGTCCCGCGGGTGACACGGACCAGGCTCACCGGACAGGAGCGGCGAGAGCAGCTGATCGGCGTCGGCCGGTCGGTGTTCGCCGAGTACGGCTACGAGGCCGCGACGGTCGAGGAGATCGCCGAGCGCGCCGACGTCAGCAAGCCGATCGTCTACGAGCACTTCGGCGGCAAGGAGGGCCTGTACGCGGTCGTCGTCGACCGTGAGGTCCAGGACCTCCTGGCGCGCATCATCACCGCACTGGAGGACGCCGAGCACCCGCGCCAGATGGTCGAGGACGCCGCCCACGCGTTCCTCAGCTACATCGAGGAACGGGCCGACGGTTTCCGGATCCTCGTCCGCGATGCCCCGGTCGGCTCCAGCGCCGGGACGCTCGCCAGCGTCATCGGCGACATCGCGGCCAACGCGCAGGACCTCCTCGCCGAACAGTTCCGGATGCGCGGCTACGACCCCGCGCTCGCGCCGCTGTACGCGCGCGGGCTCGTCGGGATGGTCGCCCTGGTGGGCGAGTGGTGGCTGGACGTCGGCGAGCCCGACCGGGACGCGGTGGCGGCGCACCTGGCGAACCTCGCCTGGAACGGCCTGAAGGACCTCGACCCGGGCCCCCGGTCGCGACGGTCCTAGCGGGCGTTCGTAGGATGCGTGCGGACGGGGCCGGGAGCGTGGCGGGAGATGTGCGGTGACCAACCGGATAGGGATCCTCACCGGCGGCGGTGACTGCCCCGGGCTGAACGCGGTGATCCGCGCCATCGTCCGCAAGGCCGTGCAGCGCAACATCACCTGCTACGGCTTCCCGGACGGCTGGAAGGGCGTGCTCGACGGCGAGGTGGACCAGCTGACCGTGGAGTCCACCCGCGGGATCCTGCACCGGGGCGGGACGATCCTCGGGACGTCGCGGGTCGACCCGTACCGGGAGGACCGGGGGATCGAGCGCATCTCGGCGATGACCTCCTGGGGATAGCGCCGCAGGAAGCTGCGCCAGAACCCGACA
>CAZHZQ010000377.1:0-2246 GCA_964537235.1 uncultured Actinomycetota bacterium | reverse complement strand
CCCTATATGTCTTGCGGGCGAGTGCGCCCTATATGTCTTGCGGGCGAGTGCGCCCGACGAACGTGTCCATCGAGCGGTTCAGCCCGAGGAAGTCCAGCGTCGCGTCGAACCAGCGGACCGGCAGGATGCGGAACAGCGGGGGGAGGATCACCGAGTAGAACGGGATCAACAGCCGCGGGCGGTCGCGCAGGATCGCGTCGACCGTCTTGGTCACGACCGCGCGGGGCTTGAGGACCGGCGTCAACGCGGGGAACCTGCTCGTGACTCCCGCGAACATCCCGGTGTCGGTGTAGTACGGGCACACCACGGTGGTGCGGACGCCGGGAGCGGTCCGTCGCAGCTCCTGGCGCAGGGACTCGTCGAAGCCCACCGCCGCGCGCTTGCTGCCGGAGTAGTCGGTCTGTCCGGCGGTCGAGACCCATCCTGCGGCCGAGGCGATCGTGACGACGTGGCCGCGGTCCCGCTCCACCATGGCCGGCAGGAACGCCTTGGTCACCCAGAACAGCGCGAGCGTGTTCACCTCGAACGTCGTGCGGATCGCGTCGTCGTCGAGTTCGAGCAGAGGCTCGCCGCCGACGACCCCGGCGTTGTTGACCAGGATGTCGACGTCACCGACGGCCTCGCGCACCCGGTCCGCGGTGGCGTAGACGAGCTCGCGGTCGGTGATGTCCACCTCGAACGTGTGGGCGTCGCGCCCCGTGGACTCCTTGATCTCGTGTGCGACCTCGGCCAGCCCTTCGGCGTTGATGTCCCAGAGGACGACATCGGCTCCGAGGCGGCCCATGCCGAGCCCCATGAGGCGGCCGAGCCCGGAGGCCCCTCCGGTGATGAGCACCGTGCTCCCGGCGATCTGCGTCATACCAGTCTCCAGACGGTCGACGTTCGCCGAACCTACTGGGCATCGACGGTCCATCGCATCCCGACACGGCAGGAACCCACGCCGGAGGAACCGTCCACTGCCCACGGTCATTTGCCCACGGTCATCCGTTCAGCACGGTGCGTGACCTCCCCGTGGTCGCGCTCGTTGGGGTCGGTGAACGAGCCCGTGTCGTGGAGGTACGCATGAGGAGCCGGATCGTCACCAGCGGGATGATGGCCGTGGCGGCGGTGGCCGTGCTCAGCCTGTCCGTCCCGGCGTTCGCCGTCGAGGAGGAGCCCGTGTCCACCTCGGGCAGCCTCGAGACCGTCGAGCAGACCGACGACGAGGAGGCGACCACCGGCACGCTCGACGAGGTCGCCGACGAGGTCGACGACTCGGTGACCACCGTGGAGGACGAGGTGGACGGCGCGGCATCCGCGGGCCCCGGGCCGGTCGCGGACACCGTCGACTCCACGACGGACACCGCGAGCGACACCACCGACGCGGCGACCGACACGGTCCAGCAGGGCGCTGGGGAGCCGACCGCTCCGGGCGGCTCAGGCACGAAGGACCAGCGGGGCGCCGGCGACGATCCGGCTCCCGCCCCGGCACCGGGCGGACGCGCGCTCGCCGGTGGCGGCGCCCCGGCCCCCGCCCCGGCCCGCGTCGCGCTCGACGGCTTCCGACGCACCTCCGGGGGAAGCGCCGCCCACCTGGTCGTGACCGAGGATCCGGTCTTCGAGCAGGAGCCGACCTTCGCGCCCCCGACGACCCGCGAGGTCGCGGGTCCGACGACGGCCGTTCCACCGCTGCCGCTGCGGACGGTGGCGATCGAGATCCTGGTCGCCGCGGCGCTGCTGGTCATGGCGACCGGTGGGCTCGTGGCGGAGATGGGACCCGAACGCGTTTGACCCGAGCCTGACCGGGCGTAGCGCCGGCAGCGTCCGCGCTGCCTACGCTGCGGGCGTGTGGAGCAACGCATGAGGGGCGAGTTCGAGCTGCAGGCCGCCTGGTTCGGCCTGATCGTGCCCGGCGTGCCGCTGATCTCCGGGCTGTCGGTCGTCCTGCGGTCGTGCCCGTCCGGCGGACTGGAGTGCCTGGGGAGGTTCCTGTCCGGGGCCTTCCTGATCGCCGTCTCCGCCCCGACCGCGCTGGTGATCGGCCCCGCCGCACGGTGGATCGGGGCGGGGACGGCCGTCACGGTCGCGGCAATCGCGCTGTCGGTCGTCACCAGCGCCCCGCTGTGGTGGCTGGCCGGCCGGCGTGTGGCCCGCTCCGTCGACGAGGACGACCCCCGCCCGTGGAGCACGTTCCTGTTCCGCTGGCTCGGGGTCGCCGGGGCGTGGTTCGGCTTCGCGGTCGCGGTCACCCTGATCGCGGCACGGCT
>CAZHZQ010000376.1:0-2257 GCA_964537235.1 uncultured Actinomycetota bacterium | reverse complement strand
GGCGTTCAACGAGCGCACGAGCAACCAGCAGGGCGACGTGATCCCCGTCGAGATCCAGGTCTTCGAGGACCGGTCGTTCAGCTTCATCACCAAGACGCCGCCCGCCGCGCAGCTGTTGCTGAAGGCGGCCGGGGTCGAGAAGGGCGCCGGCGAGGTCGGCACCGAGGTCGTCGCGTCCGTGACGCGCGACCAGGTCCGCGAGATCGCGGAGCGCAAGATGCCCGACCTCAACGCGATCGACATGGACGGGGCGATGAAGATCATCGAGGGCACCGCGCGCTCGATGGGGATCACCGTCGAAGGATGAGAGTGGGAGGCGCGCCGCGCCGCTTGGACCACAGGAGGAACGACATATGGCGAAGCGAGGCAAGAAGTACCAGGAGGCCTACGACAAGATCGACCGCACCGAGCAGTACGGCCCCACCGAGGCCTTCCGGCTGCTGAAGGAGACCGTCGCGGTCAACTTCGACCCCACCGTCGACGTGGCGATCAAGCTCGGGGTCGACCCCCGGCAGGCCGACCAGATGGTCCGAGGCGCGCTCGTGCTGCCCAACGGCATCGGCAAGAGCCTGCGTGTGGCGGTGATCACCGAGGGGCCCTCGGCGACCGAGGCACAGGAGGCCGGGGCGGACGTCGTCGGCTCCGACGACGTCATCGAGCAACTGGGTGAGGGCGAACTGGTCGACGAGCTCGACACGATCATCGCGACGCCGGATCAGATGGGGAAGCTCGGTCGTCTGGGCAAGATCCTGGGTCCGCGGGGCTTGATGCCGAACCCGAAGTCCGGCACCGTCACCACCGACATCGGCAAGGCCGTCCAGGAGGCCAAGGCGGGGAAGATCGAGTACCGGACGGACCGCCAGGGCAACGTGCACAGCGTGCTCGGCAAGGCCTCGTTCACCGTGCAGCAGCTGGTCGAGAACTACCAGACGCTCGTCGACGAGATCCTGCGTCAGCGTCCCGCCTCGGCCAAGGGTCGCTACATGCGCAACATCACCATCTCGACGACCATGGGTCCGGGCATCCACATCGATCCGGGCAAGACGCGCGAGCTGTTCGAGGACGAGGAAGAGGGGGTGACCGTTGCCTGAGGGCGACGGACGTCCCATCGTCGCGGTCGCGGACGCCGACGAGGCGATCCGATCGCTGGTCGGGCTCACCCTCGACGGCGAGCGACTCGCGGTGGTCCAGGCTGCCGACACGGCCGCTCTGCTCGAGGTCGTCGACGAGCACGGCCCCAGGGTCGCCGTGGTCGACCGGAACCTGCCGGACAAGGGCGGGATCGCCACGTGCTGGCAGGTCAAGCAGCGCGACGACGCGATCCGCACCATCCTGCTGGTCGCCAAGGAGGATCTCGACGACGTCCGCGACGACCAGAACGTCGTCGATGCGCTGCTCACCAAGCCGTTCACGGCCTTGGCCCTGTTGCGCAAGGTCGACGGCGTCCTCCCGATCGAGGACTGAACCGACCACCCTCCGCACGCCCGTTTGCCCGACCCACACCCGCTCCGTACGCTGACCGGTCAGACACACCGCAGACCGCGAGGTCATCCACAGGGCTCCCGCCCGGGATCGAAGGTCGTCGCTTGCGACGCGGCCCGCGCAGGTGGCAGATCACAGCCTCACCGCTGTTCTCCACCACGCCCTCTGCGGAGGGCGTTCTCGCGTTCTGCGGCCACGAGCCCCAGACACACCTGACGGAACCACCTGAGGAGGACGGCCGTGTCGAGCACACCGGTCGCCGAGGATGCCCCCGACGAGGCCCCGACCGACGATCGGGAGGGTCGCAGCGGCGCGCCCCGTCCCGAGAAGGTCGCGGTCGTCGACGAGGTCCGTGACGAGCTGTCGTCGAACTCGGCGACGATCCTCACCGAGTACCGCGGTCTGTCCGTAGGGGAGCTCGCCGAGCTGCGCGCCGCACTGCGCGAGGCCGGTGCCGACTACGTGGTCGTCAAGAACACGCTGGCGCGGATCGCCGCGCGCGATGCCGGGTTCGAGGAGCTCGTGGACTTCCTCACGGGTCCGACCGCGCTCACCTACTGCGTGGACGACCCCGTCGGTCCCGCCAAGGCGCTGCGGCAGTTCTCCAAGGATCACCCCGAACTGGTCGTGAAGGGCGGGATCCTCGAGGGACGTGTCGTCGACGCCGAGACGGCGGACAAGCTCGCGGACCTCGAGTCCCGCGAGGACCTGCTCGAGCGGTTCGCCCAGCTCGTGTACGGCGCGCTCGCCAACACCGCCAGCCTGCTCGAGGCGC
>CAZHZQ010000375.1:0-2261 GCA_964537235.1 uncultured Actinomycetota bacterium | reverse complement strand
CACACGAGAGGCCCGAGCCCGTGCTCCGAGCGTTCATCAACGCCTTCAAGGTCCCCGACCTGCGCCGGAAGATCCTGTTCACGATCTTCATCATCGGCGTGTACCGGTTGGGGTCCTGGGTGCCCGTGCCCGGGATCGACTTCGACCGGATCACCCAGGCCGCCGGCGACGTCGGCGGGCTGGGCTCGGCGATCAACCTGTTCTCGGGCGGCGCGCTGATCCAGATGGCGGTGTTCGCCCTCGGGATCATGCCCTACATCACCGCCAGCATCATCATGCAGCTGCTCGTCGTGGTCATCCCCAAGCTCGAGCAGTGGCAGCGTGAGGGCGAGCAGGGCCGCCGCAAGATCACCCAGTGGACCCGCTACGTCACCGTGATGCTGGCCCTCCTGCAGTCCAGCGGCCTCACCGTCCTGGCCCGCAACGGCCAGCTGTTCGGGGTCGACGTCATGCCGGGCGCCACCGCCTGGACGGTGGGGCTGATCATCCTGACGCTGACCGCGGGGACCTCGTTCATCATGTGGCTGGGTGAGCTGATCACCCAGCGGGGCGTGGGCAACGGCATGTCCCTGATCATCTACGTGGCGATCATCGCGATCATGCCGGCGCAGATCGGCAGCATCTGGGCGACGCGCGGGGCGTTCGCGTTCTTCCTCGTCATGTTCCTGATCGTCGCGATCACGATCGCGATCGTGTTCATGGAGCAGGGCCAGCGTCGGATCCCGGTGCAGTACGCGCGGCGGCAGGTCGGGCGCCGGGTGTACGGCGGCCAGTCCACCTACATCCCGCTCAAGGTCAACCAGGCCGGGGTGATCCCCGTCATCTTCGCCGCGTCGATGATGTACCTGCCCGTACTGGGATCGTCGATGATCACCAACCAACGGATCATCGAGTTCGCGAACCGGTACTTCACCGATCCGGGCAACGTGGTCTACATCGTCACGTTCGCCGCGATGAACATGTTCTTCACGTACTTCTACACGGCGATCGCGTTCAACCCGGTCGAGGTCGCCGACAACATCAAGCGCTACGGCGGGTTCATCCCCGGGATCCGTCCGGGACGGGCGACGGCCGAGTACCTCGACCGGGTGCTCACGCGTCTGACGCTGCCCGGTTCGATCTACCTGACGACCGTGGCGGTGCTGCCGTTCGTCGCGATCGGGGTGGCCAACCTCCAGCAGCAGATCCCGCTGGGCGGCATCTCGCTCCTGATCGTCGTCGGGGTGGCGCTCCAGACGATGCAGCAGATCGAGAGCCAACTGCTCCAGCGCAACTACGAGGGGTTCCTGGCGTGACCACCGGAGCCGGGCGACGTGGCGTACGCGTCGTCCTCCTCGGCCCTCCGGGTGCCGGCAAGGGCACCCAGGCGGCGCGCGTCTCGAAGACCTACGACATCCCGCACATCGCCACCGGCGACATCTTCCGGACCAACGTCAAGGACGGCACCGAGCTCGGCGAGAAGGCCAAGCAGTACATGGACGCCGGCGAGCTCGTCCCCGACGACGTCGTCGTCGCCATGGTCCGCGACCGGCTGGCCGAGGACGACGCCGCCGCCGGCTTCGTCCTCGACGGCTTTCCGCGGACGGTCCCCCAGGCACAGGCGCTCGAAGAGACCCTGGTCGACATGGACCAGCCGCTGGACTGCGTCCTGCGGTTCTCGGTCGGCGAGGACGAGGTCGTCGAGCGGATCACCGGACGTCGCACCTGCCCCGAGTGCGGCGCCGTCTACCACGTCGACGCCAGCCCGCCCGACACCGAGGGCATCTGTGACCACTGCGGCAGCGAGCTCGTCCAACGCGAGGACGACCGCGAGGAGGTGGTCAGAAACCGTCTGGAGGTGTATCACCGCCAGACGGAGCCACTCGAGTTCTTCTACTGGCAGCGGGGACTGCTGCGTGACGTGGATGCGATCGGCGAGGTCGACGAGGTGACCAAGCGTGCCCTGGACGTGCTGCGTGAGTACGTCGAGCCGGGGGACGCGACGTGATCATCCGCAAGTCCGCCGCCGAGATCGAGAAGATGGCCGAGGCCGGCCAGGTCGTCGCCCGGACGCTCGAGAAGGTCATGGCCGCGGTCGCACCGGGCACCTCGACCCTGGATCTGGACCGGATCGCCGAGGAGTCGATCCGGTCGCACGGGGCGACCCCGTCGTTCAAGGGCTACCGGGGCTTCCCGGCGTCCCTGTGCACGTCGGTCAACGAGGAGATCGTCCACGGGATCCCCTCGGGGGCGGTCGTCCTCGACGAGGGCGACCTGCTGTC
>CAZHZQ010000374.1:0-2277 GCA_964537235.1 uncultured Actinomycetota bacterium | reverse complement strand
CGTCCTGGTTGGACTTCTCCTCCCAGTAGAAGCCGATCAGCAGGTACGAGCAGACGCCGACCAGCTCCCAGCCGACGATCGCCATCACCGTGTTGTTCGCGATCACCAGGATCAGCATCGATGCGGTGAACAGCGACAGCATCGAGAAGAAGTAGGTGAACCGCGGCTCGTGCGCCATGTACTCGCGCGAGTAGATGTGCACCATGAGGCTGACGAGCGTCACGAGCAGGAACATCATCGCGGTGAGCCCGTCGACGAGCACCCCGAGCTCGAGGATCAGGTCGTTGCCCAGGGGGGCCCAGTCGATGGCCCGTTCGAAGGGCATCTCGACGGGCGACGTGCCCGTGAAGGTCGCCCAGGCGACACCCGCGGCCAGCACGAAGCTCGCGCCCACCGAGGCGATGCCGATCTCGGCGCCCTTCAGCGGGAACTGCTTGCCGAACGCCGCGATCACACCTGCCGACAGCAGGGGCAGGACCGGGATCAGCCACGCGTAGTCGAAGAAGACATCCATGATCAGCCAGCCCCTACCAGCGCATCAGATCGGCGTCGTCCACGTTGACCGAGGCGCGGTTGCGGAACATGTTCAGCACGATCGCGAGGCCCACGCCGACCTCGGCGGCGGCGATCGCGATCACGAACAGCGCGAACACCTGCCCGGTCTGGAACAGGTCCTGGCCGGCGTACTGGAGGTGGAACGCGATCAGGTTCACGTTCACCGCGTTCAGCATCAGCTCGATCGACATCAGCACCAGGACGGCGTTGCGGCGCGCGATCACGCCGTACACGCCGACGCAGAACAGGAACGCCCCGAACAGCAGTGGCCCCACGAGCCCCATCAGGTGGAACCTCCCGTCCCGGCACCGGTGGTACCTGCGGCGGCGGGTTCACGTCCGGCGCGGCGGTCGGCCTCACGCCGCTCCTGAGCCATCCCCTCGGGGCCGCCCATGATCTCGGGGTTGGCGGCGGTCCCGAGCTCGTTGACGTCCTCGTCGCCGGACTCGCCGGACTCGCGGCGCGACAGCACGATCGCGCCGATCAACGCGCTGAGCAGCAGCATCGACGCCACCTCGAAGGGCAGCACCCAGCGCGAGAAGAGCGCCTCGCCGATCGGGGCGGTCCGGGTCTCGGTGAGGGTCACCGAGACGTCGCCGTAGGCCTGCACGATCAGCGCCGCCAGCACGCCGAAGAGCGCGACCGACACGATCAGCCCGAGGCCCTTCGACTGGCTGTCCAGGGCCTCGCGCCCGATCGGGGCGCGGGTCAGCATCAGCCCGAAGAGCAGCAGCACCGCGATCGCCCCGACGTAGACCAGCAGCTGGACCATCGCGAGGAACTCCGCGGCGAGCACCAGGAACACCCCGGCCATCGACCCGAACGAGACCGCCAGGAACAGGGCGGCGTGGACGAGGTTGCGGGCGGTCACCACGGCGACCGCGGACACGCCTCCGACGACCGCGAGCAGCACGAAGACGACCAGTTGCGGGCTCATGCGTCACCGCCCTCCTCGCGCTCCTTGCGGATGCGCGCCTTCTCCTTGCGGACCCACGCGGCCTTGGCCCGGGCGCGGGCCACCCGTTCGGACTTGCCGTCCTCGATCAGCTCGTCGTAGGTCTCCTGATCGATCTCGCCGCCCTCGACGTGGATCTCCTCGGCCTCCTGGGGCTCGGGCTCCGCCGCCGCGTCCGTTCCGGCGTCGGCGGGAGCCGCCTCGGCCGTGGCCTCGCCGGTCGGTTCCTCGTCGGGCTCCTCGGCGGCCTGCTCCTCGCGCTCGGTGTCGGTCCCACCCGCCGAAGCTTCACGTTCCCGGCGGATGCGGGCCTTCTCCCGGCGGACGTACGCAGCCTTGGCCCGGGCGCGGGCCACCCGCTCGGACTTGCCGTCCTCGATCAGCTTGTCGTAGATCTCCTGGTCGACCTGCGCCTCGACCTCGATCTCTTCTTCCTCGGCCCCGCCCTTGGCCTCGGTCTGCTGCTGCTCCTCGGCGCCCGCGGCCTCCCGCGCACGCTTGGCCTGCTCCTCGAGGGCCTTCTGGCGCTGCTGCTCGACGGCTTCCAGCGCCTGCGCGATCTCCTGGGGCTGATCGGCGCCCTCCTCGAGCGGCGGCGGAGGCGGGACCGTGTCCATCCACTCGCGCAGTCGCCCCATCTCGTGGGTCAGCTCGGCGATCGAGTAGGTGGAGTACTCGAACTCGGGGCTCCAGAACAGTGCGTCGAACGGGCACACCTCGACGCAGATCCCGCAGTACATGCACAGCGCGAAGTCGATCGCGAAGCG
>CAZHZQ010000373.1:0-2288 GCA_964537235.1 uncultured Actinomycetota bacterium | reverse complement strand
AGCAGGCCGCGGACCTGGCGGCGGTAGCCGTCCTCCATCTCCGCGACGTCGATGAAGTCCTTGGTGGTGTCGGGATCCTTGCCGAGGGACAGCGTCGGCGACCGGGTGCCGGGGCCGATCGACCCGACCACCCAGCGCGGTCGGTCGTCGCTCGCGTAGCGGTCGCAGGCCCGGCGGGCGATCTCGGCGGCCTGCCGGTTGAGCTCCTCGGTGCCGTCGGCCAGCCCGTAGTCGGCCAGCACCCACGGGGCGCCACCGAAGGTGTCGGTCTCGACCGCGTCGCAGCCGACCTCCAGGAAGTCGGCGTGGATCTGCTCGATCAGCTCGGGACGGGTGCGGACCAGGACCTCGTTGCAGCCCTCCAGCTCGGGACCGCCGAAGTCCTCGGCGGACAGGTCCAGGTCCTGGATCGAGGTCCCCATGGCACCGTCGAACACGACCACCCGCTCGCGGATCGCGCGGAGGAAGGGGTGGTCGTCGAGGCGGCGGGGGAGGCGTGCTGCCTCCTGGCGGACGTCAGACATCCCGGCCAGGGTACGTCGGGGCGTCGGAACGGCGCGAACGCGCTCGTCATCCGTCCTACCCTCGGAGTCGATGGGGAGCGACGCAGAGGACGAGGCGACTCCACGGCGGCGACGCCCGCCGCCGGATCGTCGCGCGGGTCCCACCCGTGCCCTGTCCGAGCGTGCCGCGCGGTTCGTCGGTCGTGCCTCCGCGATTGATCGCCGTGAGCGCTACGAACGCCGCCGGCGGGAGGTCACTGAGCTCCGGCGGACTCGCCGCCGTCGTCAGCTCGCGACCGTCGTCCTCGGCGGCGGCTCCACGGTGATCGCCCTGATCGTCGTCGGCGGTCTGGTGGGCGGAACCACCGGAGCGCTCGTCGGTGCCGGGGTCGCGGTGCTGGTCGCCGTGGGCGTGCTGCTCGCCCGGTGGCTCGCCGAAGGGCGGGGCGCCCGCGCGTGGGACTGGCAGCTGCAGCGTCACCGGCTGATCGCCGACCCCTCCGAGAGGGTCCGCGCCAGCGACGACCGGCGGGAGCGGTCCGGCGACGGTCGGTCGCGCCTGTGGGACGTGTGAGCGCACCGATGTCCACGCCCCGCGCCGTCCTGCTGGACCTCGACGGCACCCTCGTCGACTCCCTGTACCAGCACGTGGTCACCTGGGCGCGGGCCTTCCGCGAGCACGGTCACGACGTCCCGCTGTGGCGGGTCCACGCCGCGATCGGGATGGGCAGCGACCGGATGATCCCGTGGCTGCTCGGCGGATCCGTCGATCATGCGGACGCGCTGTCGGACGCGCACGAGCACCGGTTCCTCGAGCTGGCGGACGAGCTGCGCCCCACCACCGGCGCCGTCGAGCTCATCGACGACCTCGAAGCACGGGAGGTCCCGTTCCTGATCGCGACCTCGGCGGGCACCGCGGAGAAGGACGCGCTGCTGGAGGCGCTCGGGCGCCCCGACCTGGACACGACCCACGCGGACGAGGTGGCCTCCTCCAAACCGGCACCGGACCTGCTGGAGGCTTCGCTCGAACAGCTGGGTGTCCCGGTGGAGGCGGCGACGCTCGTGGGGGATTCCCCCTGGGATGCGCGGGCGGCGGGGCGGCTGGGGATGCGCTGCATCGCGGTGCGGTGCGGGGGGTTCGGCGACGACGAGCTGACTGCGGCCGGGGCGGTCGACGTGGTGGACGACCCGCGCGCCCTCATCGGACGCCTGTAGCGCCAGTACCCTGCCCGTCCATGTTCCGACGCCGGTCACCCCTCCCTGACCGCCTCCACGACGCGTGGTGGTCGTTCGTCGACTGCGCCCAGGTGATCGAGGGCGGCCGCCGTCGGCTGCTGGCGACCCTCCCGAAGGGGCGCGTCGAACCCGCTCCGATCGGCGTCGGTCTGGGCGCCGTGGCCGGGGCGATCGAGGACGCCCGCGGCTGGATGGACGGCTGGTACGCCGACGCGCTGGTCGACGCGTGGGAGGAGTGTCAAGCTGCCCTGGACGAGGCGGAGGAGGCGATCCCGCGGGCACAGGAGGTCGCGGCATCCACCGGTGAGCTCGAGGAGCTGCTCGGGGCCGTCGAGGACGTGGTCGCCCCGCTCGATGCGTTCGCCGACGCCGAGCGGGCGTGGCGCCAGCGGTGGCGAGTCCCGGACCGCCACGGGGCGTCCAGCGACCGGCCCTGAGGACCGCGAGGCGCTTCGTGTGGCAGCCTGCGCCCCGTGACGACCACCTGGCTCTCTCCGGCCCGGCACCGCGAGGTGCTGCGGCTCGCCGTCCCCGCGATGGGGGCGCTGT
>CAZHZQ010000372.1:0-2297 GCA_964537235.1 uncultured Actinomycetota bacterium | reverse complement strand
GTACGGGATCACCGCCAACGCGATCACCCCGGTGGCCGCCACCCGTATGACCGAGGACCTGATGCCCGACGAGGCGCTCGAGCAGCTCGACCCGGCGTACGTGTCGTCGGCGGTGGTGCACCTGGCCTCCGACGAGTGCCAGGACTCGGGCGAGATCATCCTCGCGAGCGGCGGCCACTACGCCCGCGTGCGCTACCACAAGTCGTCGGGGGTCGACTTCGACCGGGTGCCGTCGGTCGACGAGCTCAGTGCGCGGTGGAGCGAGCTGACGGACATGGAGGGCGCCGTCGACGGCAAGGACTACTGGCGCAGCGCCCAGCGGCGCTGAGCGCCACCTCGGCACCCTGGACCTCGACACCCAGAACTTCGACACCCCGAACCGGAAGGAACGATCATGACCAGGAGCGTGCACATCTCCGACCTGCCGGAGCTCGTCGGCGAGGATCTCGGACCAGGGGAGCCCTACGAGGTGACCCAGGAGATGATCGACGCCTTCGCCGAAGCGACCGGCGACGACCAGTGGATCCACACCGACCCGGAACGTGCAGCGGACGGGCCGTTCGGGACCACGATCGCCCACGGCTACCTCACGCTGTCGCTGGTCCCGGTGATGATGCGCACGGTCCTGCAGGTCGAGGGTGTGGGCATGGGGGTCAACTACGGCCTCAACCGCGTCCGGTTCCCGGCGGCGGTCCCGTCGGGCTCCAAGCTGGTGGCGACCGCGACGATGGCGGACGTGGACGTGCGCGACGACGGCGGCTACCAGACGACCACCGACATCACGCTGACCGTCGAGGGAGCGGACCGACCGGCGTGCGTCGCCCAGGCGATCGCCCGCTACTACCCGGGAGGTTGACCGGTGACCGCTGAGCACCCACCTGGCACCGCGGCCGAAGGCGTCTCGCGGGAGGAGCTGCAGCTCGCGGCACGCAACCACGGGATGCCGCTCGAGGCGCTGCGGTACGACACCACCCCGGTCGGGCTGCACTACCTGCTGATCCACTACGACATCCCGGACGTGACCGCGGACGACTGGCGGCTGACGGTCGACGGAGCGGTGGAACGCCCGCTGACGCTGGACCTGGAGGACCTGCGGCGCCGCCCCGCGGTGACGACCGCCGTGACCCTCGAGTGCGCCGGCAACGGCCGCGCCCGCCTCACCCCCCGGCCGGTCAGCCAGCCGTGGCTGCTCGAGGCCGTCGGGACCGCGCGCTGGACCGGCACCCCCCTGGCGCCGATCCTCGAGGAGGCCGGTCTGACCGAGGACGCCGTGGAGGTGGTGTTCACGGGGCTCGACCGGGGCGTGGAGGACGACGCGGGCGAGCAGCCCTACCGCCGCAGCCTGACGGTCGACCAGGCCCTCCGCGACGAGGTGATGCTGGCCTACCAGGTCAGTAGCGGTCCCGGCCCGCCCCAGCCCCTGCCACCCCAGCACGGCTTCCCGGTCCGACTCCTCGTTCCCGGCTGGTACGGGATGGCCAGCGTGAAGTGGCTCGCCCGGATCGAGGCGGTCGAGGAACCGTTCGACGGCTACCACCAGACCTCGAGCTACGTGTTCCGCCAGGACCCGGACGAGGAGGGCACCCCGGTCACCCGCATCGCGGTCCGGTCGCTGATGGTCCCTCCCGGTATCCCGGAGTTCCTCTCGCGCCGGCGGCTGGTGGACGCCGGCCTGGTGGCCCTGGAGGGTCGGGCCTGGTCGGGGCGGGGGGACATCGAACGCGTGGAGGTGTCCGACGACGGCGGACGAACCTGGTCCGACGCGCAGGTCCTGGGGTCGGACGGCCCGTACGCCTGGCACGGTTGGACGTTCGACTGGCAGGCGGATCCGGGGGAGTACGAGTTGGTGTGCCGGGCCACCGATGCGACCGGTGACATCCAACCGCTCGCACCGGCGTGGAACGTGGGCGGCTACGGGGTCAACGCGGTCCAGCGGGTCGACGTCACGGTCCGGTAGCTGCGTCCGTCGGGGACCCGCGGACCCGCCGTCCCTGAGGTGGTGTTCTCCACACCGCTTCCGGGGGGTCTGCACCCTCGTCCGATGCGCAGCGGCGGCGTACCTTCCTCGGATCGGGTTGATGCCGTGCCGTCCGGGCACGGCCCCGTCCGGGGAGACGACCAGCCGTGCCGATCCGTTCAGAACCCGGGGGGCGCCGTCGCTCCCTGCCGCTCGTGATCGTCCTCGCGGCGTTCGGGGTGGGCCTGCTGCTCTCGGCCTGCTCGGACGCCGACGCTGCCGGAGTGCGCGAGGTCCTGGTCGACTACAACCACGACGAGTTCGCCGGTTCGTTCCTCGG
>CAZHZQ010000371.1:0-2302 GCA_964537235.1 uncultured Actinomycetota bacterium | reverse complement strand
ACGGCGGGCCGGACGATCCGGAGATCCTCTACACGGTCGACGATCTGGTCGACGAGGTCGGGGATCTGGAGGTCGAGGTGGCCGAGCAGGTCGTCCGCCCGGTGGAGACCGAGGACGGGCAGGCCGAGGCGCTGGACACGCTCGTGCGCGCCTCGCGCCCCGAGGTCGCCGTACCGGCTAGCCGATGACGGCCTGGCCGGACGGACCGCCGGAGGTCGGGGACACCGCCCGCCGTACCCGCTCGGTGACCAGCGACGACATCGAGCGATTCACGGCGATCAGCGGGGACCGCAACCCGCTGCACTACGACGAGGAACTGGCGGCCGGAACCACGTTCGGCGGGATCGTCGTACAGGGCGGCATCACGACGGCGATCCTCAACGCGGTGGTTGCCCAGGACCTGCCTGGCCCCGGCACGGTGTTCCTCCACGTGGAGTGGGACTTCCAGGCCCCCGTCCGTCCGGGTGACGACATCACCGGGGAGGTCGAGGTGCTGTCCGTCCGTGACGACAAGCCGATCACGGAGCTGCGCACCACGGTCACCAGGGACGACGGCACCGTCGCCGTGGACGGCACCGCGGTTTGTTACACGGTCCCGCTCGACGGCTCCTGAGAGGGGCTGGGAGCTTCCCGCACCTCTGGGTGCGCGAGACTCCCAGCGTCGCGGGGTGGTGCCCCCAGCGTCCGCCGGACCAGCGCCTGGCCGGCGGCGACCAGACGGTCGCGGTCGACCTCCTCCTCGTACAGGAGGAAGTGGTTGACCGTGCCGGACATCCCGAAGTGGATCATCGCGGCGGTCAGCTCGGGGTGGTCCACGTTC
Organism: uncultured Actinomycetota bacterium; assembly: GCA_964537235.1. Lineage (GTDB taxonomy): Bacteria > Actinomycetota > Nitriliruptoria > Nitriliruptorales > JAHWKO01 > CAZHZQ01. Next base: position 1,482 of record CAZHZQ010000371.1, on the reverse strand, counting down.
ACCAGGCCGGCGTTCGCTCCGGTGTGGATCGCCGCCTCGATCAGCCCGATCATCCGGCGGTTGGCCTCGGCGAACAGTTGGGCGGTGTCGGGGTCCGCGGACTCGCGGACGGCGATCTCGAGCAGGCCCCGGTGGGCGATCTCGTAGTCGATCCCGGTCGCGACGAGCTGGTCCGTGCGCTCGAAGATGTGCGAGGGGTCGAGGTCCCGGACCGCCTCGGTGATCAGGTCGACCATCCCCTGGATGAACCGTTCCTTTAGCGCCCCGAGGAGCTGCTCCTTGGTCGCGAAGTAGAGGTAGAAGGTGCCCTTGGCGACCCCGGTCTCGGTCGTGATGTCCGCGACGGTCGTGCCGCTCACGCCGCGCTCGGCGAACAGGCGCTCGGCAGCGTCGAGGAGCTGCTCACGGCGCCCCTCGGAGGGCTGCGTGTGCGTCGGCGTGGATGTGCGCTGGGTGCTCATGACCGTTGGTCACCGTACCAGCGGCCGGCGGGGGCGCGTCCGATGGCCCGCGAGCCCGGCGTGTCCCGATGGACGGGCCAGGGAGCTTGAAAGTGCCACGGTCGGTCTCCAAGGTCGCCGGGATGGGGCGACGACCCTGACGTTCGATGAGGGGAACCACGATGGATCTGGGACTGCTGCTCTTGCGCTTCGTGATCGGCGGCCTGTTCATCGTCCGTGGGGCGCAGCGTCGGTACGGCAGCTTCGACGGAGACGGCCACGAACGCACCGTGAGCCACTTCCGGGCGTTGGGGTACGAGGACGCCGGGACGGTCGCGACCGTCGTGACCTTCACCGAGCTGGTCTCCGGGACGCTGCTCGTCCTCGGTCTGCTGACCCCGGTCGCCGCGGCCGGGATCGTGGCCGTCATGGTCCACGCGGCGGTCGCCTACGACCTCATCGGCCGTGGTCCCTGGGTCACCAACGCGGGTTTCGAGTACCCGCTCGTGCTCGCGACCGTCGCGGTCGCGCTGGCTGCGACCGGCCCGGGCACGCTGTCGTTCGACACGCTGTTCGACCTGCCGTTGAGCGGCTGGGTCTTCGCGGTGGCCTCCGCTGTGCTCGGCATCGTGTGCGCGGTGGCGCTGGCAGGGTCGCGTGAGGGGGCCGACGTCACCCTCGTGTCGCGTCGGGCTTCCTAGCGGCGACGGAGCTCGTCCATGTAGGCGCGCACGCGCTCCTGCGTCTCCGGGGCGCCCCAGATCTCGGTGGCGTGGGCGTCGTCGCGCGGGGCGTTGGCGCCGATCGCGTCGATCGCGTCGCGCCGCAGCTGCCGTTTGGTGAACACGAAGGTGCGTCGGGGGACGGCGGCGAGCTGGCGGGCCTGCTCGAGCCCACGTTCGAGAAGTTCGTCCGCGGCCACGACCTCGTCGATCAGCTGTCGGTCGACGGCCTCTCGGGGGAGGTAGGTGGCGCCTGTGAGCACCAGCTGAGCGGTCCTCGGTCCGGCAGCGAACCGCAGGATCTCCATCGCGGTGGTGGG
>CAZHZQ010000370.1:0-2304 GCA_964537235.1 uncultured Actinomycetota bacterium | reverse complement strand
CGTGGAGGACCAAGAGGTCTGTCCGAGCGCGAGCACTCTGATTCCGTTCACCTACAAGAACACCGGGAGTTGCCTGCGCGGTGTGCACGTCATCGACGCGACCTCGTTGGAGATCGTGGACAGCATCCCGATCGATGGCGGGAGGATCGACGGGTACCCGACCGACGTCATCACGGGGCTGTTCGCGATGACCTACACGCCGCCGCGGACGCAGGGCGAGAGCGGCAAGCTGCACATGATCGTCGAGGAGTTCGTGCACCAGTTCTACCACAACAACTTCTTCCAGGGGGCCCACCGCAGCCGGACCCAGGGAACTCGCGCCGTGTTCGCGTTGCAGGTCGACACTGACACGGCGACGGTCGACTGGGGGGTGTGGCTACGGGAGTGCCGCCAGGACCGCGCGCAGAACGACTCCGCCTCCCGGGCGGACGTCGCTGGTCAGCCGTACGCGCACCAGATCATGCGCGGTCCCGATCCCGAGGATCCGTCGGTCTGGGTCGCCTGCCACGGGAGCAACCGTCAGGGGCTGGCCGTGCGCATCCCGCTGAAGCCGGACGGCTTCCCGGAGCTGCTGCCGGTCCGCGGCGACGCACCCGACCGGGTCGTGGACGGCCTGCTGGGTGGATCCCAGCCCAGTCCCGACGATGTGCTGTCTCCCCGCACCTCCACCTTCCCCGGCCCACCGCTGGTGATGCAGTTCCTCGCCGAGCCCAACTCCGGGCGCCTCCTCATGAAGGCGACGGGCTCCGGTGAGGTCTGGTGGGTGTTCGACACCCGACGCCAGGCGTACGTGGGCACCATCGGGATCAGCAACGAGTACAACTTTCGGGACACGATGGCGGGCGTCGACCCGTACACGGGACGCCTCTACGTGCTGGGATACGACTATGGGACGGCGGGTGGCCTCTACCGGGCGGAGGCGGCCCACACGCCGGTGCCCCAGGCGTTGCGCTACCCCGAGTTCGCCGACCTGGCCGGCTCCCCGAGCGGCGGCGCCCCCAACGCCATGTGGGGGCTGTCCATGGAGCCAGCGGGTGCGTCACGTCCTGCCCGGATCTACGTCCACATGGGTGAGGCTGACCACTATGTCGTGCTCGAGGACCGACGGCCACCGGGTGAAGCGCCACCGATCGACGTGGGCGGGCGGACCCTGGACATCGATGAGCAGGACGGGGTCACGGACCGGAACGTCGACGGCGCCGCGCAGGGCTTCGGTGCGCGGGCGATCCTGGTCGGCGGGCTGGAGGCCGCCGGCCGTGTGGGTCCGGTCGATCCCGGCTTCCACTACAACGCCCCCCACCAAGCGGCTCTGATCGAACCACACGACTGTTCGCAGCGGAACCGTGATGTGACGATCGGCTTCGTGGGGCCGGGCGGTCCGGTGACGGTGGACAACGGCGGCAGCGCTGCGGCCGCGGTCCCGTTGATGGTGGATGCCGGCACCCGGACCGATCCCGAACAGCCGTACACGAGGTGCGCGCTGGATCTCGACAACAGCAATTTTGAGGATTTGAATATTGAGGAGTTGGACAGGGTCGACACCGGCACCTGGGAGGGGCTGTGGAAGTCCACCGGCCTGGTGGGCCAGCCGCTCGTGGACGAGCCGGGGGAAGAGTGGCCGTTCGAGGACGGGTCGTCGGCGTGCGTGACGTCGTCCGGTGAGCCGGCCGAGGACGACCGTTCGGAGGGTGGGCCCAGCGGCCAGTGGGAGTCGCAGGTCGACTGTGAGGGCGATGGTGCGGAGGGCTACAGCCGTGCGCGTGGTGGAGGCGACGACGGGGTGGTGGTGGCTGACGTGTGGTCGACGTTCGACATCTACCTCGATCCGGAGCGTGGTCTGGTGTCGCGGATGGCGTCGATGGCCCGTGGTGTGACTCTGGCGGGCCCTGACGGGCAGCCGGCGGTGCGGATCGACACGGTCAAGGCGGTGGCCGAGTCGTGGGCCAACGGGCGGGTGCAGCCGGCCGAGGTGCTGGCCGACGAGCAGGACCCGGACTACGACGCCAACTGTGACCTGCGGCGTACGGCGGGCACGTGCTTCGAGCGGCACCTGCTGGGGGTGCGGATCGTGGACGACGAGGGTGAGGAGCGTTACTCGTGTGGGCCGTGCGGTGACGAGGAGGCGTTCATCGAGGGGATGAACGCGGCGCTGGGCGACAACGTCACGGTGCAGTTCCGCCACCCCGACCCGGCCTACGCCCGCGGCGCACGCAACGGGTCGCAGGCAGCGGTCCAGAAGCCCAAGGACATCGCCGGGACGGACGCCACCCTGAACCAGGACCTGCTCGAGAACGTGGTCCCGGG
>CAZHZQ010000369.1:0-2306 GCA_964537235.1 uncultured Actinomycetota bacterium | reverse complement strand
GCTGGGCGGACGGACGTCACCGGTGCGGTCCTGGTACCTGGACGCCACGGCGATCCGCGACTACTGGGGCGGGGAGCGTTCCTACCACCACACGGCTCCGATCTCGGCCCTGCTCGGTCTGCACGAGGGGCTGCGTCTGGTGCTCGACGAGGGCCTCGAGGAGCGTTGGGAGCGGCACGAGGACGTGGGGCGCCGTCTGCAGGACGAACTCGTCGGACGCGGCTTCGAGCTGTGGGCCGAGGAGGGCCACCGGCTGCCACAGCTCACGACCGTGGTCGCCCCGGACGGCGTGGACGCGGACACGGTGCGTGGGCAGCTGCTGGAGCGGTTCGACATCGAGATCGGCGGCGGGCTCGGTGAACTTGCGGGGCGTGGCTGGCGCATCGGCCTGATGGGGGAGGGGGCCCGCAACGGCAACGTAGACCGTGTGCTGGCCGGGCTCGACGAGCTCATCGGGTAGGCACGGGCGCCGCGTCGTCGGTCACCCGTCGTCCTCGTCCTCGTGGTCGTCCTCGTCGAGCTCCCGGACCCGCAGCGGGCGCCGCTTGCCGATGCCGTGCAGCTCCTTCTTCGGGATCGTGGTCAGCTCGAACCGGTCGGCCAGGACGTCCTCCAGCTCCTCGTCGGCCAGCAGGCTGCCCGACCGCGCCAGGTCCGTCAGGCGCCCGGCGAGGTTCACGGGGTCACCGAAGTAGTCACCCTCCCGCACCAGCACGGGACCGCACGACATACCCGCGGAGCGCGGCGTGTCATCGAGTTCCTCCACCGCCGTGACGATCGTCAGCAGGACGTGGGCCAGCGGGACCGGGTCCTCGGCGACGATCATCGCTGCGTCGCCGATGAACTTGGCGAGCATCACGCCGTTCCGCCCCTCGACCGTCTCCGTCACGAGGCTCTCGAACGACGCCAGGACCTCGTCCAGGCCGGTGGGGTCGATGCGCGCGGACAGTGCCGTGTAGCCGACGACGTCGACGAACCCCACCGCGAGGGTGAGTCGGTCCTCGCCGTGGGTCGTGGCCTCCCGGGCGACCTCGGTGTCGAGGATCCGCAGGAGGATGTGCCGGTACTCGTCACCGAGTGAGCCGGAGACCAAGGGCAGGATCTCCTCGGCGGTCTCGCCCAGCATCTGCGCCAGCTCGTCGAGGTCGGCGCCTTCGGCCAGGGCGGGGCGGATGATCTGCTCGCGCACGAGGGACAGGTCGTTGACGACGATGCTGGTCAGCGCCCGGGTGCGCACCCGGGCGGCGCGCACCACCGCTGACAGCGGGTAGTGGTCGAGCAGCGTCGAGGCGACCTCGGCGTAGTGCAGGTCGTCCTCGCTGTACCGGTCGTCCTCGTGCCGGCGGTCGGCCGCCTGGAGGACCCTCTCGAGGATCCGGATCGGGACGCCTGCCCGTTGTGACATCTCGTCGAGCGTCAGGTCCCGATCCCGCCCGACGACCTCCCGCACGCGTGCGAACGGCGTCGTGTCCTCCACCGAGCTGCCCCTCCCTGGATCCGGGTCGTGGGAACTACGCTAGACGCATGTCCCCTCGACGACCCGAGCCGGGGTTCCGGCTCATCGCGTGGCTGGTGATCGCCTTCGTGCGGCTGATGCGCTGGCGGCTCCACATCCGAGGGGCCGACAACGTCCCGCTCGGGGGTGGAGCGGTGATCACCTTCAACCACCACAGCTACGCGGACTTCTTCATGTGTGCGTGGTCCGTGTACCGGGAGCGCGGTCGTGCGGTGCGCTTCCTCGCCAAGGAGGAACTGTTCGAGACCCCGATCCTCGGGGGGATCCTGCGCGCGGCCCGACAGGTCCCGGTGGCGCGCGGAAGCCGTGCGGGGCGCAAGGAGGCCTTCGCCGAGGCGGTGCGGCGTCTCCGGGGCGGGGAGCTGATCGCGGTGGCTCCCGAGCAGACGATCTCGCAGTCCTTCGAGCTGTTGCCGTTCAGCACCGGGGCGGTCCGCATGGCCAAGGACGCCGGCGTCCCGGTCGTCCCCAGCGTCAACTGGGGCACCCACCGGTGGGCGACCAAGAACCGTCCGATCAACTGGCGTGCCGTCGGCGTCCCCGTGCTGTCGTGGTACGGAGAGCCGATGCACATCGGTGAGGACGAGGACGTGGTCGACGCCACCGAACGGGTCCGCCAACGCATGGCCGAGATGCTCGACCAGCTGCAGCGCGAGTATCCCGAGGACCCGGAACCCGGCGATGACTGGTGGCTGCCGCGCCGTCTCGGTGGCCGTGCGCCCTCCCACGACGACGTGCTCCGGGCACACCGGGAACGCGAGGCCGGGTGGCGGGCACGCGCGGCCGACCA
>CAZHZQ010000368.1:0-2333 GCA_964537235.1 uncultured Actinomycetota bacterium | reverse complement strand
CTGTGGGAGGAATCCGACGAGGCCGTCGAGATGCTGCGCAACCTCGCGCACGGGATCTACCCACCGCTCCTGGAGTCGGAGGGTCTCGCCGCGGCGCTCACCTCGCAGGCACGCAAGACGGGCCTGCCCGTCTCGGTGGAGGCCGGCGGGCTCGGTCGCTACGACCGGGAGGTCGAAGCGGCCGTCTACTTCTGTGTGTCGGAGGCCCTGCAGAACGTCGCCAAGTACGCCGATCCGACGCAGGTCGCCGTCCGGCTCGAGCACACCGACGGGCACCTCCGGTTCACCGTTGCCGACGACGGCGCCGGCTTCGACCCGGCCACCACCCCCACGGGCCACGGCACGACCAACATGGCCGACCGGCTCGACGCCCTCGGCGGCGAGCTGGAGATCCGCTCCGCGCCGGGGGCTGGGACGACGGTCAGCGGTCGCGTCCCCGCCGTCGCCGAGACCCCTCGGGTTGCGACGCCCGTGACACCGGAGCGCTAGGCCCCACCGGCGCCGGGTCCGAGCTCGCTGGCGTCGACGGTCTCCTCGGCGGGAGGCGGTTCGACATCGACCTCCACGCCGTAGTCGAACATCTCCATCGTGATGGTCTGCTGCAGCGCCGATCCCGCCCCCGGAGGAGTCAACTCCTGTGTCTGCACGAAGCGACGGGGCAGGCCCTCGTCGTCCATCCAGACCTCCACCGGCAGCGTGTCCGGGAACCCGGCCTCCTCCATCAGGGCACGGAAGTCCTCCCGGGTCTCCTCGGGCATGCGCTCGATCGCCCGCTCCATGTCGATCGTGGCGCGGTAGTGGGTCGTGGGCTCCCCCCGCACCTCTTCGGTCCCGACCTCCTCGATCTCGCCCTCGGCGACGCCCCGCAGCACCTCGAGCGACCGGGACGGATCGTTCGCCCCGGCCTGCATGAGCTGCGTCAGGTCCAGGCCGGCCTGCTCGCCGGCCGTCTCGAGATCCATCGAGATCCAGGTCTTGCCCTCGGGCAGCATGCGCTGCATCAGATCCATGCGCATGTACATGATCGTGTCGTCGAGGATCATCTCCATCGTCGCGTCCCCGGCGCCCGGCACCGCCTGCATGAGCGAGCTCATGTCCATCGTCATGTGCACCAGCGGCGGGTCCCAGCGACCTTCGCCCTCGGCGGTCATCGTGGCGGCACCGCCGGGGAGGTCCGGCGACTCCATCTCGATCTGCAGCGAGAACCGGCTGCTGCCGGCCTCGTCCACCTGGTCCGGGGCCGCCCCGATCAGGGCGGCGGGGCTCTGCCCCTGCCCGCACGCCGGCACCAGAACCGCCAGGATCGCCAGGACGGTCAGCGTGGCGCGGTGCCCCAAGGTGCCCCCGAACATGGTCCCTCCCGATGTGCCTCCGACGTGCCGTGTCGTCACCCTAGTGGACGGGCGTCCCAGCGGGACCGTGCCGCGTCGCGACGTGGCGGCGACGGGTCAGCGGGCGAGCCAGTCGTCGAACGACTCGCCGGTGATGCGCTCGTACGCCTCGACGTACTTCTCGCGCGTCCTGGCGACGACGTCGTCGGGGATCTCCGGGGCGGGCGGGGTCTTGTCCCAGCCGGTGGAGGTCGCATAGTCGCGAACGAACTGCTTGTCGAAGGACGGCGGGGTGGTCCCCGGCTCGTGCTGGTCGGCCGGCCAGTACCGGGACGAGTCCGGCGTCATGGCCTCGTCGACCAGGCTCATCTGCTGGTCGATCACGCCGAACTCGTACTTCGTGTCCGCGAGGATGATCCCGCGCTGGCGCGCAAGGTCGCGGCCGAACCGGTACAGGTCGAGCGTGTACTCGCGCAGGGTCAGGGCCTGTCCCTCTCCAAGCTCGTGCGCCAGCCGCTCGAAGGTGATGTTCTCGTCGTGGCCGGACGCGGCCTTGGTGGCCGGCGTGAAGATCGGTTCCGGCAGCTCGGACGCCTCCTCCAGACCCTGCGGCAGGGGGATCCCGCACACCCGGCCGGTCGCCCGGTACTCGGTCAGCGCCGAGCCGCTGAGGTAGCCGCGGGCGACGCACTCGAAGGGGACCACGTTGGCCGGCCGTACCAGCATCGACCGGCCGCGCAGCTCGTCGGCGTGCCGCTGTACCTCCTCGGGCATGTCGTCGACGTCGGCGGTGACCAGGTGGTTGCCGATCATGTCGGCCGTGCGGTCGAACCAGAAGACCGAGATGCCGGTGAGCACCTTGCCCTTGTCGGGGATCGGCGTCGGATGCACGCAGTCGTAGGTCGACACCCGATCGGACGTGACCAGCAGGAGGTGGTCGTCGACCTCGTAGATGTCGCGCACCTTCCCGGAGCGCAGGTGGCGCAGGCCGGACAGCGTCTC
>CAZHZQ010000367.1:0-2346 GCA_964537235.1 uncultured Actinomycetota bacterium | reverse complement strand
TCGGAGGCGAGCACGTACCCGCGGTGGATGCCCCGCTCGAGGACCTCGAGGAGCCCCGGCTTCGCATCGACATCCTGGAGCTCCGGTCGGACGACGTCCCGGAGGTCTGCCTCGTCTACCACGCGCAGTCTCTTCTCGTGGATGGTCTCAAGCCGGTGGGGGACGGCCCCACGTCCCGATGCACCTCAACCGTACCGTCGGTCACGTCTGTCGTCCGGGGCGCACGGGGCGTCACATGTCGCGCACGAACGGCACGGGCCGCGGCGGACCGGGGGGTAGCCTCACAGCCCGTGATCACCCTCTCCGACATCTCCTTCGCCCACGGCACGAACACCCTGTTCGCGGACGTGTCGTTGCAGATCAACCCGCGATCGCGCATCGCCCTGGTCGGGGCGAACGGGGCGGGCAAGACCACGCTGCTCGAGGTCATGGCGGGGCTCCGGGAGGCCGACACCGGCGACGTGCGCCGGATCAAGGGCACGACCGTCGGCTACCTGCGCCAGGACGTGGCCGAGGGGGCGGGCGGCACCCCGGTCGAGAAGGTCGTGTCCGCCGCCGGCGACGTGGCCGATCTCGAACGGCGCATGCGTGAGCTGGAGGTCCGCATCGCCGATCTCGAGCGGGGCGACGAGCAGGACGAGCTCGTGCAGCTGCACGGCCAGCTCCAGTCCCGGTTCGAGCAGCTGGGCGGCTACGGGATCGAGTCCGAGGCACGCCGGGTGCTGGCCGGCCTCGGGTTCTCCGAGGAGGAGATGGACCACCGGATGACCCAGCTGTCCGGGGGGTGGATGATGCGGGTCGAGCTGGCGGGGCTGCTGGTCTCGCGGCCCGACGTGCTCCTGCTCGACGAGCCGACCAACCACCTCGACCTGGCGTCGGTGACCTGGCTCGAGAGCTTCCTGCGCGACTTCGAGGGGGGCGTGGTGCTGGTCAGCCACGACCGCGACTTCATGGAGGGGATCGCGCAGGAGGTTGTCGAGCTCGCGTTCGGCACCGCCACCTCGTACACGGGCACGTACTCGGACTTCGTCGAGCAGCGCGAGGCTCGCCTGGAGCAGCTGCGCAGCGCCGCCGCGAACCAGGAGAAGCGCATCGAGCAGCTCGAACGCTTCATCGAACGGTTCCGGTACAAGAACACGGTCGCGTCGCGGGTGCAGTCCAAGATCAAGATGCTCGAGAAGATGGACCGGATCGAGGTCCCCGAGGAGCACCGGGAACCGCCCCGCTTCCGCTTCCCCGAGCCACCTCGCTCCGGCCGCGACGTCATCCTCCTCGAGGACGTCCACAAGGCCTACGGGGACAACGTCGTCTACGAGGGGCTGGACCTCGTGATCGAGCGCGGCCAGAAGGTGGCGCTGGTCGGTCCCAACGGTGCCGGCAAGTCGACGCTGCTCAAGATCATCGCCGGGGTCGAGCCGATCGACGCCGGGGCGCGCGAGCTCGGCCACAACGTCGAGGTCGCCCACTACGCCCAGCACCAGATCGACGCGCTGGACCTCGACAACAGCGTCCTGGAGGAGGTGACGCGCGTCGTCGACACGCGGCGGGTCAACCCCCGGTCCATGCTCGGGGCGTTCCGCTTCTCCGGGGAGGAGGTCGACAAGCGCGTGCGTGTGCTGTCCGGTGGGGAGAAGAGCCGCCTCGCCCTGTGCAAGCTGATGGCCGAGCCGGTCAACCTGCTGTGCATGGACGAGCCCACCAACCACCTCGACATCCCCAGCCGCGACGTGGTCGAGGACGCGCTGGACGAGTACCCCGGGACGGTCGTGCTGATCACCCACGACCGGCACCTGCTGCGGTCGATCGCGGACACGGTGATCGAGATCCGCGACGGTCGCGTCACGGTCTTCCCCGGTGGCTACGAGTACTACCTGCGCAAGCGCAGCGGTCGTGAGGACGGCGACGGCGAGATCGTCGAGGAGCAGGAGGAAGATCCTTCCCCGTCCCAGCTCGCGGCGGAGCGCAAGCGCGACGAGGCGGAGACCCGCAACCGCCTGTACCGGGCGACCAAGGACGCTCGCGACCGGTTGGGCACCGTCGAGGCCGAGCTGTCCGACGCGGAGGCCGAGGTCGCCGATCTCAACCGGCAGCTCGCCGACCCCGCCGTCTACGACGACGAGTCCCGGGTGAAGGAACTGGTGGAGCGACACGGTCGCGCGAAGGACCGTGCGCAGCAGCTGTACGAGGAGTGGGAGCGGTTGAGCCTGGAGGTCGAACGCGCGACCGAGGACGCCGAGCGGCAGCTCGAGCAGGAGGGCAGCGCCCGGTGAGCGCCGAACGCGAGCTGCCGGCGACCGCCCCGGGTCTGAACCACGTCCGGGGCGGTTCCGGCGAGCCCATGGTGCT
>CAZHZQ010000366.1:0-2350 GCA_964537235.1 uncultured Actinomycetota bacterium | reverse complement strand
CCTGCCGCATGCTGCGCGAACGGCACCCGCGGGTCCGCTCGATCCTGCTGACCAGCCAACTCACCGAATCCGACCTGCTCACCGGTTTCGCGTCCGGAGCCCGCGGGGTCCTTGTCAAGGACAACCTGCCGGAGGTGGTGCGCACGGCCGTGCACACCGTCGCCGAGGGAGGCACGTTCATCGACCCGAGGGTCGCCAAGAAGCTGGTGTCCCTCGCGCTGAAGGGCCAACGCGCCCACGGCCCGTTCGACCTGACCATCCAGGAACTGCGGGTCCTCGAGTGGCTGCCACGCGGCGCGACGAACCCCGAGATCGGCGAGGAGCTGGGCATCTCCCGCCACACCGTCAAGAGTCACGTGCGCAGCATCCTGCAGAAGCTGGACGCCTCCGACCGGGCCGAGGCCGCGGCCATCGCCAAGCGTCACGGGCTGGTCTGACCGTCGGTCCGGACGCCGACCGTAACCGGGGCGCGCGTATGCCGGTATCCCCTGGTGAAGGCCCGCACACGCAACGTCATCTCGAGCCACCGGAGAACGACCGATGACCACCGCCCACCGCCCCCCGTCAACCCTCGGCAGGTCACGCCTGCTCATGACGGCGGTCTTCCTCGCGCTGGTGGCCTCCCTGACCGTCGCCACACCGGGTTTCGCCGAGCACGGGGGCGCGGAGTTCCACATCATCGTGGGGGACGGGGAAGTTGTTGAGGGCGATGACGGCACCACGAACATGTCGTTCGACGTCGAGGTCGATGAGGGAGTCGAACCGAGCGAGGACATCGTCTTCGAGTGGGAAACGGTTGCCACGGACTCGGCGACACCCGGTGAGGACTACGTCACCGTGACGGACGGGGAGGGGACGATCAAAGGGGTTGACGTTGCGACCGGCTCGCCGACGAACCCCGACCCGGAGACGGAGGAGGGCGAGAAGAAGACCACCATCTACGTCGAGGTCTACGGCGATCTGGAGATAGAACTCGACGAGACCTTCGAGGTCCACCTGACCGACGTGTCCAGCAACGCCCGCATCAAGAGCGACGGCGGTACGGCCACGGGCACGATCAACAACGACGACCCGAAGGCGTCCGTGGCCGATGCCGAGGTGGCCGAGGGCGAGACCGCAGAGGTGACGGTCACGCTTACCGTGCCGGCGCAGGAGCTCACCGAGATCGGATTCAAAACCAGGGACACACAAGATGGCGTCGCGACGGCCGATGACGACTACGAGGACACCTACGAGGAGACGCCGGGGATCGTTCAGATACCCGCCGGTGAGCAGCAGGCCACCATCTTCGTGGACACCTTTCAGGACGAGATCGCCGAGAACGAACACTTCGAGGTCGCGTTGCAGTCCGGTGTCGGCACCAAGAACTGGTCCGACGGCGACACCATGGTGGCACAGGTCGAGATAGCTGAGGACGAGCCGCGGGTGTGGATTACCGACGAGGTGACCCGACTCGAGGGCCACAGCGGCTTCACCCACTTCGTTTTCGACGTCCACGTCGATCCGCCGGCTGACGAGGACGTCACGGTCGCGTACGCGACGGGCGAAACGGAGGATCGTGACGACAACGACGCGACGGAAGACGTCGACTACCTGAAGAAGGACAGCACGCTGACCTTCCCGGCCGGGAGCGACGAGACCAAGACGATCACGGTCAAGGTGAAGGGCGACACAGCAGCCGAAAGCGATGACCCTGGACAGGTCGACGAGACCTTCGCCGTCAAGCTGGACTGGCCGGATGACACCGCCCCGAACGTGTCGTTGGACGACCCAGGCGTCGGCACGATCGTCGGCGACGACAACCCCACCGTGAACATCACCGACAAGGGTGTCGCGGAAGGGGCTGACGGCGAGACCTCCACGCTGGGCATCCCCGTGAAGCTGGTCGACGACGACGAGGACGACCCCCAACCGTTGCCTGCCGGCAAGGACATCGTCCTCGAGTATTGGACAAGCCAGGAAGACGAGGACAAGGCTACTCCCGACGAGGACTACCAGCCCATCGCCTCTGGCTCGCCGGCGACCGTCACCATCCCGGCCGGTGAGACCACCGGGACCCTGCCGGTGACGGTGTTCGGTGACGACGTCGAGGAGGACGGCGAGACGTTCACGGTCAACATCGCCGAACCTGCAGACAGCTCCAACCCGGACCTGACGATCGACGAAGACACAGCGACGGGAACCATCGAGGACGACGACGGGGCGCCGACGATCACGATCGGCGACGCCGACAAGATCGAGGGCCACAACACGACGGCGACCCGACAGATGGAGTTCACGGTCAGGCTGTCCCACCCGTCCGACTCCGACGTCACGTTCGACTACAACACCGACGACGGCACCGCCCAGG
>CAZHZQ010000365.1:0-2377 GCA_964537235.1 uncultured Actinomycetota bacterium | reverse complement strand
CCTGCCGCATGCTGCGCGAACGGCACCCGCGGGTCCGCTCGATCCTGCTGACCAGTCAACTAACCGAGTCCGACCTGCTCACCGGTTTCGCGTCCGGAGCCCGCGGTGTCCTGGTCAAGGACAACCTGCCGGAGGTGGTGCGAACGGCCGTACACACCGTCGCCGAGGGAGGCACGTTCATCGATCCGAGGGTCGCCAAGAAGCTGGTGTCCCTCGCCCTGAAGGGCCAGCGCGCCCACGGCCCGTTCGACCTGACCATCCAGGAACTTCGGGTCCTCGAGTGGCTGCCACGCGGAGCGACGAACCCCGAGATCGGCGAGGAACTGGGCATCTCCCGCCACACCGTCAAGAGCCACGTGCGCAGCATCCTGCAGAAGCTGGACGCCTCCGACCGGGCCGAGGCCGCAGCGATCGCCAAACGTCACGGGCTGGTCTGACCGTGGGTCCGGACGCCGACCGTAACCGGGGCGCGCGCAAACCGGTATCCCCTGGTGAAGCCCCACACACACAACGTCAACCCGAGCCACCGGAGAACGACCGATGACCACCGCCCACCGCCCCCTGACCAAGCTCGGCAGGTCACGCCTGCTCATGACGGCGGTCTTCCTCGCGCTGGTGGCATCGCTGACCGTCGCCACACCGGGTTTCGCCGAGCACGGGGGCGCGGAGCTGCACCTCGTGATCGAAGAGGACGAGGTCCCCGAGGGCGATGACGGCACCAAGGACATGGAGTTCAATGTCAAGGTCGAGGAGGGCGTCGACCAGGACGAGGACATCGTCTTCGAGTGGGAGACGGTCTTCGTGGAGGACCCGGGGGTGGGCGAGGCGACACCTGATGAGGACTACGTCACCGTGACCAACGGGACGGGGACGATCGAAGGGTTTGACGTTACGACCGGCTCGCCGACGAACCCCGAGCCGGAGAGGGAGGAGGGCGAGATTGAGACCACCATCGCCGTTCCGATCAACGGCGATCTGGAGATCGAGCCAAACGAGAAATTCGAGGTCCGCCTGACGAGAGTGACGTCCGGCAACGCCGTCATCAAGGGCGACGGCACGGCTGAGGGCACGATCATGAACGACGAGCCGAAGGCGTCCGTGGCCGATGCCGAGGTGGCCGAGGGCGGGATCGCCGAGGTGACGGTCACGCTGTCCGTGCCGGCGGAGGAGCTCACCGAGATCGAATTCGCGACCAGCGATGATGATTCGGCTGATAGTCCCGCGACGGCAGGCGACGACTACGAGGACACGTCGGGGACCGTCCAGATCCCTGCCGGCCAGCAGCAGACCACCATCACCGTGGCCACCTTCGAGGACGACATCGCCGAGAACGAACACTTCCTGGTCGAGTTGCTGCGAGATACCGGCGACCCCTGGTTCGAAGGCGACATCGAGGCGCAGGTCGAGATCCTCGACCCCGAGCCGCGCGTGTGGATCAGCGACGTCACCCAGCTCGAGGGCCACAGCGGCTTCACCCACTTCGTCTTCGACGTCCACGTCGATCCGCCCGCCGACGAGAAGGTTGTCGTGGACTACGCGACGGTGGACGGCACGGCGGAAGCGAAAGACGATCCAGACGACACTGACTTCGACTACCTGGAGGCCTCGGATCAGCTGACCTTCGAGGCCGGGAGTACCGAGGTCAAGACGATCACGGTCAAGGTGAGGGGCGAAACCTCGGCCGAGAGCGCCGACCCTGGGCAGGTCGACGAGACCTTCGCGGTCAAGCTGTTCTGGCCGGAACCTGCCACCGCCCCGAACGTGTCGTTGGACGATCCGGGCGTCGGCACGATCGTCGGCGACGACAACCCCACGGTGAACATCAAGGACAGGGGGGTCGCGGAAGGGGCTGACGGTGAGACCTCCACGCTGGGCATCCCCGTGGAACTGGTCGACGACGACGAGGACGATCCCCAACCGCTTCCGGCCGGCAAGGACATCGTCCTCGAGTACTGGACCGTCCAGGACAACGGCGACAAGGCGGCCACACCCGACGGCGCCGGCGTCGACAATCCCGACTACCAGCCCATCGACAGCGGCTCGCCGGCGACGGTCACCATCCCGGCCGGCGAGACCACCGGGACCCTGCCGGTCACGGTGTTCGGTGACGACGTCGAAGAGGGCGACGAGACGTTCACCGTCAAGATCGACAACGCTGATCAGGACTCCAACCCGGACCTGACGATCGAGACCGACACAGCGACGGCAACCATCGAGGACGACGACGGACCGCCGACGATCACGATCGGTGACGTTGAGAAGGTCGAGGGCAACAACACAGACGCGACCCGGCGCATGGAGTTCACGGTCCGGCTGTCGCATCCGTCCGACTCCGACGTCACGTTCGACTACAACACCGACGACGGCACCGCCCAGG
>CAZHZQ010000364.1:0-2385 GCA_964537235.1 uncultured Actinomycetota bacterium | reverse complement strand
GACATCGACATCCTCGTGCCCGGGGAGCACGCCGACAAGCGGGTGGCCCAGGTCGCCGGCGAGGAGGCCTACGACGAGCTGCTCGAGGCTGGGATCCGGATCTGGAACTACGACCGCACGATGCTGCACGCCAAGGTGATCACCGTGGACGGCTGGCTGTCCAACGTCGGGTCGTCGAACTTCAACAGCCGGTCCTTCGCGCACGACGACGAGCTGGACATCGTGGTCATCGATCCCGACGTGGCGGCGGAGCTGGACGCCCACTTCGAGGAGGACCTCGAGGACAGTCGGCGGATCGAGCCGGGGCGTTGGAACGACCGGGGCGTCGGCCAGCGCGCCATGGAGCAGCTGACCGCGCTGGTCAACGACAGGATCTGATCACGTGCTCAGGTGATCAGGGCCTCGAGGAGGAGCCGCCAGCCGTCGAGCGCCACGCCGAAGACGCGGTTGAACGCGCCGGGGACCAGCAGCACCAGGATCAGCAGGATGCCCATCGAGTAGTTGCGCAGCTGGTGCCACCGCGGCAGCCACCGTCGTGGCAGCAACCGTTCCACGATCGCCGACCCGTCCAGCGGCGGGATCGGGATGAGGTTGAACGCCGCCAGGATCACGTTGACGAACCCGAAGATCGCCACGGCGTCCACGAGCAGGGACGCAGAGGTCGGGTCGCGGGGGAGCAGCCCCAGCACGATCGCGGCCAGGACGGCCAGTGCGATGTTGACCACGGGGCCGACCAGGCTCACCAGCAGTCCGTGGTCTCGCGGGCGTCGCATGCGGCCGGGACGGACGGGCACGGGTTTGGCGTACCCGAAGATGCCACCGGTCGTGAGGGCGAGCATCGCGGGCAGCAGGATCGTGCCGAAGGGGTCGATGTGGGGGATCGGGTTCAGGGTCAGGCGTCCGGCGTCCTTGGCGGTCGGATCGCCGAACCGCAGGGCGGCGACCCCGTGCGAGACCTCGTGCAGGATCACCGAGGGGATCAGCATCACGAAGAAGAGGATCGTCTCGCGCGAGAGGTCCAACGGAGGTCCTGGTGGGTGGGCTTGTGGGTGGTTCTGGGGCGGGGTCCGCGAGCGTATCCACGGGGCACTGGGAGCCTTGCGGGAGTCTCGCGCACACCAGGGTGCGTAACACTCCCAGGCACGGCGACGAGGACGGGATGTGACGATGAAGGTGTACGCGGAGCTGCCCGCGGTTCGGGTCAGGCAGTTGGCGTCGGATGCCGGGGTGGCGATCTGGGCGATCCTCTGGGTCCGCGCCGGTATGGCGCTGCACGATCTGGTCGCGAAGCTGACCGAACCGGGCCAGGCGATCGAACGCGCCGGTGACAGCTTCGCCGGCAACCTGTCGGAGGTCGCCGAGACGATCGGCGGCGTGCCGGTGGTCGGCGGGGCGCTGCGCGCGCCATTCTCCACCGCGGCCGACGCCGGGCGACTGCTGGAATCGGCGGGGCAGACGCAGCAGGAGGCCGTGATGGCCCTGGCGCTGTGGGTCGGGGTGATCGTGGCGGCGTTCCCGATCCTCCTCGTCGTCTTCACGTGGCTCCCGCGCCGCGTGCGCTGGATCCGAGATGCGAGCGTCGCAGCGGATCTGCGCGACACCCCTGCCGACCTGCGTCTGTTCGCTCACCGGGCCGTCGCGAACCGGTCCCTCCGTCAGCTGCGCTCGGCGACCTCCGATCCGGGGCGGGCACTGGCCGACGGGGAGTTCCGCACGTTGGCAGCCGTCGAGCTCAGGTCGCTCGGTCTGGAGGTCGAGGAACCTCGATGAGACCTGTCGATGTCCCGGCGCCGAGCGTCCTACCCTTGGATGACGGAACGTCGGGTGGTACCCGAGCGAGGAGCACCGGTTGGGGCGCACGCAGCGCGGCTGGGCGGCTGCAGCCTGCCTCGCACTGCTGCTGTCGCTGCCGGGTGCCGCGTCCGCCGATCCGGAGCAGGTCCGTGAGGCCGAGGAACAGCTCGAGGACGCCCGCCAGCGCGCGGCCGGGGCGCAGGCCGAGCTCGCCCGGATCGAGGAACGCGTCTCGATCGCGGTCGAGGCCTACAACGAGGCGGACGAGGAACTCGCGGCCGTCCGTGCGGAGATGGCCGAGGAACTGCGTGCGTTCAACGAGGTCCAGGCGCGGATGGAGCGTCACGGCTCGAAGGCCGACGATCTGGCCCGCCGCCTGTTCCAGAACGGTCCGGCCTACGAGATCGAGGCGCTGCTCGGGGCGGGCAGCCCGGCTGACGTCCAGGCGCGCATCGTCTATCTCCGGTCGGCCACACGCGAGCAGCTCAACGCGGTGCACGCGCTGAAGAACGACCGTCGCGTCCACACTGCGCAGCTCGGACGGCTGGAGGAGGTACGCGCCGAGGCGGTCCGCAAGGAGCAGGCCCTGGC
>CAZHZQ010000363.1:0-2417 GCA_964537235.1 uncultured Actinomycetota bacterium | reverse complement strand
CCGCGGTTCACGATCGCGACGGGCAGCCCGCGCGTCCTCGCCGCGGTGACGAACCGGTAGCCGGATCCGACCCGCAGGCTGGAGCCGAGCACGAGCAGCGCCCTGGACCGGTCGAGCCGCCCCAGCGCCTCGGCGAACCGCTCACGCGGCACGCACTCCCCGAAGAACACCACATCGGGTTTGAGCACTCCCCCACACGCACGACAGGCCGGGATCCGGAACCCGTGGATCCGCCCTTCGTCGAGGGCGACGTCGCCGTCGGGGCGCTCTGCGGTGCGGCGCCACTCGGCTGCCTCGCGGAACCCCGGGTTGAGGACGTCCAGGCGCAGGCCCATCTCGAGACGGTGGCGTCGGTCGCCGCAGCCGAGGCACACGACCTGGTCCAGTCGACCGTGCAGATCGATCACGTGCTCGCTGCCGGCCTCGCTGTGGAGGCCGTCGACGTTCTGGGTGACGGTCCCGGACAGCAGCCCCTCCCGCTCGAACGCCGCGACCGCCCGGTGCGACGCGTTGGGCTCGGCACGCGCGACCCGGGGGTAGCCGACGTGGCTGCGCGCCCAGTACCGCCGGCGTTCCTCCTCCGACTCCACGAAGCGCTGGAACGTCATCGGCAGGGAGCTGCGCAACTCGCCGGTCGGACCGCGGTAGTCCGGGATCCCGGAGTCGGTCGAGATGCCCGCACCGGTGAGCACGAGCACGTCCCCCGCGACGACGAGCTCGGTCAGCGCGTCGAGGGCGGTGGCGGGGACCGTCGAGGTGGACACGTCCGTCAGGGTACGCCGGTCCGGCGAGCCGCTCCGGAGTCCCAGCACCGACCTAGGATGGGATCCCCGAGCGACGGAGGCTCCGTGGGTGAGCTCCGGATGCGCGACGTCAGCCGCAGCGGGCACACGTTGAGCGGGGCGCGCATCGACGACCTCCCCGCGCAGATCACCCTCGCGGAGCTCCTGCGCGCGCGGATCCGCGCCGAGGTCGCCGCGTACAACGACGACCCGGGGCCGACGTTCAGCGGTCTCGTGCAGCCGGCGGACTCCGTCCGGCACACCGACGGCTACCGGATGGAGGAGCCGCGTCCGCTCGACGCCGACCGGTTGATCACCGCTGCCGAGGAGGCCGTCGCGGCCGGCATGCTGTCGTTCCGCGTGGGGGACGCAACGGTGACTGATCTCGAGCACTCGATCGGCGTCGACGAACTCGACCAGATCGTCGCCGTGCTGGAGCGTCCCGTCATCGCGGCTCGGCCGTCCTGACCCAGGGCGCGATCAGGATCTCGCCGAGCTCGTCGGCTCTCCCGGCGTCGAGGTCCAGCACCTCGACGCCTCCCCCGGGCCCGGCGACGTGCACGTCGAGGGTCGCCAGGTCGCGACGGCGCTGGAACCACGACGCCGACACCGTGACCCCCTGCACCTTGCGGCGTGGGGCGAAGACGGTGGCGGTGTTGAGCGCCCCGTGGCGAGCGGCCACGACCCCCGCGTTCTCGCCGTTGCCCAGGTTGCGATGCTCGAGGAGCCCCAGCGGTACCGGGGCGAGCAGCCCCACGGCCAGCACCGCGACCGCATGGGCGGGCGACAGCAACGCCGCCGTCAGCCACACGACCGCCCCGAGCGGCAGCGCGGAACGGCGCAACCATCGGAACATCGCCCGCCACCTGCCACGGAGCGGATGCGCCAGCAGAGGCGGGAGCACGCCGCGCTGCAGCAACTCCCTGACGATCGGGTTGATCGACGACTCGGGCAACAGGGGGATCGTGAGGCTGCGTTGCTCGCCGGCACTCTGCCGCTGGCCACGTCCGCCGGCCGAGTGCAGCGTGACCGTCCCGTAGCCCAACGCCCGACGGATCCAGTTGCGCTTCACCGTCACCCGCTGCAGCCGCGACCGCGGCACCACGGCCTCCCGGGTCGAGACGAGCCCCCGACGCACGTGCAGGTCCCCGCCCCGGGCGGCGAGCCGGAAGCCGCCGTCCCGCAGCACCCCGGTGACCGCGGCTCCGGCGATGCCGACGACGGCCAGGACGAACGCCAGGAGGAAGGCACCGATGATCCCCACCGTGGTCGCGAACGACTCGACGTCGCCCGGGTCGGGCCGCAGCAGCTGCAGGTCGTCGAGGACGCTGAACAGACCGATCAGCACGGCCGGAACGATCAGCAGGCGTGTCCCGGTGATCGCGGCGATCAGGACGTGGCGCATCGGCACCTCGACCAGCACGGCGGCGGCGGGCTCGCCGGCGTCCTCCTCCGCGGGTCGCTCCTCGTCGCGCCGTGTGCGCAGCTCCCGGCGCAACCGCTCGGCCTCCTCCTCGACCACGACCCGCAGGACCAGCTCGCTCTCGCTGGCGTCGCCGGCCGTCTCGATGCGCAGCTCCGCGGTGCCGAGGAAGCGGTCGACGACGGTGCGGTTGACCTCCACCTGCTGGATCC
>CAZHZQ010000362.1:0-2419 GCA_964537235.1 uncultured Actinomycetota bacterium | reverse complement strand
CGGCGTTGAGCGCGTCCACGACCAGGACCGGCCACCACCGGATGCCGGCGACGACCGCCACCGGCAGCAGCCAGATGACGAACTGCACGGACATCACCTTGCTCACCACCAGGAACACGGCGACCAGCACGAACGCGGCGACCGCGGGGTCCAGCCGTCGGGTGTGCAGGCGCCGCAGGACGACGATCACCGCTGCCGCCAGCAGCACGAAGGTCGTCACGGTCGTGACCGTCGAGTACGACCCGAACCAGAACGTGGAGTCCGAGAGGGCCCGACCGACGTTCCCGATCACCCCCACCAGGGACGCCCGGTTGGGGGCGCGTTCGAGGTGGAAGACGATCGACGCCCACCAACGGTCGACGGAGATCGCCATCGCCGGCAGCTGGACCAGGCTCCACACCGCCGCGAACGCCCCGGCCGGAGCCAACCTGGCCAGCCATCCCCGGTCCTCGCTCGCCCACGGTCCCGCCAGGAGGGGGACGACCAGCAACGCCGGCCACCACTTCACCCCGGCGGCCAGACCGAACCAGGCCGCGGCGGCCACCGGCCGTCGGCGCACGGCCATCAGCAGCCCGGCAGCGGCCGGGGCCGTCGACCACAGGTCCCAGTTCTGGAAGGCCAGCGTGAGCAGCGTCGGGGATGCCACGAAGCCGTACAGCCGGACGCGTGAGGTCCTCCAGGACTCGGCATCCGGGGCACGCTCCTGCAGTGCGCGGTCGAGCAGCCACACGGTCAGGACCGCCGCGATCGCGAGCGCCGCCGCGTTGACCACGTAGAACCCGCGCTCCGTGTCCGTGGCCAAGGCCGCCGCCCACGCGCCGAACCCCAGGACCGGTGGGTACTCGAACGTGTAGGGGTCGTAGAGGCGGGGCGTCTGGCCCCCCGCGACCCCCTCATCGACGACCGGCAGCGGACCGTACGGCACGGCATCCACGTCGAACCCGCGCTCGTCCCACAGGTCCACGACGTCGGAGTAGCACCAGGCGGTCGCCCACCAGCGGCCGCTCTCCTGCCAGCGGCACTCGAGCTTCTGGACGAACGCGAACGCCAACGTCGCGGTCAGCACCACCGCGAGGGTGGCGGCGGTGGCGGGGAGACGCGACGGCCTCGTGGACGTGGCGCGGTCGCGACGGAGCGTGGTCACGTCGGCGAAGGCTACCCTCCGCTCATGCGCGCCGATGTGGACGACCGAGGGGCGCCGCCTGCTCAGGGGGGTGCGACGGGCGCGGCCACCGTCCTCGAGCGGGCCCGTTCAGCGACCGCGGCGGTACCCGTGGCCTGGCGGCGCGCCGTCGTCGCGGCGGTCGTCCTCCGCCTGCTGGTGGCAATCGCGTCCTTCGCGTTCGGCGGTCTGCTCGTCGACCTCGATCCGGTCGACGTGCAAGCGGTGCCGGGCACCGAGTTCACCGGATGGGCGGCCGAGGGATCGCGCGTGCAGGCTGAGGGGCTGCTGGGCGCCGGCCTCGAACGGTTCGACGCGCTGTGGTACCTGGCGATCGCCGAGCAGGGCTACCCGCCGGAGACCGTCGGCGGGCGGGTCCCCGGTGCGGCGGCGTTCTTCCCGGGGTTCCCGTTGCTCGTGGGGGTCCTCGGCCGGCTGCTGCTGGGGCGCTGGTACCTCGCCGGCGGCCTCGTCGCGCTCGGGGCGACGATCGCCGCACTCGCGGGTATCCACCGCCTGATCACCGAGGAGACCGGCGACGAGCAGCTGGCCCGCCGCGCCGTGTACGTGACCGCGGTGTTCCCCTCGGCCTTCTTCCTGGTGGCGCCGTACACCGAATCGCTGTTCCTGGCCGTGTCGGTCTGGGCGTTGGTCTGGGCGCACCGCCAGCGTTGGGGGCTCGCGGCGGCGTTCGCGGCCTACGCCGGGCTGACCCGGAACGTCGGCGTGCTGCTCGTCGTCCCGCTGGCTTTGGAGGCCTGGCGGCAGCACCGCGACGGCGCCGGTGCCGGCGTCGGCGCGTGGGCGGCCGCCCTGTTCGGCGCTCCCGCCGGGGGTGGCCTGTACCTGCTGTTCTCGTGGTTGTGGTTCGGGACGGCCATGGGGCCGGTGTCGGCGCAGGTGGGGTGGGAGCGGGAGTGGACGTGGCCGACCGCCGCGCTCGGAGATGCGTTCCGGTTCGGGACGGACACCCCGGGTCTGTACCCCAGCGGCTACCACAGCCTGGACCTGCTGGTGTTCCTCCCGGTCGTGGCGGCCGTCGTCTGGCTCCTCTGGCGCACGCCGCTGCCGTACGGGGCGTACGCCGCAGCGCACGTGCTGGTGTGGCTGGTCTACCCGTTCCCCGGCCGACCGCTGATGTCGACCTACCGCTTCGCGCTGGCCATCGCCCCGCTGCCCTGGGCCTTCGCCGCCTGGACGAAGCACCGGGGCGTCGCCACCACCTGGTACGCCACCAGCGCCGCCCTCCTCGGCGTC
>CAZHZQ010000361.1:0-2421 GCA_964537235.1 uncultured Actinomycetota bacterium | reverse complement strand
GGTCCGCTGGTGCCCCGCCGAGGACTTGAACCTCGAACCTGCCGGTTAAGAGCCGGATGCTCTGCCAGATTGAGCTAGCGGGGCGTGACCGTCGAACAGTACCGGAGGTGGAACGTCGACGGCCGGTGGGGTGGATGAGGGGACTTGAACCCCCGGCCTCCTGGACCACAACCAGGCGCTCTAACCGGACTGAGCTACATCCACCACGTGATGGTCGCCCGCGGAACGGGCGTGCGGACGCGCATGGTACGCAGCGCTCGGACGGGCGGCAAAGCTCGGCCGGTCAGGCCTCCGGATCCAGGCGGTAGCCGACACCCCGGACGGTCTGGATCGACTCGCGGTCGAAGGGGCGGTCGATCTTCTCGCGGAGGTAGCGGATGTACACGTCGACGACGTTGGAACCACCCTCCTGGGCGAAGTCCCAGCACCCCTCGAGGATGCGCTCTCTCGTCAGCGATTCACCGGGGTGACGCATGAGGAACTCCAGGAGCACGAACTCCTTGGGGGTGAGGTCGATCTCCTGGCTGTCGCGTTCGACTTCCCGGGTCGCGGGGTCGAGCCGGAGGTCACCGACCAGGAGTTCCGGAGGCCGTTCCCGTGGCTTCCGTCGGTTGAGTGCCCGAATACGCGCGGTCAGTTCGGCGACCGAGAACGGCTTGGGGAGGTAGTCGTCGGCACCGGCGTCGAGTCCGCGGACCCGGTCCTCCACGTCGGTCTTCCCGGTGAGCAGCAGGATCGGGGTCCAGTCCTCCGCATGACGGAGACGGCGGGTCACCTCGATCCCGTCGGGCGAGGGGATCACGACGTCGAGGACGATCACGTCGAAGGGTCGCTCGGAGGCGAACCAGATCGCCTCCTCGCCGGAGGTGGCGATGTCCACGGCGTGTCCTTCGCCTGCGAGCGCGCGCTCGATCAGCCGGGCGACGCGTTCGTCGTCCTCGACCACCAGTACCCGCACGTCGTCCCCAATCTCCCGGGGCCTGCCCCCTTAGGCTTCCTTGCTCCATCAGCCTAGGGGGAACCCTCTTCGCACAACGCATATTTCGGACATCATCGCCCGTCGGAGGGGCGAGCGACGAGGAGCTGGGCCAGTCGCGCGGAACCCACGTTGCCGCCGGACAGGATGATCCCGACGCGCGATCCGCTGGGCACCTGAGCGCGAGCGTTCAGGACGGCGGCGAGCGCCACGGCTCCGCTCGGTTCCAGCACCACCTTCATCCGGTCCACGGCGAACGCGATCGCTGCGACCATGTCGTCGTCCGACACGGTCACCACGCCGTCGAGGAGTCGTCGATTGACGTCGAACGCGAGCTCTCCCGGGACCACGGCCTGGAGACCGTCGGCGATCGTCTGCGGCGGATCGATGCGGACACGTCGCCCCGCCGCCAACGAACGTCGCGTGTCGTCGGCCGTCTCGGGCTCGACCCCGATCACCTGCACGTCGGGCAACATCGCCGTGGCGGCGGTGGCGCATCCGGCGATCAGACCACCGCCTCCGACCGGGACCAGCAGGACGTCGATCCGTCCCGCGTCCTCGATCAGCTCCATGGCGGCGGTGCCTTGACCGGCCATCACGACGGGGTCCTCGTACGGGGGGATCACGGTCCGCCCGCGCTCCTCCGCGAGCTCCGCAGCGATGGTTTCCCGGTCTCCCGTCGCGCGGTCGTAGGTCACGATCTCGGCGCCGTACCCGGCCGTCGCCTCACGTTTCACGGATGGTGCGTCCTCGGGCATCACGATCAGGGCGGGGATCCCGATCTCTCGCGCGGCGAGTGCGACCGCCTGGGCGTGGTTCCCCGACGAGTACGCGACCACCCCGCGGTCGCGGACCTCCGGAGACAGTGACGAGATGCGGTTGTAGGCGCCCCGCAGCTTGAACGAACCGGCCCGCTGGAGGTTCTCGGCCTTGCAGAAGATGGTGAGGCCGGTCGTCTCGTCCAGCGACCGCGAGGTGAGCGTCGGGGTCCGGTGCACGACGCCGTCGATCCGCCGGGCGGCGGCGCGGACGTCCTCGAGGGAGATCATCGGCGGCACCGTAGCCGGGGCGCTGTCGGCTGCCGGAGTCACCCTCGGGGTAGCCTCGGGGACCTAGCCCCCGTAGCTCAGTCTGGACAGAGCAGCGGTCTTCTAAATCGCAAGTCGGAGGTTCAAGTCCTCCCGGGGGCGCTAGATCTCCAACTCCAACTGCTGACTCATCGTGCGGTAGGCAGCGAGGATCTCGGCCGGGCGGGTCGTGTAGTAGTTGCCCGCCTCTGCCGTCCTTCGGGCATGGCAGTTCGCGCAGCGGACCTCGCACTTCGCGATCTCCTGGAGGATCGTGTCCCAGGAATATCCCTGCCTGAGCGTGCCGGCGATCCCGTACTCCTTCTCGCCCCTGATGTGGTCGAACTCGAGGACCCGGATGTCCGTCTCGCCGCAGTC
>CAZHZQ010000360.1:0-2432 GCA_964537235.1 uncultured Actinomycetota bacterium | reverse complement strand
CAGGCGCAGGGAGTTCATCACCACGCTGACCGACGAGAACGCCATGGCCGCCCCGGCGATCACTGGACTCAGGAGCCCGGCGGCGGCCAGCGGGATCGCCAGCGTGTTGTACCCGAACGCCCAACCGAGGTTCTGCAGGATCGTGCGGTAGGTGCGGCGGGACAGGTCGATCGCGGTGACCACACCGTCCAGCTCATCACGCATCAGCGTGAGGTCGCTCGACTCGATGGCGACGTCGGTGCCGGTGCCGATGGCCATCCCGAGGTCGGCCTGCACCAGGGCCGGTGCGTCGTTGACGCCGTCGCCGACCATGGCGACGATCTCGCCCTCGGACTGCAGCCGCTCGATCTCGCTGCGCTTGTCGGCGGGCAGCACCTCGGCCAGCACCCGGTCGATCCCCACCCGGTCGGCGATGGCCTGGGCGGTGCGGGCGTTGTCTCCGGTGATCATGGTGACCCTCAACCCCAGGCGGTGCAGCCGCTCGACGACCTGCGGCGCGTCTGGCTTCAGGGTGTCCGCGACGGCCAGCACGCCCCGGACCTCGCCGTTCCAACCGGCCAGCACCGCGGTCTTCGCGTCGTTCTCCAAGCGGGTGGCCTCGTCCTCGAGCACCTCGGGGACGACCAGCCCGGCTTCGGCGGCGAGCTTGCGGCTCCCGACCCAGACGGTCGCGCCGTCGACGTCGCCGCGCACCCCGTGGCCGGCGACGGCCTCGAACCGGTCGACGGCAGGCAGCTCGAGCTCGCGCTCACGCGCCGCGTCGACGATCGCGCGACCGATCGGGTGCTCGCTGGCATCCTCGACGGCGCCGGCGTACGCGAGCAGTTCCTCATCCGAGTTCCCGTCGCCGACGACCACGTCGGTCAGCGCCATCTCGCCCCGGGTCAGCGTCCCGGTCTTGTCGAACACGACGGTGGTGATCGTGCGCACACGCTCCAAGGACTCGACCCCGCGGATCAGGATCCCGAGGTCAGCGCCCCGGCCGGTCCCGACCATGATCGCCGTCGGGGTGGCCAGGCCCAGCGCGCACGGGCAGGCGATGATCAGCACGGCCACCCCCGCGACCAGGCCCTTCAACGGGTCGCCACCGACGACCCACCAGCCGAGGAACGTCAGCACGGCGATCCCGATCACGGTTGGGACGAAGACGGCCGAGACCCGGTCGGCCATCCGCTCGACATCGGCCTTGCCCGCCTGGGCCTCCTCGACCTGTCGGACGATCTGCGCGAGCGCGGTGTCGGCCCCCACCGCCGTGGCCTGGACGGTCAGCACACCGCTGGTGTTGACGGTCGCGCCGGCGACCTCCGCACCCTCGGTCTTCTCGACGGGGACGGACTCCCCGGTCAGCATCGACTCGTCCACCGCCGAGGCGCCGTCGACCACCACACCGTCCGTGGGGATCTTCTCGCCCGGTCGCACACGCAGCAGGTCACCGACCGCGACCTGCTCGATCGGGACGGTCACCTCCTCGCCGTCGCGGATGACGCGGGCCTCCTCGGCGCCGAGCTCCAGCAGGGCGCGGATCGCCTCTCCGGCGCGGCTCTTGGCGCGGGCCTCGAAGTACCGGCCGAGCACGAGGAACGCGATGATCAGCGCAGCCGACTCGAAGTAGAGGTCGCCACTTCCGGTCACCAGGGCAACGGTCGAGTAGAGGTACGCCGCGAGCGTGCCCATCGCGATGAGGGTGTCCATGTTCGCCGTGAGGCGTCGCGCGCGGACGCCCGCTTCCCGCAGGAACGGCCAACCGATGCCGAACTGGACGACCGTGGTCAGCGCGAACATCGTCCAGCGCGCCCACGGCTCCATCATGAGGTCGCCCGAGAACATGGCGAGCCACATGACCACGAGCGCCAGCGGCCAGCCGATCGCGACCCGTCGGAACCAGCGACGCTTGGCGGCCTCCTCGGGGTCCTCGGCATCCGCGACGTCGCGGTCCTGTTCGGTGGCCGGGTGCAGGTGGTAGCCGGTCTTCTCGACGGCCCGCTCCAGCTCGTCGGTCGAGGCGGCATCGGGGCGTACCCACACCCGGGCCCGGCCCGTGGCGAAGTTGACCTCGGCGTTGTCGACGCCCTCCTGTCCGCCCAGGGTCTTCTGCACCCGTGCGGCGCACGACCCGCACGTCATGCCCTCGACGTCGAAGTCGAGGGTGATCAGGTCCTGGTCGGCAGGGGTGTCGGCGGCGCTCATCGTGTAGACATCACGGGTTCAGGCGACCCCGGCGACGGGGTAACCGGCTTCGTCCAGGCTGGAGCGGACGTCGTCCTCGGAGGCACCGCCGACGACGCGGACCTGCCTCGAGTCGATGTCGACGTCGACCGATTCGACGTCGTCGCGGTCAGCCAGGGTCGACTCGATCGTCGCCTTGCAGTGGCCGCAGGAGATGTCTGGAACGTCGTAGGTGCGGGTCGTGGACATGGGAGCTCCTCTGCTCT
>CAZHZQ010000359.1:0-2436 GCA_964537235.1 uncultured Actinomycetota bacterium | reverse complement strand
TGGCCCCCGCGTCCTGGGCCAGCAGCAGTCCGCTGCCGTCCACGTGGTCGGGGACGCCCTGCAGCATGTCGTCGGGGGGCTCGCCGTAGTCGTCCGTGGGCCAGAAGCGCCGGACGAGGTCGTGGTTGCCTCCGATGCCCCCGGTGGAGACGAGCACGGCCTCGGCGTTCGCCACGAACCCGCTGCCGTCGGACAGGTCCTCGCCCGTCACGCCGTCGACCGTCCCGTCGGTCGAGGTCAGCGCCGTGACCCGGTGACGGAACGCGAACTCGACGAGCCCGCGGTCCTCGGCCGCGCGGACGCGTCTGACGAACGGTTCGAGCAGCCCGGGGCCCGTTCCCCAGACGATGTGGAACCGGGGGACCGAGTTGCCCGGTCCGTCCGCGTGGTACCCGCCTCGCTCGGCCCACTGGACGACGGGGAAGAACCGGATCCCCTGGTCGCGCAGCCACGGGTAGAGGTCGTTGGTGGCGGCGTCGATGTAGGCCTCGGCCCAACGCTGCGACCACTCGTCCTGCGGTCCGTCGCTGAACTCCGCGGAGGCGAACCAGTCGGCCCGGGCGGTCTCCGCGGTGTCCCGGATGCCGAGCCTCCGCTGCTCCGGGGTGTCGACGAGGAACAGACCGCCGAACGACCAGTGCGCCTGCCCTCCCAGCGAGGACGCCGGCTCCTGGTCGACGATCAGCACCTTGCGCCCCTCGTCGGCGAGGTCCGTCGCCGTGACGAGGCCCGCGAGCCCGGCCCCGACGACGATCGCGTCGGCCTCGTAGGTGTTGTCGGCCACGGCATCCTCCGGTCGGTCCCCAGACATACTGGCAGCCGTGACCGTGGTCGTGCAGGGCGATGACCGCTGCGTAGTCTCGCCGCCGGTCGTCGGGAGGTGCCCTGTGTCGTCGGAACCGTCGAGGTGGGACGACGTCTACGCGCGGCTCTCGTTGTCCCGCCGCCCGGTTGCGCGGCGCGGTATCGGTGACGCCCTGCCGCTGATCGCCTCGTACGTCCCGTTCGGTCTCATCCTCGGGGCGACGATCGCGGCGACCGACGTGCCCAACCTCGCGGGGTGGCTGTCCTCGGCGTTGATCTTCGCCGGGGCGTCGCAGCTCGCGGCCGTCGACCTCCTCGCCGCCCGGGCGATCGCTCCCGTGGTGATCGCGACCGCGCTGGTCATCAACCTGCGTCACGTCATGTACAGCGGGGCGCTCGCGCCGCACTTCCGCGACGAGTCGAGGGCCTGGCAGCTCACCGCTCCGTACCTCCTCGCCGACCCGGTGTACACGTTCGCGGCGATCCGCTTCGAGGAGATCACTGAACCCGGTGACCGGCGGACCTACTACCTGAGCCTCGGGGTGACCCTGTGGGTCGGTTGGCAGGTGCTGACCGGCGCCGGGATCCTGCTCGGGGCGGTGCTCCCCGAGTCCTGGCCGCTGGACCTGGCCGTGCCGTTCACGTTCCTCGCGCTGGTCGTCCCGGCGATCGTGGACCGGGCGACGGCGACAGCGGCGGTCGTCGGTGGGGTCGTGGCCGTGCTCGCGCGCGAGGTCCCGTTGCACCTGGGGCTAATGGTCGGCGCGCTGGCGGGCACGGTCGCCGGGATGGTCGCGGAACGCGGGGACGGCCCGGTGGAGCGCGAGCATGTATGAGCTCGCGGTGTTCGCGGCGATCGGGGCGGGGACCTACGTCTTCCGCTCGTCGTTGATCGTCCTGTTCGGGCGGTTGGAGGTACCGGCGGTGGTCCTCCGGGCCTCCCGCTACGTCGCGCCGGCCGTGTTGGCGGCGATCGTCCTCCCCGCACTCGTCGTACCTGAAGATCGGGTGGATCTGCTCTCGGTGCGCATGCTCGCCGGCGTCGTGGCCGGCGTGGTCGCGTGGCGGACGCGCAGCATCCCGTGGACGGTCGTGGCGGGTTTCGCGGCCTACGTGGCGGTCACGGCGATTGTGTGAACCGGTCGGGGCGGTGAGGCGTAGGCTCCACGCGTCCCCACGAGACAGGATGCGCCGTGGCCAAGGTCGTGCACTTCGAGATCCCCGTCGATGATGCGGAACGGGCGAGGACCTTCTACGCCGAGGTGTTCGGGTGGGAGATCCAGGGATGGGAGGGTCAGCCGTACTGGCTCGTCACCGCGGGGTCCGAGGACGAACGGGGTATCGACGGGGCGCTGATCGGGCGGGGCGAGGTTCACACGGCACCCGTCGTGGTGGTCGGGGTGTCGTCGGTGGACGATGCGATCGGTGCCGCGCGGGAGGCGGGGGCCGAGGTCCTGACGGAGAAACAGGAGATCCCCGGGATCGGGTACTCGGCCTACCTCCGGGACCCCGAGGGCAACACCATCGGGCTGTTCGAGCCGACGGACCAGGGCTGACCGGCGTGGGCTCCCGAGGTAGCGTTGAGGTCGTCGCGGGCCCGTAGCTCAATCGGTTAGAGCAGCGGACTCATAA
>CAZHZQ010000358.1:0-2447 GCA_964537235.1 uncultured Actinomycetota bacterium | reverse complement strand
AGCACGGCGACGTGCCGGTGGATCATCTCGACGGAGACGCCCTCGTCCTCCAGCCAGTCCTGCACGGCGTTGAACCGGTAGAGGCCCGACGGATCGAAGGTCGACCCGAGGAACCTCGACCCGCCCTCGGCGTACGCGACCTGGTCGCCGACGCCCCGTTCGAGCTGACCGAACCCGGCGTACCAACCGGTGTTCACGGGCCGTGGGCCGTACCCGGACGGGCAGTGCATGAACACCGCACCCTCGCCGGCCATCGCGTACTTGTAGCCGCCCGCCAGGTAGAACGCGCGGTCGGCGATCGCGGACAGGTCGGTCGGCAGCGCCATGAACCCGTGGTAGCCGTCGATGACGAGGAACGTCCCGTCGTCGGGAGCGGCCGCGACGACCTCCTCGAGATCGGGCACGGCGAACCCCGAGTCGAAGAACACGTGACTCAGGAACACCAGATGGTGCCCGCCGCGCCCCGCCACCTCGACGAACCGGTCGGTGAACGTCTCGACGGGTTCGATCGGCACCCGTTCGACCTCCGCGAGCCCCTCCTCCTCCAGGCGGCGGGACTGGCGGGTGAACGAGTGGAACTCCGCGTCGGTCGTGAGGATCCGCGTGGGCGTCGGGAGGCATGACAGCAGGCGCACCACCAGCTCGTGGGTGTTCGGGGCGAACGCGATCGTGTCCGGGTCGGGCAGCGACAGGAGGCGTGCGATGTGTTCACGAGCTGCCGGCATGATCTCCCCGAATACCCGGTCCCACTTGTCGTCCTGCAGCTCGGCGGCGTCCTGCCAGGCGCGCCGCTGACCGACGAACGACACGTCGGGCCACGGGTGGTGGCTGTGCGCCGCGACGTGCAGACGGTCCGGGTCCGCCCCCAGGAACCGCGAGAAGGGCCGCTTCACTGTTCCCCGTTCATCCGTTGCTCGTCATCCGTTGCTCGCGTAGCGGAACTGCATCTGGGATTCGACCTCGTCGGGCAGGTCCGGCAGCGCGGATCGCGGGATCAGGAACGTCGAGAGGTCGAACAGGTCGAGGAAGATGCGGTGCTTCTCGGTGGTGGCCCGCAGGTACCGGTGCCCAGTCGTGCCGCCGGTGCCGATCTTCCCACCGATCATGCGGTGGACCATCAGCGCGTGCCGCTGGCGCCAAGCCGTGAAGCCCTCGTCGATGTCCACCAACGCGTTGAGCAACCGGAACGGCATGTGGAACACCGGTTCGTCCCGGTAGAGGCTGATCAGCAGCGCGGCGAGGAAGGCCTCGTGGTTGAACCGCCGTTCGCCCCGCTCGACGAGCTCGGTCCACCGGTCGGGATCGAACAGCGTCTCGTAGGTCTCGCGGGTCTGCTGGTGGTTGGCCAGCTGCTGCTCGCGTACCTCGTCCTCCAGGTTGGGGTTGGTCTCGATGACCTCCCGCTCCCGGTCGAGCACGTCGCCGACGGCGTCGCGGTAGGCCTCCCAGAAGTCGAACTCGCCGAAGTGGAGGAACGGGGTGCGTTCGAGCCACCTCTCGACGTGCGCGAGCAGGCTGGGTTCCTCTTCGCTGGCCTCCAGCAGGCGCGTGTGCTCGTCGCTCAGCACCGCGGTGTACGCCGAGCCGCCGATGCGCAGCCGGTGGTCCGGGTCGATCCCGAGCTTGTTCTCGATCAGACGGAACTGCACCGACTGGAACCCGGAGGCGGGCACCAGCAGGTCACGGAACTCGAGGAAGTCCAGCGGGGTCATCGTCTCCAGCACCTCGAGCTGCTGCAGCAGCAGGGGCTGGATCTCGGTGACGCGGTTCAGGCGTACGACCACCTGGCTCATCTCGCGGTCGGGGACCACGTCCTGCGCCATCGTCCGGCGCACCGCGTCCAGCTCCCAGATGATCTGCTTGAACCACAGTTCGAAGGCCTGATGGGTGATGATGAACAGCATCTCGTCGTGCGCGGGCTGACCGACCTTGGCCGATTCCAGGACCTGGCTGGTCAGCACCTCGTCCAGTCCGAGGTAGTCCCAGTAGTAGAGGCCGTCGTCTCCGGCCCCGTCGCCGGTGCCGTCTCCGGTCCCGCCTCCGGCCATGCCCGCTCCCGTCCGTCGTCCGGCTCTCCTCGAACCTAGTCACTTCCACGCGCGGTGGGAGCCCCGGACATGGACGGGACGAGGCCGCTTCCAGGACGTGTTCACGGGTTCTTCAGCCGATGTCACGGCCGCGACAGAGCCGTGGCCGAACGTCCGGGGTGGCCGCGCAACGGGCTCCGTACCGTTCTCGGCCGCGCCTGCACGTCCGACCCGCCTGCACGTGAACCCGTTCGAACATCTGTACGCGACGATCGAGATCCCCGTGGACGGTTCCTGCGCCCGTTGTGGGCAGAACATCCCCGCCTGGCTGACCTTCACGCTCGGGAAGGGCGGTCGCGTGTACTGCTCGGAGTACTGCCACCGGCTGGACGAACAGTCCCGCAACGCCCCGCGCCCCGA
>CAZHZQ010000357.1:0-2461 GCA_964537235.1 uncultured Actinomycetota bacterium | reverse complement strand
CTCGATCCGGGTCAGGACGTCGCCCCGGATCTCGTCGTACGCGTTGGCCGTGGTCACGCCCCGACCTCCTCGGCCGCCCCCGAGGTCGCTCCCGAGGCCACGCGCGCGAGCTCGCCCGCCAGGTCGGCGACCGCCCGCAGGAACGGTCCCGATCCGACGGTGGTCCCGTCCCAGGCCGCCTGCTCGACCCGCCGGTCCGCGGGCACGAGCGTCAGGCTCGCCACGCCGACGGTCCGCTGGACCTCCTCGGCCAGCTCGCCCCGCTTGAAACGACCGCCTGGAGCGCGGTTCACGACGAGGTGCAGCGGCGTGAGCGACGCCAGCCCCCGGACGTCGGCGGTCCACGCCAGCAGCCGGGCGACACCGACCGGGGTCGGGGCGCCCACCCCGACGATCCGGTCGGCGTTCGCGATCAGCGAGGAGGCCAGGCCCGGACCGGCCTCGCCGCCGGACGTCCCGCGATCGTCGAGCCTGCAGCCCACGTCGACGACCACGTGCCGGTGACGTGCCGCGAGCTCGTCGACGACCGCGAGCAGCTCGGTCGGCCGGACGTGGTGGATCTCGCGACGGTCGGCGAGCCCCGCCAGCACGGCCGGGCCCCGTGGCAGGGGCTGCAGCGCGCCACCGAGGGTGCCCGTCCGGTGCTCGACCGCGTCGATCGCCGTCCGCACGTTGGGGTGCAACCCGAGCCCCAGGCGCTGGGCCAAGCAGGGGGCGGCAGCGTCCCCGTCGACGAGCACCGCGGCGCTCGTCCCGTCGTCCAGGCAGGTGGCCAACCCGATCGCGATCTCGCTGACACCCGGCCCCCCGGACGGACCTCCGACGGCGGTGACGAGACCCCGACGCTGGGAGCTGTCACCCCCCGGTTCTGCCGGAGCCGGGTCGTCCACGAGCGCCGCGATCTCCCGGTCGAGGTCGATCCCCGCCGCCAGGCTCTCGATCGTCCGCAGGAACTCCTCGGGCGGGGTGTCGGCGCGCAGCGTCTCGTCCACCCCGAGCTCCTCGAGCCGCTGCCGGCCCCAGGGCTCCGCGGGTTCGAAGACGCCGAGCACGCGCCGTCCGCGGTGGTGCACCTCGTCGATCAGGCGTGGGGTCAGGAAGGAGGTGAGGTCCTCGACGACCAGCACCGCGTACGGGTGGTCGACGGCCTCACGGGCGTCCAGCACGCGGGCGCGGACGCGGGCGCCCCCGTGATCGGCGATGAACCGGTGCAGCCGCTCGGCCCAGCCCCGGGGCGAGACGACGATGGCGATGTCCGGGACCCCCACGATCACGCTCCCCCGTCGGCAGTCGCCTCCGGACCCGTCTCCTCCGGATCGTCCACGTGTCCCAGGTCCGCAGGGGGCGCCGCCCCGGTGGAGCGCACGATCTCCAGGCGGTCGCCGCGGATGCCGGCGGCCAGGCGCAGGGCGGTGCGGTCGTCGACGGCGAGCGTGACGCTGTAGGAGCTGAGGCCGCCGAGCGCCCCGCCCGAAGAGAGATCGGCCACCCCGATCACCTCGACGTCGGTCGCGATGTACCTCGCCCCGTCGTCGCGCACCTCGATCACGTCCACCCGGTCACCGACCCGCAAGCGCCCCCCGACGGCGTGGGCGGGGTCGACCGGCACGCTCATCGCACGCAGACCGTCGGTCGCACCGGCCGGCGCGACGGCCGACCGCAGGATCGGCTCGCCGGCGTCGACGCGAGCGGCGGCGGTGGCGCCCTCGAGCTCGCTGATCCGGTCGCCGGGGACGATCCCGCCGAGCGTCGACGTCCCGACGTCGAGCCGCACCGTGGTCAGGACCTCGCCGGTCAGGATCTCGCCCTGCTGGATGTCCCGGGCCGCGGTCACGACCCACGTGGTGTCGTCCCCGCCACGCAGCACGACGAAGTTCAGCAGCGCGGCGAGCAGCCCGGCCGCGATCATCAGCCCGTGGCCGAGACTCACCCGACTGGTCCAGCTCCGCCCCCGCGGTTCCGGTGCGGACGGCGCCCCGTGATCGTCCTCGACACGGACGGACTCGCTCACGGACATGCTCGGCCCCCAGCACGGCTCGGTGCGTACCCCCACACCGTCAGGCCCAACGGACAGGTGGCCGTTCGGTCACGGTCCGCGGTCACGAAGCGCACGGAACGGACCCCGGCGCGCGATGTCCGCACAGCCGGACCGTCAGGCGCTCGCGTCGGCGTCGGCCTCCGTGTCCTCGGCCGGGTTGTTCGCGGGCTGCGCGCGCAGCCAGTCGATCACCTCGTCCTTGAGGTACTTGAACGACCGGCCGCCGGGGAGCCGGTGAGCGGGCAGCACCCCCTCACGCGACAGGCGACGCACCGTGTCGATGTTCATCTGGAGGAGGTCGGCCACCATCGCGGCGTCGAGCACGGGGGGGTAGTCGTCGGCGACCACGGTCGCTCCGTTCCGTCGGCTCCCCTCGGACGCTAGCAGTGGCGATGCAACACGGTCTGGCACGTATCCACAGGG
>CAZHZQ010000356.1:0-2462 GCA_964537235.1 uncultured Actinomycetota bacterium | reverse complement strand
CCGCGATCGCCGGCGACGCGTCGGAGGATCACCAACTAGCGTGAGCCCCCAGCCGAAGAGGAGCACCCCGTGGATTTCGAGTTCGGTCCGAAGGTCGAGGAGCTGCGCGAGAACCTCCTCGATTTCATGGACACCCACGTCTACCCGAACGAGGACACCTACCGTCAGCAGATCGAGGAGTCGGGGAACCGCCACCACCACCCGCAGATCATGGAGGAGCTGAAGGCCGAGGCCCGCAGCCGCGGCCTGTGGAACCTGTTCCTGCCGAACGAGGAGTGGGGCGCCGGGCTGTCGGTGCTGGAGTACGCGCCGTTGGCCGAGATCACGGGGCGCTCGCCGCTGATCGCCCCCGAGGCGCTGAACTGCGCCGCCCCGGACACCGGCAACATGGAGATCCTCGCGGAGTTCGGCACCGAGGAGCAGCAGCAGGAGTGGCTCGTCCCGCTGCTGGAGGGCGAGATCCGCTCGTCGTTCTTCATGACCGAGCCCGACGTGGCCTCGTCGGACGCCCGCAACATCCAGTCCACGATCCTGCGGGACGGCGACGAGTACGTGATCAACGGCAAGAAGTGGTGGTCCTCGGGTGCCGCCAGCCCCCGGTGCAAGATCGGGATCTTCATGGGCAAGACCGATCCCGACGCCGACACGTACCACCAGCAGAGCTTCATCCTCGTACCGATGGACACGCCCGGCGTCGAGATCGTCCGTGAGCTGCCGGTGTTCGGCCACTACGACGGGCACGGCGGCCACCCCGAGGTCCACTTCAACGACGTACGGGTGCCCGAGGAGAACCTGATCGGGGAGGAGGGGTCCGGCTTCCGGCTCGCGCAGGAGCGGCTCGGTCCCGGCCGGATCCACCACTGCATGCGGCTGGTCGGCATGGCCGAGCGGGCGTTCGACCTGATGTGCAACCGGGTGCTCCAGCGCGAGGCGTTCGGCGAGCCGCTGGCCAAGAAGGGCGTGATCCAGGACTGGATCGCCGAGGCACGGGTCAAGATCGAGCAGATCCGCCTGCTGACGCTGAAGACCGCCTGGCTGATGGACACGGTCGGCAACAAGGGCGCCCGGATCGAGATCTCGGCGATCAAGGTCGTCGCCCCGCGCACCGCGGCCTGGGTGATCGACCGCGCGATCCAGGCGCACGGCGGCAAGGGGTTCACCAACGACACCCCGCTGGCGCTGATGTGGTCCGCCGCCCGGACGCTGCAGATGGCCGACGGTCCCGACGAGGTCCACAAGTACTCGATCGCCCGGCGGGAGCTGAAGAGGTACATCGATGCAGCTTCGTGATCGCGTCGTCCTCGTCACTGGCGGGGCCAGCGGCATCGGCGCGGCCCTGTGCCGACGCTTCGCCGACGAGGACGCGGCCGGGATCGTCGTCGCGGACGTCGACACCGACGGGGCGCAGCAGATGGCCGAGGAGGTCGGCGGCCTCGCGGTGACCGCTGACGTCTCGGATCCCGACGACGTCGCGGAGCTCGTCCGCCGTGCCCGCGACGAGTACGACCGGATCGACCTGCTGGTCTCCAACGCGGGTGTCGGCCTCGGCGCCGGTGCCCTGGAGGCCTCGCTCGAGGACTGGGATCGCAGCTGGGGCGTCAACGTGATGGGCCACGTCCACCTGGTCCGGGAGGTCCTGCCGGCCATGCTCGAACGGGGCGAGGGCTACGTGCTGGGGACCGTGTCCGCCGCTGGGCTGCTGAACCACATCCTGTCCGCGCCGTACGGGGCGACCAAGGCCGCCGCGCTGTCGTTCCTCGAGTGGCTGTCGATCGCCCACCACGACGCCGGCATCCGCGTGTCCGCCCTGTGCCCGCAGGGGGTCAAGACGCCGATGCTCGAGGAGTCGCCCGGCGGTTTCCTCATGCACGACGCGATGGAGCCCTCGGAGGTCGCTGACGTCGTCGTCGAGGGCGTGGTCGACGAACGGTTCCTGATCCTGCCGCATGCGGACGTGGAGGAGTTCTTCCGCCGCCGCGGCGACGACCACGAGCGGTGGTTGCGGGGGATGCGACGGCTGCGCGGCCAGGCCGTCGAGGTCCTCGAGAACCTCGAGGGGTAGCGCGGCCACCGGTCAACGCCCCCTCGGTCGTGTCAACGCCCGGCGGTAGCCTCGCGACGATGTCGGAAACACCAACCTCCCCTCGGTCCCGCCCCACGCTGCCAGGCACCGCGTCCGTCTCAGACGACCTCGTCGAGGGCCTCAACCCGGCCCAGCGCGAAGCCGTCCTCGCGGTCGACGGGCCCGTTCTCTGCGTGGCCGGGGCCGGCTCGGGCAAGACCCGCGTGCTCACCCACCGGATCGCCCACCTGATCCGCGACCACCAGGTCGATCCGTTCTCGATCCTGGCGATCACGTTCACCAACAAGGCCGCGACCGAGATGCGCGAGCGGGTCGGCCAACTGGTCGGTGAACGGCTCGGCGCGAGCATGTGGGTGACCACGTTCCACTCCGCGTGCGC
>CAZHZQ010000355.1:0-2462 GCA_964537235.1 uncultured Actinomycetota bacterium | reverse complement strand
GGAGCGTCGGCCGAGGAACCTAGCGGGGTCGTCCGCCGGGATGCCAGCACGTGCCCCGTGGGCTGCGGACGGTGGGAGGCCAGCAGCGGAACGTCGAAGCCCGCAGGTGCAGATAGGGGCAGGAACCACACGGGCCGCCGTCGAACGTTGTGCTTGAGCACTCGAAACGAGAAGAGACAGGTCATGGGGAAGCGGGTAACGATGATCAGCGTGGTGGTCGCGTTGGCGATGTTGATGGCACCGGGGGTCGCGTCGGCCGATGCGTCGCGGTGTCCCACCGGTGTGGGCGACATCCCACAGGAAACCCCCCCGAACGTGGACTGGGTCGGGTACGACGCGAGCTACAGCTACGATCCGTTCTGGGGCTACCACATCGTCGACACGGATGCATGCGTGGAGGCGACGTACTACTTCGTCGGCCCGCAGGAAGCAGGTGTCGTGGTGAGTGCTGACTCCTGGCTGTCCATCTACCAGCAGTCATGCATCTTCATCAACGTCGAGGTGAGCGGGGGTCCGTCTCCGTCGTACTGGGACGCGGTCTGTACCCCAACGGGAACTTTGCCGTAGAGACGTCGGACGACGCCCCGAGGCGACGGTTGACGTGGGACGGTTTCGTGCTGGCGATGGGCAACACCTACCGTTGCGGGCCGTCAGCACGAACCTCCATCCCCGCCCCGACACGGAAGGTCGACCGTGGCCGTCGAACAGACCCTGATCCTCGTGAAGCCCGACGGTGTCCAGCGCGGACTGATCGGCGAGGTGATCAGCCGGATCGAGCGCAAGGGCTACACGATCCAGGCGATGCGTCTGCAGACCCTCGAGCGGGAGACCGCCGAGGAGCACTACGGCGAGCACACCGACAAGCCGTTCTTCGGCGAACTGGTGGACTTCATCACGTCCGGTCCGCTGGTCGCGATGTGCGTCGAGGGTGACGGGGCGATCGCCGGGATGCGCCAGATCATGGGCGCGACCGACCCGCTCGAGGCCGACGCCGGATCGATCCGCGGCACCTTCGCCTCCGAGATCGGTCAGAACATCGTCCACGGGTCCGACTCGCCGACCTCTGCGGAACGCGAGCTCGGCCTGTTCTTCCCCGACGGCGTCTGACCCGATCCGCTCGTTTCCACAGGCTGCGGGCTCCATCGGTTGCCGGGGCGCCGGCGGTCGGGGAAGGTGCGGTCCGGCGGGAGGGGGTGTGGACCGAGGGTCGAGGAGCGCTGCGGTGGACGGCTGGAGGACGGGGCCGGCGACGGGGCGGTCGACCGTGACGATCGACCGCGGGTGCGGGCGGTGCGCCGACCGTCTCTTCCTCCCCCCGGACATCGACGAGCGCCCCGCCGTGGGGCGCCCCGAAGACGCCGCCGAGCTGCTGATCCCCCAGCTCACGGGGCGCGACCGGGAACGGTGCGTCGCCGCGCTCCTCGACACCAAGCACCGGCACCTCGCGACCGTGACCGTCAGCATCGGCAGCGTCGATCACACCTTCATGTCGCCCCGGGAGATCCTGCGCGACGCGCTGCTGGCCAACGCCTCCGCGATCGTCCTCGCCCACAACCACCCGTCGGGCGACCCCACCCCGTCACGGGACGACGAGCTCGTGAGCCGGCGGTTGGTGCAGGCGGGAGAGGTCGTCGGGGTCGAGGTGCTCGACCACCTCGTCGTCGGCGGAGATCGGTGGGTGAGCCTGGCGCGCCGCGGGGCCCTGTAGCTGCCCTTCGGAGCGCAGTAACGAGGAGGTCACACATCGGTACGGCGTGCGCTCGCCGGAGGGGTGGTACCGGGTAGCATCGCGTTGCGGCCGGCCCGCCGGGTGCCGGACCCGCCCACGCCGCCCACCCGACACCGCCCACCCGACGACGACAGCCCGACGACGACAGCAGGTTCGCTCGTGCCCAACAAGATCTCGAACTCCTTCCAGTTCCTCGGTCGGGACATGGCCGTCGACCTCGGCACGGCGAACACCCTCGTGTACGTGCGAGGACGCGGCATCGTCCTGAACGAGCCGTCGGTGGTGGCGATCAACACCAAGAACGGCGCGATCCTCGCGGTGGGTGCGGAGGCCAAACGGATGATCGGGCGGACGCCCGGTCACATCGTGGCGATCCGGCCCCTGAAGGACGGCGTGATCGCCGACTTCGACGTCACCGAGAAGATGCTGCGCTACTTCATACAGGCGGTGCACCGCCGTCGCTTCCTCGCCAAGCCGCGCGTCGTCGTGTGCGTCCCGTCGGGGATCACCGGCGTCGAGCAGCGGGCGGTCGAGGAGGCGTCGATCCAGGCCGGGGCGCGCGCCGCCTACATCATCGAGGAGCCGATGGCGGCCGCGATCGGCTCGGGGCTGCCCGTGCACGAACCGGCCGGGAACATGGTCGTCGACGTCGGCGGTGGGACCACCGAGGTCGCGGTCATCTCGCTGGGCGGGATCGTCACCAGCCAGTCGATCCGCATCGGCGGTGACGAGC
>CAZHZQ010000354.1:0-2465 GCA_964537235.1 uncultured Actinomycetota bacterium | reverse complement strand
CTGCAGACGCTGGTTGTGGAAGATCGTGCCCTCCATCATCATCCGCTGGCTGTGCCGGCGGGCGACGGTGCGCAGGGCATCCGACTCCGATAGGTCGTTGAGGCCGCGCGAGGTGCGCTCGGCGTTCAGCAGGCGGCCCAGCTCGGCCTCCTGGGCGGACATGAACTCCGTGGCGACGGCGGCGGACAGCTCCGACCAGGCCACCAGGGCCAGGAGCAGGACGAGGAACGCGAACGGCCGCGCGATGCGGCGTGCGACGCCGATACCACCGATCCGGTCGATGAGGTTCATGCGGTGCCCCCTGCCTCGACGGCGAGTGAACGGTGTTCGAGGACGGACGCGACCAGGTCGCGGTACGCGGCCAGGTGGTCGTCGTCGCCCGGGTAGGTGATGACCTCCGCGGTGACCGCTCCGTTGCTGGCGGCCAGTCCCTGCTCGACCAACAGCCCCTGCGCCCCGACGACCAACCGCCCCGACAGCTCCTCGGCACCGGTGCGTCCCGTCTCGGGGAGCACCACGACGACGTCCTCGCGGTCGCTCAGCGGGACGCGTGTCACCAGATCGGTCGCGCGCACACTGGACTCGATCGTCTGGCACATGCGGCGCAGCGCCCGCATCCCCTGACGGTCGTCGACGGGCTCGAAGGCGTCGCGTCCCACGTGGACGACGATGAACGAGAACACCGACCCGTACCGGTCGGAGCGCGCGAGCTCGCGGTCGGCGACGTGCAGCAGCGCGCGGGCGTTGCCCACGCCGGTGTCGTCGTCGACCTCGTCGTACAGCTCGAGCTTGCGCAGTGACTCCTCGAGCATCCGGTTGGCCCAGCCGCCGAAGGCGCCCAGCCCCAGGTACAGCAGCACCCGCACCGTGGCAGCTCCGATGAAGTCGCCGGGTGGCAGATCGCCGATCGTGGTGAAACGGACCGCCAGGTACACGACCGAGACGGTCACCCCGGCGATGACGCCGCCGACGACGCGCCCGGCGACGAGACCGAACAGGACCGGGAGGAACAGCAGGATCGCCCCGACCTCGACGAGGTCCGCGCCGCGGTAGAACGCCGCGACGGCGACACCGCAGATCAGCGCGGTGCCGAACCCCGCCACGATCGTCCGCGCCTGTCGGTAGGTGATCGTGGTCACGCGTCCCACCTCTCCAGTTTCCGCCGACCATCTTCCCGTCGACCATCGGCATCGGCACCGGCACTTCACGTCGGCGCTTCATCGGCGCCAACGAGCGCCAACCACACACGGTAACGAAGTGTGCACACTGAGTGTATCGACCACTCAGGTGGGTCGGCTGGAGCCTACGGGGGACCGATCGGCCGAGACCGTGCGCTCAGCGCTCGGAGCGTGCGTCGGACGCTCGCACCAGACGGTGAAGGACACGGTCAGGTGCAGGCGGTCAGGTGCAGGCGGTCAGGGGAGGATCGGGCTGTCGTCGGTGGCCGAGGACCCCGAACCGGAGTCGTCGCCGGTGAGCGGGCCGGTCGTGCTCTCCTCCGAGGGCTCCTCGCTCTCCTCCGCGCTGGGCTCCTCCGACCCGTCCTGGGTCGTGAGTTCGTCGGTGGTGGTCTGCTCCGCGGGCTCCTCGGACGGGGCGTCCTCAGTCGGCGGCGGTTCGGGCCGCAGCTCGGTCGTCGGCTCGACGGGCGACTCGTCGATCGGCGCCTCGATCTCGGGCAGGGTGTCGGTCACCGCTGCGACGGTCTCGCCCGGCAGCACGCGGCGAGCGTCGGTGACCACCTGATCCACGAGACGCTCGACCCCGAACAGCGTCGCCACCGCGGTGCGCCGCGGCTCGCTGCCGAGACGGGCCAGGATGCCGCCCCGGTCGCCGATGACCCGCAGGGCCTGGAGGCGGTCGCTCGAGGTGGTCGCGGTCAGCGACACCTGGCCGCCGTCGGTGGCCGAGAGCGTCCCGTCGCCGCTCCTGCCCGGAGCCAGGTCACGGGCGGTCTGCGCCGGACCGAACGCGGGAGCGGGTGCACGGGCACTCGCGGCCACGAGGCTCGGACCGTCCGAAGGCTCGACCGACACGAGCGCCACCACCGCGGCGAGCAGGGCAGCCGCGGCCGAGGCGAGGACGCGGATGCGGAACGCCGTGCCGAGCCGGGTCCGAGCGGACTCCGGATCCAGAACGGGATCCGGATCCAGGACGGGCTCCGGATCCACGGTGGGGACGGGGTCGATGGCGAGGTCGGGGTTGACCGCGAGTTCCGCCTCCGCGAGAACCGCCTCGGCGTCACGTTCGACGGCCGCGTCGGCGACCACACCCTCGACCCGGTCCCGGAACCGGTGGAGCCGATCGGAGCCGTCCTCGAGGAGCCCGGCGGCCCCTTCGATCTCGTCCTCGCCCAGCAGGATCAGGGAGAGCAGCAGGTCGTCGGTCAGGTCGGACCGCAGGTCCTCGATCTCGCGGTGCAGACGCTCCGCGAGGCGATCCGTGGCCGCGGGAGAGGGCACGGG
>CAZHZQ010000353.1:0-2475 GCA_964537235.1 uncultured Actinomycetota bacterium | reverse complement strand
GGCGTCCCGCAGATCGAGGTCACCTTCGACATCGACGCCAACGGCATCGTCCACGTCAACGCCAAGGACCTCGGCACCGGCAAGGAGCAGTCCATGACGGTGACCGGCGGCTCGGCGCTGCCGAAGGACGACATCGAGGACATGATCCAGGACGCCGAGCAACACGCGGAGGAGGACCGCAAGCGTCGGGAGGCCGCCGAGACGCGCAACCGCGCGGACCAGTTGGTCTACCAGACCGACAAGCTCCTGGAGGAGCACGACGACAAGGTCCCGGCCGACATGAAGGCAGACGTGGAGTCGTCCGTGCAGGAGCTCCGCGAGGCGCTCAAAGGCGACGACGTCGACGAGATCAAGACCAAGACCGAATCGCTGGCGCAGCTGTCCCAGCAGCTGGGTCAGGCGATCTACGAGGCTGGCGGCGAGCCGTCCGGTGCCGGGCCTGCCGGCGCCGGAGCGGCTGGTGCCGGGGCTGGTCCTGCCGGAGGCCCGTCCGCGGGGGCGGGTGGGACCGAAGGTGACGTCGTCGACGCCGAGGTCGTCGACGAGGGCGAGGACCAGGAACCCGGGGAAGCCGCCAGCTGAACGAGAGCACGCAAGAGG
Organism: uncultured Actinomycetota bacterium; assembly: GCA_964537235.1. Lineage (GTDB taxonomy): Bacteria > Actinomycetota > Nitriliruptoria > Nitriliruptorales > JAHWKO01 > CAZHZQ01. The sequence goes on along the minus strand of CAZHZQ010000353.1, from coordinate 1,875 downwards.
AACAACGAGCACACGAAGGAGGGTCACGATGAACGCACTCGGCAGGTACTACGGGCGTGACGTCGCCGGCCTGCAGGACGAGGTCGAGCGGATGTTCCGTCACGCCTTCGGCGACGAGTCCCGCCAGCCGTCCACGGCCGGGGCGTGGAGCCCCGCGCTGGACGTCGAGGAGGAGTCCGACCGGTTCCTCCTGCACGTCGAGCTGCCCGGGATGACGCCGGAGGACGTGGACATCACGCTCGAGGAGAACGTCCTCACGATCTCCGGCGAGCGTCGCTTCTACCCGGACCGCGCCCGTCCGGCGGGCGACCAGGACCGCGAGTCGGACGGTTTCCGCCGCGTGGAGCGCCGCTTCGGTCGCTTCCACCGCGCGGTCCGGCTGCCCGACCGCGTCGACCCCGACAAGGTCGAAGCCCGCTACGACAACGGACTGCTCGAGATCACGGTGCCGAAGGCCGAGGAGGCCATGCCGCGCCGGATCGAGGTCCAGGCCGGCTGACGTCCGCACATCGGGAGCCCCGCGCCGCGGGGCTCCCACACCACCACACCACCACGAACCACCCGACAGGCAGGACCCAAGAGGATGACCCAGGACCAGGGACGCGACGACGACAAGATCGACGCGACTCTCGCCGAGCGGTTCGACGAACCGACCCGTGAGGTCGCCGACGCGGACGGCCCTGAGGCGGTCCCGGATCCCGAGCCGATCGACGAGGAGGGCGAGGTCGCGTCCGGTGAAGCTCCGCCCACGGAGGACGAGCGTTCCCGCGAGGAGCTGATCGCCGCGCTCGCGGCCGCCGAGCAGGAGCGCGACGAGTACCTGGACGCCCTCAAGCGCCAGAAGGCCGAGTTCCAGAACTACCGCAAGCGCGCCATGCGCGAGGGCGCCGCCGAACGTCAGAAGGGCGAGTCCGACGTCCTGATCAAGCTGATCGAGGTCGTCGACGACTTCGAGCTCGCGGTCCTGGCGGGGGAGTCCGCGAAGGACGTGGACAGCCTCCGCAAGGGCGTCGAGATGGTCTACGGCAAGCTCATCGACGTGCTCAAGAGCTTCGGCTTCGAGAAGATCGGCCAGGAGGGTGTCCCCTTCGATCCCGAGCTGCACGAGGCCGTCCAGCACGAACACGACGACGAGGACCGCGACGAGCCCGTCGTGGCCGAGGTCATGCGCAACGGCTACATGGTCAACGACCGCGTCCTGCGCCCCGCGATGGTGAAGGTCGTGGAGTAGATGCCTCCCCAGAGGGACTGGCTGGACAAGGACTTCTACGAGGTCCTCGGGGTGTCCGAGGACGCCTCCCAGGCGGAGATCAAGAAGGCCTACCGCACGCTGTCCCGGAAGCTGCACCCGGATGCCAACCCGGACGACCCGACGGCCGAGGAGCGCTTCAAGGAGGTCAGCGAGGCGTACTCGGTGATCGGCAACGAGGACAAGCGCGAGGAGTACGACGAGTTCCGCCGCCTCGCGGCGTCCGGCGCGTTCGCCGGGGGCTTCCCCGGTGGGGGCGCCGGTGGCGGCGGCCAGGGCTTCCGCTTCGAGGGCGACCTCGGCGACCTGCTGGGCGACCTCTTCGGAGGTGCCGGCGGAGGTGGCGGCTTCGGCGGTTTCGGGGGCGCCGCCACCCGCGGCGGCCGTCGCCGGCGCGCCCGGAAGGGTGCGGACCTCGAGGCCAGCATCACCCTGTCGTTCGAGGACGCGCTCAGCGGCGTGACCACCACCCTGCGGGTGACCGGCGACGGGCCCTGCGACACGTGCGAAGGCACCGGCGCCGCCCCGGGCACCCGCCCGCGGACGTGCCCCCAGTGCAGCGGGTCCGGGCAGGTCGCCGTCGACCAGGGGCCGTTCTCGATCGCGCAGCCGTGCCCGCGCTGCGG
>CAZHZQ010000352.1:0-2490 GCA_964537235.1 uncultured Actinomycetota bacterium | reverse complement strand
GGGTCAGGCGACGGCTTCGTCGGACGGGGCGGGCAGGAACGCGCTCACGTCCGCCGGGGCATCAGCCGACCGCACGGACTCGTCCACCGCGGGGGAACCCATCGCCCCGAGTGCGTCGACGACCTGCCCGAAGCGGGACAGGTGTCCGTCGATCCGGTCCCTCGCGTAGCCCGGACAGTCGCCCCGGTTCACCAGGAACGGCCAGTCGCTGGACTGCGCGAGGGCCAGCTCCCGGGCCGCCTGGACCGCCGCCACGTCGTCGCGCCCCCACTGCCCGCGCACCGCGGACAGGAACCGTTCCTCCGCGTCGCGCAACCGACGCCACATGTGTCGGGTCGCCGGCGTGACCCAGGCGGCGTGACCCTTCGCGTACCCCCAGGACGACTCCGGCAGATCGAGGCGGCGCTCCGGGGGTCGGCGCTCCAGCCGGGACGCCAACGTGGTCGTCGCGAGATCCGGATCCTCGGCCACACGACGCAGTGTCCGCTCCAGCCATTCGGGCCCCTCGAACCACCAGTGGCCGAGCAGTTCGGTGTCGTAGGCCGCGACCACCAGCCCCTCGGGCCGGGGCACCAGGACGTCGCGCAGCACACCGTGGAAGTGCTCGGCGTGGGCCCGGACGCGCGCCGCCGCCGCGACCGGTTCGTACGGCGCCTTGTCCTCCACCGCCACGGACTTGTCGGTCACCCGCCACGAGGGCAGCGCCCCGAACCCCCCTCGCGCGTGGAAGTCCCGGTACCAGGGGTCACCCGGGTAGCCCGCGCTGGGTGACCAGACGTGGTAGGCGACCGAGAGGTCGCGGGCGAACGCGACGATGTTGCTGTCGCCGATCCGCGCCCCGTCGTGGACGACCTCGTAGCCGTCGTCGGCCGTGACGTCGGGCACCTCCGGACGGTGCGTCCAGTCTCGTTCGCGGCCACCGGCCGCACGCACCAACGTCGCGGCGTCCACGACCGTGTGGGTGATCCCATGTCGTTCGAGGTGCGCCTCCAGTCCCGCGCGTTCGGGTCCGGATCGTGCGAGCGTCGGCGTGCCGTGTTCGTCCACGGCCAGCGGCTCGGCCGCGGGGTCCGCGACCTGTCCTGCTGGCCGGTAGGCGCACTCGGGCAGCCAGATCCCCGAGGGTGGCCCGCCGGCCCAGGCCGCGTGCGATGCCAGGCCGGAGCCCAGCTGGGCGTCGATCATCTCGGGGTCGGCCATCAGCGGCAGGTACGGGTGGGTCGCCGGACCCCCCAGCAGTTGGATGACGTCGCGCTCCGCCAGGTCCGCCCACACCGCCAGCAGCCCACCCTGGGACTCCACCTGCTCGTGCAGATCGAGCAGCCGACGGTGGTGCTGCCAGTGGAACGGACCCAACCCGCGGACCGCGTCCCGGTGGGGTCCCTCGTACCGACCGCGCTGCTCGTCGGCCTGCCACATCTGACCGGCGATCCAGGTGCCGACCTCGCGACGAAGACGTTCGTCGGCGACCTGGTGGGCGACCAGCGGGCTGACGCTGAGGGTCAGCACCTGCCGGTGTCCGTCCGATGCGAGGCGCCACAGCGCATCGGTCACGGGCAGCCACGACTCCGCCCACGCCTGGAAGATCCACTCCTCGCCGACCGGCCAGACACCGTGGCCCCTGACGTACGGCAGGTGCGTGTGGAAGACGAACGCGAGCTCCCCGACCATCAGATGCGTCGGCAGAGCGCGATGAGGTCCAGGGACCGCTCCAGGCCGGTCGAGGTCAGCCGGAACCAGTCGGGCTGGACCCGGTGCACGAGCGGCCGGATCCCGGACGGCCAGTCCTCGGGCGGTGCGTCGTTGAGGACGTCGGGGAGCGGACGTCGCAGGACGACCTCAGCCGCCCGCAGCTGCGCGCCGTGGTGGACGCCGAGCATCCCGCCGACCCGGAAGCCGGCGGCGTGCAGTTCCTCGCGCAGTTCCTCCGGGGCGTACTCCTTGACGTGGAAGGGGTTGACGGGTTCGTCGCTGTCGGGGGTGAAGGTCAGTCGGTTCGGGGTGGACAGGAGCAACTCGCCTCCCGGGACCAGCACCCGGCGCAGCGATCGCAGGAACGACGGGGGGTCCCACACGTGCTCGATGACCTGGAACGAGGTGACGAGGTCGATCGAGCCCTGGTCGAGGGGCATGTCCGTGAACTCGGCGTGGAGGGCCTCGACCGCGGGGTACGAGGCACGTACGTGGGCGACCGACGCCTCGTCGAGGTCGACGGCGACGACCGCGGCGGCGCCGGCAGCGGCGAGCATCGCGGCGCCGTAGCCCTCGCCGCTGCCGGCGTCGAGGACGCGCAGCCCCTCGACCTTGGCGGCCGCCAGCTCGTAGGCGACGACGTGGCGCTGGAACCAGTAGTTCTCGTCGGCGACGCCGGGGACGGTGCGCTCGCCCGTGATCCCGAGTGCCTCCAGGTCGTCACCCGCCTGTGCCGTGCCGTGCTCCGTGGTGGGTGACATCGGACCTCGCGTGATCCTGATCGGACCGTCGGTGTCG
>CAZHZQ010000351.1:0-2491 GCA_964537235.1 uncultured Actinomycetota bacterium | reverse complement strand
CAGTCCCAGGTGAAGGCCGCCATGACCTCCATCCGCAAGACGGGTGACGAGGCCGCCGCGGGCGCCGCGGAGGCCGGCCGCGACCAAGCCGAGAACGCACGCCGACAGACCAAGGCCGCCGCAACGTCCCTGCGGAAGACGGCCGAGACCGCGGTCGACGCGGGCAAGGACGCCACCCAGGGCTGACGCCCACGGTCAGCGGCCCGTGTCAGCGGTCCGTGTCAGCGGCCCGGTCTCAGCGGTCCGTCGGCCCCGTCTTGTAGCGGTCGGCGAAGTCGCTGGCCGGGATCTCCTCGGCCTCGTCGCTCATCTCGGCGCACGCCTCGTGCAGCCAGCCGATGACGCGATCGGCCTTGGCGATCTTGTCGCCGATGTTGATGGGTCGCTGACAGCGCCCGCACGTCCCCTGGTGTCTCGCGGTGGTCGCCATGCCACGACTATGGCCGTGCGCCCCGCCGATGTCCAACGGGGCGCCGGCGTCGTTAGCCCGGGCTCCTGGTGAGACGCCCCAGGGCGAGCGCCCCGATGAGCCCGGCGAGCAACGACGCCACGAGCACGCCGATCTTGGCCTCGTCGAGCTGCGCCCCGGTGAAGGTCAGGTCGGAGATGAACAGCGAGACGGTGAACCCGATGCCGGCCACCGGCGCGATCGCGCGGGCGTGACGCAGGTCCACACCGAGCGGCAGCTGTCCCCGGCCGCTGCGCACCATCGCGGTCAGACCGCCCGTGATACCGATGATCTTGCCGACGACCAGGCCGGCGACGATGCCCCACACGATCCGGCTGGTGGCCGCCACCCGCAGGCTCTCCGCGGACAGCGACACCCCGGCGTTGGCCAGCGCGAACAGCGGCAGCACCACGTAACTGCTGACCGGGTGCAGCCGGTGCTCGAGCTCCTCGAGGACGGGACGGCCCTCGAACGGTTCGGCGGGGGTGATCAGACCGAGGGCGACCCCGGCGATCGTCGCGTGGATCCCCGATTCGAGCGTGGCGACCCACGCCACGACGGCGATCGGCACATACCACCACGGCGAGGTCAACCGGAGCAGCCGCAGGATCGGGATCGCCAGAAGCGCGCTGACCGCGACCGCCAACCACCCGGCCGAGATGCCCTTGGAGTAGGCGATCGCGATGATCAGGATCGCCCCGATGTCGTCGGCGATCGCGATCGTCAGCAGCAGCACCTTCAACCCGGACGGCAGCCGTCGCCCGAACAGCGTCACCACGCCCAGCGCGAACGCGATGTCGGTGGCCACCGGGATCCCCCACCCGGCGGTGGCGTCCGTGCCGCCGGTGACCGCCAGGTACAGGACGGCCGGGATGGCCAGACCGGCGATGGCCGCGGTGACGGGCAGCGCGACCGCCTTGGGGTCGCGCAGCTCGCCCACCCGGACCTCGCGCTTGATCTCCAGGCCGACCACGAAGAAGAAGATCGCCATCAGCCCGTCGTTCACCCAGTGCTGCAGGTCCTCGGTCACCGCGAACCTGCCCGGCCCGAGGGTGAGCTCGGCGTGCCACAACCGGTCGTAGAGGTCGGCGAGAGGGCTGTTGGCCCACACCAGCGCCGCGACGGCGGCGACCAGCAGGACGACCGCCCCGCCGGCCTCGGTCCGCAGGAACGAGCCCAGCGGACGGAGGCGTCGGAGCGCCCGACGGGCACGCCTGGCCGACGGATCGGACGGAGGACCTGGATGGGAGCTCAGCGCCATCCCTCCTCGTCCCGGAGGTAGGGTTCCCGGTCCTCCTCGGGCGCCGTCTCGGGGTCCGAGACCTCCGGATCCGACGATCGGTGCGCGTGCACCGGATCCGGGGCGTGGTGCTCGTCGGTCGGGTCGCCCCGGCGGTCGGCTCGCAGCGATGCGACGATCGCGACGGTCAGGATCGCCGCGATGATCACCAGGGAGACCGCCACCGGCAGGTGGTAGAAGTTCACGAGCAGCATCTTCACCCCGACGAACCCGAGGATCCCGGCCAGGCCCAGGTCCAGGTAGCGGAAGCGCCCCGCCATCCCTGCCAGCGCGAAGTACAGGGCGCGCAGGCCCAGGATCGCGAACGCGTTCGACGCGAACACGATGAACGGTTCACGGCTGACCGCCAGGATCGCCGGCACCGAGTCGATCGCGAACATCACGTCGGTCGCCTCGACCAGGATCAGCACCGCGAACAGCGGTGTGGCCAGCCGCACGCCGTTGCGACGGGTGAACATCTTCTGCCCGTCGTACTCGTTCGTCGACGGCACCACCCGCCGCACCAGTTTCAGGACGGGGTTGTTCTCCGGGTGGACCTCGGTGCCGCGGTGGCGGACCATCTTGACCGCAGTGAACAGCAGGAACACCCCGAACACGTACAGCAACCACGAGAACCGGTCGAGCAGCGCCACACCCGCGAAGATGAAGATGGCCCGCAGGACCAGCGCACCGAACACGCCCCAGAACAGCACCCGGAACTGGTACTTGGCGGGGACCGCGAAGTAGCTGAAGATCACCGCCCA
>CAZHZQ010000350.1:0-2499 GCA_964537235.1 uncultured Actinomycetota bacterium | reverse complement strand
AGTGTCGTCCTCGGCGGCCTCGTCGACGGACTGACCGTGCACGAGGCCGATGGCACCTACGTGTACACCTCGCCGTCGTTCGCGGAGCTGTGCGGCGACGGTGTGGGTGACCTCGTCGGACGCAGCCCATTCGACCTGGAGCTGTTCCACCCCGACGACCTGGCCGGTGTGGTCGACGTGCAGGCCGCGGCCCTCGAGACCCGTTCGCCGTTCCGGATCGCCTACCGGTTGCGACGCTCCGACGGTGCGTACGTCTGGGTGGAGTCGGTGGGTCGCGTGATCTCCAGTGCGAGCGGCCCCCGTTTCGTCCTGACCACTCGCGATGCCGCCCATCTCGAGTCGCTGGTCCAGGGGGTGACCCACGAACGCGGGGTCAAGGTCCAGCTGGAGGAGCTGGTGGCGCGCCAGCAGAAGTTCCTGACGACCGTCAGCCACCGCGCGCGCACCCCGTTGACGTTGGTCATGGGCATCGCCGAGCTGCTGGAGCAGCGGGCAGCAGCCCTGGACCCGGCCGACCTCCAGCTGTTGACGGCTCGTCTGGGGGTGAACGCCCGGAAGCTGATGGTCCTGCTCGAGGACGCCACAGACGCGGACCGCCTGACCCGGGCAGACGTGGTGCTGGAGCGCCGCGTGGTCGACCTGCACGGCCTGGTCACCGAGGTCGTCGGGGAGGTCACCGCCGAGTCGGGGGTGGTGACCATCGCGGTCGAGCCGGGGCTGCGGGCGATCGTGGACCGGGCCAAGGTGCGACGGATCCTCACGATCCTGCTGGGCAACGCGTTCAACCACGCCGGCGTCGGTGCCGCGGTCACGGTGGATGCCCGCGCGGACGTGGGCGGGGTCGAGCTCGTGGTCGAGGACGACGGGCCGGGGATCCCACCGCCCGTGCGGGAACGGGTCTTCGAGCCGTTCGAGCACGGGGATCAGGCGGCCGCGGACCCTGGTGCGGGACTCGGGCTGTACCTGGTCTCGGAGCTCGCCGCCCTGCACCGCGGCCGGGCGTGGGTCGACGAACGCCCGGGTGGCGGGGCCCGGTTCCACGTCTCGCTGCCTCGTCCTCGACCCGGCGCCCCGGTCCTCGGACGGAACGTGCAGGATGACGACGGGCCTCCGCCGTCCGCCCTGGCACCGGAGGCCGATCGGGTCGTGACGCGGTTGCTGGAGACGCTGCGACGGCGTGTCGACATGGACGTGGCGTACCTCTCGGTCCTCGACGACGAGTACCAGTACGTCCTGGCGACCGCCGGTGAGCCCCCCGCCGCGAGCATCGTGCCGGGCCGACGCATTCCGCTGGAGGAGAGCTACTGCGCGCGGATGGTCGCCGACGAGCTCCCGCATGTCGTCACCGACACGCGCGCCGACCCCGACCTCGCCGGACTGCCGGCGACCACCGAGGGCATCGCGTGCTGGATCGGCGTGCCCGTGCACCTCCCCAGTGGCCAGGTCATCGGCACGCTGTGCTGTGCGGATGCCCTGCCGCACCCGGGGCTGTCCCAGTCTGCCGCCGACGAGCTGTCGAGCTTCGCGTCGATCCTCGGTGACCAGCTGGCCGAGGAGGGGTTCCTCGATCGGGGGGTCTTCGACGCCACCGACCGGGTCGTGGACGTCCTGACGCGCCCCGGCGCGACCCATGCGGTCCTCCAGCCGATCATCGACCTCGCCACTGGCGACGTCGCCGGCGTCGAGGGCCTGGCGAGGTTCCCGGGCCACGACCGCCCCGTCGACCTGTGGTTCGCGGACGCCGCACGCGTGGGCATGCTGCGTGACCTCGAGGTGCTGGCTGCCGGCCAGGCCCTCCAACGGCTGGACGAGTTGCCGGCGGAGGCGTACCTGGCCGTCAACCTCACCCCGACCACGGTCCGGAGCCGCGAGCTGGCGATCCTGCTGGAGCACCACCCGCTCGACCGCATCGTGCTGGAGGTCACCGAGCACGCCGCCGTGGCGGACTACGAGCCGCTGCTGGCGGCACTGCGGCCGTACCGCGCGCAGGGGCTCCGGGTCGCGATCGACGACGTCGGGACCGGGTTCGCCGGCCTTGGCCACCTCATCCAGCTGCAGCCGGACATCATCAAGGTCGACCGGTCGATCGTCGAGATGCTCGACACTGAGCCGACGCGTGCCGTGGCCGCCGGTGCGCTGGCCCGTCTGGCCGAGCACCTCGATGCTCGGCTCGTGGCCGAGGGGGTGGAGCGCCCTGCCACGCTGGCGGCCGCCGTGGAGCTCGGGTTCACCCATGCGCAGGGCTACCTGCTGGCACGTCCGGCACCGGACCTCGACCTCGGGGAGATCACCGCCACGACCCGGGGGCTCGTTGCCGAGGCACACCGGCCCGACGCCTAGCCTCGGTGGCATCGCCGACCCGGAGGTGCACGTGGCCACGGTCTACCTCGGCCAGTTCACCGACGAGAACGCGGAGCGGATCTGTGATGCCCTCGACGAGGAGGGCATCGCGTGGCACGCCAAGTCGTCGGGCGCGTTCGGACGGTTCTTCTTCGCCGG
>CAZHZQ010000349.1:0-2502 GCA_964537235.1 uncultured Actinomycetota bacterium | reverse complement strand
GCTACGCACGGGAGCACGCCGGTCATCCCTGGTTCGTGGCGGTGCCGCCGGGAACTTCCCCGGAGGAGGTCGTCGAGCAGGGGGCCCACCGGCTGGTCGCACCGGTGGACGATCTCGGGACGGCGACGGACACCTGCTGGGCGCTGCGTCGTGCGGTGGGCGCACACCCGGAGCTCTGACGCCACCGTGACCTTCAAGGACGAGGAGGACCACCATGACCACCACCGTGACCACCACCACGACGAGGGATGACCCGGTCGAGGTCGCCTACGCGGTGCTCGACACCCCGGTCGGAGCGGTCCTGGCAGCCACGACGACCAGGGGCCTCGTGCTGCTCGACTACGTCGGTGACGAGGGGGCCGATCGACCGCTGGAGGAGCTCAGCCGGCGCCTGTCACCGCGGATCCGGGAGGTGCCCGGGCGTCTGGAGGCGGTCGGGCGTCAGCTCGACGCGTACTTCGCGGGGGCGCGACGCGGGTTCGACCTCCCGATCGACCACGAGCTCGTGGGCGGGGACTTCGCCCGTCGGGTGCTCCAGGAGACGGCCGGGATCCCGTACGGCGAGGTGCGCACCTACGCCCAGGTGGCCGAGGCCGCCGGGAACCGGCGGGCCTCCCGCGCCGCCGGCAACGCGTTGGGTGCCAACCCGATCCCGATCGTCGTGCCCTGCCACCGGGTGGTGCGTACCGGTGGCGCCCTGGGCGGCTACACGGGAGGCCTGGACATCAAGCGGCACCTCCTCGAGCTCGAGGGTGCACGCTCCGGATGAGCCTCACGAGCTGGGGAGGTCCTCGAGCGCAGCCTCCAGCTCGCGACCGTCGAGCACGTTGTCCCACCGGGCCTGGACGTTGCCGTCCGGGCCGACGAGGAACACCCACGGTTCGCCACCGCTGCCCGACTCGGGCTGGATCCACTCGGCGGCGGCGGGGTTGAGCTCCCTGGTCTCGAAGTCACGCCAGACCTCGATGTGGATGAACTCGGCCCGGTCGCCGAACCGCTCCGCGAGCCCTTCGACGTACTCGGTGATCGGCCCACAGAACCGGCTGACGCAGTAGACGGGGGTCGACAGCACCACGACCGTCGGCTCGCCCGCCTCGATCGCGTCGGCGACCGTCCGATCGTGCAGCTGTGGATCGGGCACCTGACCGTCGTTGTTCTGCGCCCGCGAGTCGATCGCGACGGGGTCGGCGTCGGAGCCCACGAGGTCGTTGCTGACCTTCGGCGCCGGCTCGCCGACCGTGGGGACCTGATGCTCCGGGAGGACCTGGAAGGACGCTGTGCCACGCACCTCACCGAGATCCCGGACGTCGGCCGAGACGACGACCCCGTAGAAGCCGGAGCGATCGAAGTCCACGGTCGTCTCGTACACCCCGGTGGCGGTCGGTTCCTCGGTCAGTCGGGGCTGATCGAGATCGCCCTCCGGCTCGCGTCCGGGGACCGGCAGGAACGTCCCGGTGGTCGTCGCGACCGACTCGCCGCTGGTCGCCGCCTGCTCCTCGCCGAGGTAGACGAACTGCATCTGCACCTCGCCGCCCACCACGAGCTCGCGCTCCGGCGTGAAGACGCCCGCGGTGAAGCGCGCGCCCTCTCCGACCGCGAGATCGAAGGACGCCGGCGCGACCGACAGACCGTTCCCGGTGACGGACGGTGCGGGGGTCTCGCCGGCGCCGGGGCCGCTGCCGACCCCGTCGCTGCAAGCGGTCGCGGCCAACACGATCGCGACCAAGGGGACGAGGACGCGTCGGGTGATCTTCATCGGAGCAGGTCCTGTCTCTGGAACGTCGGTGCTCGGGTCATCGAGGGAGATCGGCGCAGTCCGGGACTGGACGGTCCAGGGCCGAGCGGGCGTCTCGGACCACCGTGAGGACGTCGGAGATCCGGGTCGCCAGATCCTGATCCGACGCGGTGCCGGTCGCGAGGTCGGATTCGACGCGGTTCTTCGTCTCGAGAAGTCGCGCCGCGAGGTCGCGACGGTCCGCACCGTCGAGGTCCGAGGCGAGGTCGTGCAGGGCCTCGTGGGCCTGCCCGAGGAACTCCCGCTCCGCCCCCGCCCGATCGCCCCGCTCGGCGGCGCTCAACGCCGCGCACACCCCGGCGAGGTCGCTGGGCGCGGAGCCGTCAGCGACCGGCTGGCTGCAGGCGGTCAGCATCAGGGCCGCGCACACGACGCACCCCCACAGCGGTCTTCGCAGCACGTGGCGGGTCTCTCGTTCGAGGTCTCGAGGAGGGACTCCGGGGCCCGGAGCTCGGATGACGAGGCTACCGGTGGGACCGGCCGGACCGAACGTGGGCCGTACCCTGCCGACGTGCGTCGACGTACGGTCCTGATCGGCCTGGCCGTCGTCCTGGTCCTGGCCGGGGCGGTCGGTGCCTACGCCTGGCAGCAGCGCACGTCGGAGTCCCCGGTCGACCCGGTCCGCATCGGTACTGGACCGGAGGACGAGACCCGGCTGGTGGCCGCGATCCTCGCGGAGCTCCTCGCCGACGAGGACGTGCCGGCGG
>CAZHZQ010000348.1:0-2516 GCA_964537235.1 uncultured Actinomycetota bacterium | reverse complement strand
GTACCAGGGCCAGCAGGGGCCGACCGCGAGCCGCTACCACCTCAACTTCGAGGACGAGGACTGAGCGCACGGTCGTGGACCGCGTGCAGACCTACCTCGAAGGCACGGTCTGGGGGCGCACGCTCATCAGCGTCCTCATCGTGGTGACCGTCGCGGCGATCGTCCTCACGAACCTCCCCGACTCGGCCCTGGAGGACGCGACCGCCCCCGTGGTCGATCCGTACGTCGCCATGACGGGGCTCGGGCAGAACTGGGGCGTCTTCTCGCCCAACCCCCGCCGCATCGCCATCGACCTGCACGCCCGGATCACCTACACCGACGGGAGCCGGGAGATGTGGGAGCTGCCCGACCCTGGGCCGTGGTTGGGTACCTACCGTCGCTACCGGTGGCGCAAGTGGGGCGACCGTGTCCGGCTCGACGCGAACGAGGGCGTGCTCTGGTCGCCGACGGCCCGCTGGATCGCCCGGACCCACGAGCGCGGCGGACGGGACGTCGCCCGGGTCGAGCTGATCCGCCGCTGGTACGACATCCCCCCACCCGGCTCGCCCGACGAGCGGGACGAGTGGACCGAGTACACGTTCTTCACCCTCGAACGTCCCGGGGCGGGCTCGTGACGTCCGGATCCGAACCGCGGAGCGGGATCGGGGCGGTACGGGACGCCTGGGACCGCTTCTTCTTCGCGGAGGCATCGACGGTCAACGTCGTGGCGATCCGCATCGCCTTCGGGTTTGTGGCGCTCGGGTGGGCCCTGTCGCTGTGGCCGGACCTGTTCACCTTCTTCTCCGACGACGGGGTCCTGCCCGAGCATCCGTCGCTCACCGGTTGGGCCTGGGGGCTCCTGGAGGTGTCGTCGTCGGATCCCGCGGTACTGATCCTGTGGATCGCGATGGTCCTGGCCGCGATCGGGCTCGTCCTCGGCATCGCTCCACGGCTGATGTGCGCCGTGATCCTGATCGGGATCGTCTCGTTCCTCCGGCGCAACCCGTACATCGACAACTCCGGTGACCTGCTGCTGCGCAACTGGGCGTTCCTGTTCCTCTTCCTGCCGATGGGGGCGGCGGTGACGCTGCCGGGCTTCGTCCGGGACCGCGATGCGATCTGGACCTTCCCCGAGCGCCCCGTGTGGCCGCTGCGGCTGGTGCAGATCCAGCTGTCGCTCGGCTACCTGTTCTCCGCCTGGGCGAAGGTCCCCGGGGAGACCTGGCTGGACGGGACGGCGGTCGGCTACGCCCTGCGGATAGGCGACCTCCTGCGCTTCCGCGTGCCCGAGGCGATCATCGACAACCTCATCGTCGTCAACCTGGCGACCTACGGCACGATTGCGCTCGAACTCGCTCTTGCGATCCTGATCTGGAACCGGCGGCTGCGTCCGTGGCTGCTCCTGGCGGGGGTGGGCATGCACCTGGGCATCCACCTCACCCTCGAGGTCGGGTTCTTCAGCTGGGCGATGTTGGTGGGGTACCTCGCCTTCGTGCCCGCCGGTGCGCTCGAACGCGCCTCCTTGAGGGTGCGGAGGACGGTCGCCCGGCGCACCTCTCGGGCCGGCCCCGTCGGCGCGTGACCGGACGCCTCTGACCGGGCGCGTTCTGACTACGGACCGTGATCGGCTGCGTAACCCCCGTAGCCGCCAACTCGTTGTCCTCCATGAGAACGGGGCGAACAGGACGGAACGGACATCAGATGTGCGCAGAGCGCACATACTCCGATTGTACGCTCCGTAGTGTTGATGGAACTAGGAGCAACTGGTACACAAGGACTAGTCACTCCAGGTAATCCGCTGACTACGAGTTGGTCCGGACGACGGAGTGGCGGGGCGCAACGAAACCTGACCCGTACATGGTCGCCTAGGTCAGGTGGAGCGAGTGGCGAAACCACCCCCTTTGCGGGACGCACAGATCCGCCGGCGAACGAACGGTCGCCAGGAGCCTCAGGCTCCACACCCGGCGGGGAGCGAGTGGCGAGACCGACCCGGCAGCACCGCAGGTGCGACGCCGAGTACGGCTCGGTATCGCGACAACCGCGAAGGGCACGTTCATGGACACCTCGACTTTCACTGCACACGAAGACCGGCGACCAGGGTTGCTCCGCTCCCTGGCCACGCTCGCCGCCATCGCCGCGCTGCTGGCCCTCGGGCTTCCGTTGGCCGCGTCGGCACAGACCCCGGACGACGAGTGCGGGGCGGACCACGAATTCCTCGTGAAGTTCGAGTGGGAGGAAGAGAGCGACGAGTTCGTCGTCTCCAGCGACACGGGCGGTGACGACATGGGCGTGACGCTCGACGACGTCACGCTCGACGGAGACGATGAGCCCTCCGAGGTGGACTGGTCTTCGAACACCGAGATCAGCAAGGTCGTCGTCAAGGCCGGCTCGAGCGACGACGACTTCCCTGGTGGCTTCGAGGGCACGGTGACCGGACTGGACGGCTTCGCGATCAGCCACATCACCTTCTGTGTCGCAGACGGGCCGACGGATGACCCGACGGATGACCCGACGGACGACCCGACGGACGACCCGAC
>CAZHZQ010000347.1:0-2528 GCA_964537235.1 uncultured Actinomycetota bacterium | reverse complement strand
GTCCAACGTCCAACACCGTCGCGACGCCGTCGTCCGATACGACGGACCAGCGGCCCCGACGGTTCGGTGGTCACCGGGTCGATGGCCCCCGCGTCGCTGACGGGACGGGTACTATCAGACCACTCTGGTCAGGATGGTCAGTCTAGTCAGGAGGCCGCGATGGAGCCGACGCGCTTGCAGTTCACCCAGGCCAAGGCCCGCCTGAGTGAGGTGTTCGACGACGTCCTGCAGCATCACGCCGCCCGCGTCATCGAACGGCAGAAGTCGGCACCGGTGGTCCTGCTCGAACGTGACGCCCTCGCTGATCTGCTCGCCGAGGACTTCCCGTTCACGACCCAGATGAGTCGCGCGGACGACGGGACGGTGTCGATCTGGCTCGACCAGTTCGACATCTACGGCCGTGGGCAGGACATCCCTGCGGCGCTCGAGGACCTGCTCGACGAGGTCGAGGCCTACGTCGAGGAATGGGAGGAGGACCTGCACCGGGCGCCGAACCACGCCGACCGCGAGTGGTGGGTACGGCGCATCCAGCTCGCCGAGGCGCGCGACGAGGTGCGCTCCATGCTCTTCCCGGTCCCTGACGATGTCCCCGGTCCCGGCGGTTCCCGTCCGGTCGCTGCCCGTCCGTGAGGCACCCGACCTGGGATGACATCCGCAGGTTCTGTGGAGTCGACGGCTGGGAGCCGACTCACGAGAAGCGCGGATCCGAGCGTCGTGATCACGACCGGTTCCGCAAGGTGTTGCCGGACGGGACGGTCCTGCGAACCAGGGCGTCGCACGGCAACGACGAGATCGGCGACCCGGGCCTCGTCAACAACATCATCCGACACCAGTTGCAGGTGACCCGTGAGGAGTTCTGGGATGCGGTCGACGACGGCACCCCGCCGGCGCGGTCACGACCCGAGCGGCCACCGACGGAGGATGAAGCACCGGCGCACGGGCTGGAGGACTGGCTGGCCGTCAACCTGGCATACAACGTCGGTCTCTCCGATGAGGAGATCGCGTCGTTGAGCCCCGACGAGGCGATGGACCGGTATCTGCAGTGGTGTTCCGTCCGGTAATACCGCGGTGCTACCGAACGTGGTAGGCTGTGCCCATGGCCGTCAAGAAGATCTCCGTCGCGCTCGAGCCCGAGGTGGCCGAGGCCGCGGCGTCGGCGGCCGAGGCACACGGGCAGAGCCTGTCGTCCTGGTTGAACGAGGCGGCTCGCAACCAGCTGCGGATCGAACAGGGACTCGACGCCGTCTCCGCCTGGCAGGACGAGCGCGGGACGTTGACCGACGACGAACGCGCTTCCGCGGAAGCGCTGCTCGACGAGCTGTTGGGACGCTCCACCCGACGCAGCGCGTGATCGTCTACGACGCCGGGGCGCTGGTCGCCGCGGAGCGCGACCAGCGGCCGATGTGGGCACTGCACGCCGCCACCCTTCGGCGTGGGCTGTCCCCCCTCGTACCCGCAGCGGTGCTCGCCCAGGTCTGGCGCGGAGGTCCTCAGGTGAGCCTGTCTCGCCTGCTCGCTGGATGCACGATCACCCCGCTCGACGAACGGATCGCTCGCACATCAGGGGCGCTGTGTGGCCGGGCAGGCTCCGACGACGTCGTGGACGCCTCGGTCGTCGTGCTCGCCCAGATGCTGGACGCCTCCGTTGTCACCGGCGACGCGGACGACCTCCGACGTCTGGCCGACGCCGCCGGGTACTCGATATCCCTCCACGAGATCTGACCTGCAAGCCGGCGGATCCTGGTCGTCAGAGACCCCGTTCCGGTGGTCGTCATCGAGGGTCGGTGTCGTACGCCCGGCCGCGGTGGCGGATCGCGACGACTCTGACGGTCTTGTCGTCGTCGCGGAGCTCGTAGATGATCCGGTACACGCCGACCCGCAGCGACCACAGGCCGGTCAACCGTCCCCGAAGCCGGTAGCCGACCTGAGGGTCACCCTCCAGTTCGGTGAGGGCGTCGAGCACGGCTTGCGCCCGCAGGTGGTCGAGCTCTTCCAGAGCCGACCGGGCAGACCGGGTCAAGAAGACCCGTGCCACTACGTCTCCGAACGTTGCTCGAAGTCTGCGCGTACCTCTTCGAGCGGCACGAGATCGCCGGCAGCCAGGTCGTCCAGCCCTCGCTGGATGGCGGCGAGCGTGCGGTCGTCGGAGAGGATCTCGGCGGTCTCTTCAAGTGCCTCGTACTCGTCGACCGGGATCACGACGGCTTCGGGTCGACCGTGACGGGTGATGGTCACGTGCTCCCGGCGCTGAGCGACCTCGTCGAGCAGGTCTGCGAGCTGGCGGCGGAACTCTCGGACTGGCACGGTCTTCGGCATACGGAGAGTGTACCACAGCATGTACACAAATCGTCTGGTCGATCGCCGTCCGTCGCTGTGATCCCGTCGCTGGGTCATACCCGTCGACAGCCGCCAGCGCCCCGCCGTCACCCCGTCGAACGTGTCGGATGGCGGCTACCGACCGCGCAGGCGTTCGGCGATCTCCTCGGCGTCGAGGCGCCCCTCGGCGATGTCGATCACGAGGTCGAACG
>CAZHZQ010000346.1:0-2540 GCA_964537235.1 uncultured Actinomycetota bacterium | reverse complement strand
CGGTCGTCGCCGGTCACGTGCAGCACCTCGTCGACGGTGCGCTCGTACTCCTGGACGATCACGTCGAAGATCGGATGCAGCTCGGGGTCCACGAGCCGGTCGACGTAACGACGGGCGATGTCCAGGTCGGTCTTGACCAGGGTCATCTCGACGTTCGAGATGAACATCCCCATGAACTGCCACCGACCGTGCATCTCGCGGAGCACGTCGCTCAACCCTGCCTCGCGAGCGGCCGCGAAGCCCGAGCCGACCCCGAACCATCCCGGGACGACCTGTCGCGACTGGGTCCACCCGAACACCCAGGGGATCGCGCGCAGGTCCTCGAGGCCTCCACCGTCCCCCCGACTGGCCGGACGCGACCCGATGTTCAGCTCCGACAGCTCCTCCACGGGCGTCGAGGTGCGGAAGTACTCCGGGAACCGCGGGCGCTCCACCAGATCCCGGTATGCGGCATGGGCAGCGTCGGACACGACCTCCATGACCTCGTCCCATTCGGCGAGCTTCTCGGGAGGGTTGATCGCTTCCCGGTGCAGCAGGGACGCTTCGAGCGTCGCTCCCAGCGCCGCCTCGAGGTTGCGCCGGGCCAGGTCGGGGAGGCCGTACTTGTCGGCTATCACCTCGCCCTGCTCGGTGATCTTGATGCGGCCGTCGACGGTGCCCGGAGGCTGGGCGAGGATCGCCTCGTTCGTCGGTCCGCCGCCACGGCCGACGCTGCCACCCCGGCCGTGGAACAGACGGAGCTGCACCCCGTGCTCGCGGGCGACCCGGCGCAGATCGCGCTGGGCCTGGTGCAGCTTCCACCTCGACGGCAGGATCCCGGCCTCCTTCGAGGAATCCGAGTAGCCGATCATCACCTCCTGCAGGTCGCCCCGCAGCGACACGAGCTCGCGGTAGGGCTCGACGGACAGCAACTCGTCGAGGAAGGCCCCGGCCCGGTCGAGCATGTCCGGGGTCTCGAGCAGCGGCACGAACCCGATGCGGGCGACACCGGCGTGCAGGTCGACCAGTCCGACCTCCCGCGCCAGCACCACCGGGGCCAGCAGGTCGTCGACGCCCTTCGTCATCGACACGATGTAGCTCTCGACGACCTCGGAACCGTCGCGATCGAGTGCGTCGCGGATCGTCGCGAACGTGCGCAGCGTGCGCTCCTGCTCGGCCTGCAGCCGGGTCGTGGCCGAGGTCAGCGGCCGCCGTCCCCGCAGCTCCCGCAGCAGCAGTTTCGTCCGGCTGTCCCGGTCCAGCTCCCGGTACGGGGTGTCCAGCTCATCGAGCCGCCCGTACAGGCGGTCGAGGAGGGCGTGGTGCTTGTCGGCGTGCTCCCGGACGTCCATCGTGGCCAGGTGCAGACGGAAGGCGGCCACCAGGCGCATGAGGCGGGCCAGCGAACCGCGGGCGACCAGCTCGCCGTCGTGGGCGACGAGCGAGTCGTACATCAGGCGGAGGTCGGCGAGCACCTGATCCGCGTTGCCGTACGCGTGGGGTGGCCGTTCCTGCGCCCCGACCACGCGCCGTCGGGTCCGCTGCAGTCGCTCGTGGATGTAGGCGAGCTTGAACCGGTACGGCTCCTCCTTGTTGAGGTGGACGAACCGCTCGTAGACATCCGGGAAGCGCCGGCGCTCCTCCTCGAGATCCTGCCCCAGCTCGTCGCTGCAGCCGCTGATCCGCTCGGACGTCGACAGGTCGCGTGCGAGCCCCTCGACGGCCTCGAGGAGGTTGCGCAGCGCGTGGTCGCTCTGGACACGGAGGGTCTCGGCCGTGACCTCGGGAGTCACGTTGGGGTTGCCGTCCCGATCCCCTCCGACCCACGTTCCGAACCGCAGCGGCACGTCGGCGGGGCCGAGGTCGATGCCGTCCTTGGCCAACTGGTGGGCGAACTCGTCGTAGAGGTCGGGAACGACCTCGGCGAACAGCTCGTCGAAGTAGTAGATGACCGCGCGGGCCTCGTCGACGGGGTCGGGGCGCTCGAGCCGCAGCTCGTCCGTCTGCCACAGCAGATCGATGATCTCCGCCAGTCGGCGGTCGATCCGTTCACGGTCCCGATCGGTCGCGCGGGGATCGTTGCGCGCGTCCAGCAGGTCGGCCACGTGCCGCGTCTTGCTGAGGATCGAACGGCGCGATGCCTCCGTCGGGTGCGCCGTGAAGACCGGGCGGAGCTCCAGGCGACGCAGGACCTCGCGCATCAGGTCCGGATCGACCTGGGCGTCGCGGATCCGCTCGAACGCGGTCGGGATCCAGCCGGGTTCTCCCGTGCGGGCGGTGAGGTCGTCGATCCGGTGGGCCTGCTCGGCCACGTTCGCCAGGTAGAAGTAGGTCGAGAACGCGCGCGCCAGGTTGATGGTGGTGCGCAGGCCCAGACCCTCGAGCAGACCCTCGAGCTCCTCGGCGTCCGGTCCTCCCCCACCCTCCTGGCTGCGCATGCGCTTCGTGAGCGATCTCACCCGCTCGACCAGGTCGAGGAGCTCCTGACCTTCCTGGCGGACGAGGGTCTCCCCGAGCAGGTTCCCGAGGCGCCGGATGTCGGCCCGCAGGGCGGCGTCGCG
>CAZHZQ010000345.1:0-2548 GCA_964537235.1 uncultured Actinomycetota bacterium | reverse complement strand
CCGCCGGCACGTCCTCGTCGGCGAGGAGCTCCGCGAGGATCGCGGCCACCAGCCGTGTCTCGTCCTCCGGTCCGGTGCCGATGCGGACCGGGTCGACCGGGGACTCCGACGAGCGCTGCTGCCAGGCGTAGGCACCGACCGCCCCGGCCACGACCAGGACGACGGCCAGGCCGATCAGGACCGCACGTCGACGCACGTCGGCAGGGTACGGCTCGCGTGCGGTCCCACCCGGCGTCGTCGGTACCCTCATCAGCCGACCCCAGGACCCCCTTGGAGCCACCCCGAGACCCCGACCAGACCGGACCTGCTCCCATGCCACGACACCACGTCCAGCTCTCCCGGCGGCAGTTGCTCCGTGGACTCGGGGCGCTGAGCGCCGCCGGTCTCCTGGTTGCGTGCGGCGGCAGCACGGACGAGCAGGCGGAAGGCACGACGACGGCGACCCCCACCCCAGAGCCACAGGATCCCCGGCAGGTGATCCGTGAGCAGCTGGGCATCGAGACGCCCCTGGACCTCAGCGTGATCCTGCCGGCCGGGACGTTCCTGACGGGTCCCGACCGCCGGGTGGTCTTCTCGCTGGGGACCTCCCCCACCGACCTCGTCCTGGACCTCGACGTGACCGCGCACCTGGTCAGCGACGAGGACCTGGAGGTGGCGCAGGGCCCGCTCGAGGCGTCCTTCCACCAGGAGGGCCTCGGGGAGCGGGGCATCTACGTGATCGCCACCGAGATCGAACGTCCGGGGCGCTACTGGCTGGTCGCGGAGTCGCCGGAACACGCCGCGATCGGCGCGTTGACGATCTACCCCGCCGATCAGATCCAGGTGCCCGACCGGGGCGAGCCCTTCCCGTCCGCCGAGACGCCGACCACCGAGGACCAGATGGGGCTGGAGGAGCTGTGCACCCGCGACCCCGACTGCTCGCTGCACGGCGTGTCGCTGGCCAGTGCGCTGTCCGACGGGCGCCCCACGGTTCTGACGATCGCCACGCCGGCCTACTGCCAGACGGCGATCTGCGGGCCGGTCGTGGACATCGTCGAGGGGCTCAAGGAGGAGACGGGTCGCGAGGAGATCGCGTGGATCCACGTGGAGGTGTTCTCGGACGCCGGCAACACCCCGGTCGAGCTGGTCTCCGAGCTCCAGCTGCCGTCGGAACCCTGGACCTACTTCATCGACGGCCAGGGACAGGTAGCCGACCTGTACGAGGGGCCGACGCCGGCGGACCTGCTGCGCGGGTCTCTCGAGAAGATCTGAGGGTGCGGCGGTCGATCCTGGCGGCGTCCGCCGCCTGCGTCCTGCTGGCAGCGGCGTGCGACACGGACGAGGCCGTCGCCTGCGGGCCGGTCGAGCATCCCGAGGTCCAGGGGGGCGGGCACCTGCTCGGCGACACCGAACCGCCCGTCCCGTACTCCTCCACCCCCGGGACGTCGGGGTTCCACGCCGCCGGCGCCCCGCCCGAGGGGGTGTTCGGGCAGGACGACCCCCTGACGGAACCCCAGATCGTCCGGGCGCTCGAGTTCGGCCAGGTCGTGGCGGCGTACGACCCGGTCCGGCTGCCGGACGGCGAGGTGTCCCGGCTGGAGGAGCTGGCGGAGGGTGCGCTGTCCGGTCAGCTCACGGTCACCCCGTTCGACGGCGACATGGGTGCGGCGGTGACCCTGAACGCGTGGGGCACCCGGCGGCCCTGCTCGACCGTGGACCCCGCGGCCGTGCGCCGCTTCGTGGACGAGTTCGGTGACACCGACCAGACCCACGGCTGACCGTCGGCCCTCGTCAGCCCTCCTCAGCATCTGTGGCGCCCTCGAGCTCGAGGAGGTGGCGCTTGATGTCCAGGCCTCCGGTGTACCCGCCGAGCGCCCCGCCGGTACGCACCACCCGGTGGCAGGGCACGACGATCGGGACCGGGTTGGCACCCAACGCGTTGCCGACTGCTCGGGAGGCCCGCCGGTTCCCGGCGGCCTCGGCGACCTGGGCGTAGGTGCGCACCTCGCCGTACGGGATCCCGGCCGTCTCCTGGAGCACCCGACGGGCGAAGTCCCCGCCCACGAGCTCGTGGTCGATCGGGAGGTCGAACCCGCGTCGCGTCCCCGCGAAGTACGCGTCGAGCTGACGCCGGACCGCCTCCAGACGCCCGGGCACCTCCCGGATCCGCGGTGACAGGCGCCGGCCGAGCTCCTCCAGCGGTCGATCGGCCCGCTCGTCACCGACGTAGTCGAGCAGCACGAGGCCCCTGGTCGTCGTGGCGGCCAGGACCGCCCCGACCGGGGTGTCGAGCACCGCGTAGGCGACCTCGACCGGGTCATCCCTCGTCATGGTGGTGGTCACGGTGGTGGTCATGGTGGTCCTCCTCGTCCTTGAAGGTCACGGTGGCGTCAGAGCTCCCGGTGTGCGCCCACCGCACGACGCAGCGCCCAGCCGGTGTCCGTCGCCGTCTCGGGATCGTCGACCGGTGCGACCAGCCGGTGGGCCCCCTGCTCGACGACCTCCTCCGGGGATGTTCCCGGCGGCACCGCCACGAACCAGGGATGACCGGCGTGCTCCCGTGCGTAGC
>CAZHZQ010000344.1:0-2549 GCA_964537235.1 uncultured Actinomycetota bacterium | reverse complement strand
CCACGCTGCTGATCGTCCACCACACCCCGTCGCCGACGCTGCAGGATGATCGGGGCGGCCATGGCGGCCGGCCTCACGATGGACCTCGGCTGAAGGGATGAGCATGGCACCGGACGGACCGACGCTCGACGGACAGGTCGCGATCGTCACGGGCTCGTCGAGTGGCATCGGGCGGGCGATCGCGCAGCGGTTCGCCCGCGGCGGCGCCCGGGTGGTGGTGAACTCGGTCCGGTCGGTCGATGAGGGGACGTCGTTCGCGGGAACGTTGCCCGACGCGATCTACGTGCAGGCCGACGTCTCCGAGGAGGAGGACGCCGAGCGGCTCGTCGCCTCCGCGGTGGAGGAGTGGGGGCAGGTGGACATCGTCGTCAACAACGCCGGGACGACCGAGCGGATCGCGCACGACGACCTCGACGCCGCGACCGTCGGCGTGTGGCGGCGCCTGCTGGACGTGAACGTGATCGGCACCTGGAACGTGATCCGTGCCGCCGCCCCGCACCTGCGGGAGAACGGGGGGCAGATCGTCAACATCACCTCGCTGGCCGGCGTCCGGCCGCTGGGCAGCTCGATCCCGTACGCCACCTCCAAGGCGGCGCTGAACCACCTGACCCGCCTGCTCGCGAACGCGCTGGGGCCGGCGGTCCGCGTCAACGCCGTCGCCCCGGGGTTGATCGAGACGCCGTGGACCCAGGACTGGGACGAGACCTTCGAGATGGTCGAGTCCACCGCCCCGCTGCGCCGCGCCGGCACCCCCGTCGACGTCGCCGATGCCGTCGCCGGGGTCGTGGCTGCCGACTACATGACCGGGCAGGTCCTGGTCGTCGACGGCGGCCTTCATCTTCGCTAGACCACCAGTTTCTGGTAGTGGGTGAGGACGGCCAGGACGTAGTACTGCGTCTCGGCGTACGGGGGGATACCGCCGTACCGGTGGACCGCCCCGGGACCGGCGTTGTACGCCGCCAGGGCCAGGTCGATCGATCCGAAGGTCGCGTACTGCTGGGCGAGGTACCGCGCCCCGCCGGCCAGGTTCTGCAGCGGGTGGGTCGGGTCGACCCCGAGTGCGGCAGCCGTGCCGGGCATCAGCTGGGCCAGCCCGATCGCCCCGGCGTGGGACACCGCCCCCGGGTGGAACGAGGACTCGGCCCACACCAGCGCGGCGAACAGCCGGGGGTCGATGCCGACCTGTGACGCCGCCCCGTTGATGGCCGGCGCCCAGTACTGCCCCCGGGCCGGCAGCCGGTGCGCCCAGTCGGGCACCTCGCCCTCGATCTCGATCTCCTGCCACTCGATCTCGATCCCGGCCAGCAGCTCCTTCGTCAGCTCGATCGTCAGCTGGCGCAGACGACCCACCAGTGCCTCGGCCTGCTCCCGGTCGGCTTCGGTCTCGGCGAGGATGCGCGCCCTGCGGTCACGCTCGGCGGCCACCTCGGAGGTGAGCTGCTCCTGGCGACGCACGATCGCCGCCGCCTCGTTCCGGGCGCGTTCGGTCGCGGCCTCCTGGAGACGTCGCTCGGCGCGGAGCGCGGCGATCTGGCGCCGGGCCCTGGCGGCGGCGACCGTGAGCTCCGACGAGCTGCTGACCAGCTGCTCCTGATCGTCCAGCGTCTGGCGGACCACGCGGGCCCCCAGCGACAGCTCGTGCAGGTCCCCGGCGAACAGCAGCGACGACCACATCGCCCCCGCCCGCGCCCCGCCACCGTGCTTGTAGGTGGCGGCGGCCTGGGCGTCGAGAAGGTCCTCGTTCTGGTCCCCGGATGCCACGAGATCCAGCAGTCGGTCGTCGTGCGCGCGCAGCTGCCGGTTGACCTCCTCGGTCCGCGCCACGGCCTCCGCCAGCCGTTCCTCGGCCTCGGCGAGCCGTCCCTCCAACCGGTGCAGCTCCGCCGTGGCGGCGTTCAGCTCCGCGTCGATCGTCGCGAGGGTCCGGGCGGCGTCCTCGACACGCGCCTCGGCGGACTCGGCGCGGTCGCGGGCGTCCGACAGCTCGTTGCGGGCATCCTGGAGACGGTCGACGGTGTCCGACCGGGAGGGCTCGGGGTCCTGGGCGGACGCCGCGCCCGGCCCGCCGGCGACCACGGCCAGCACCCCGGCGGCCGCCAGCCACCGTCGTGCCCCTCCCATGGCGCCTCCGGACGTCGCCGAACCGTGGTACGCCACACGCACCACATCATCAACATCGGCGTCATCGGCCCCAGCCTTGATGTCGCCACCCCCACACCAGAGCATCGCACAGACGGACGGACAACCACCACCGCGGCCGGTCGAGTTACCGTCGTCCTGTCATGACGGAGGTGACGGTGACCGACCGGTCCGACGAGCGCATGCGCCGGGTACGGCGGCGACTGGAGGGGGTCCTCGGGGTCCCCGCCACCGAGGGCAACCGGGTCGACGTGCTGCGGAACGGCGAGCGGATCTTCCCGGCGATGCTCGCGGCGGTGCGCGACGCCACCCACACGATCGACCTGTTGACGTTCATCTACTGGACCGGCGAGATCGCCACCCGGATGGCCGACGCGCTGGCCGACCGTGCCCGCGACGGCGTCCGGGTG
>CAZHZQ010000343.1:0-2555 GCA_964537235.1 uncultured Actinomycetota bacterium | reverse complement strand
GCCCCGACAGCACGCAACCCACCCCATTCTGCGACAGCCTCCATGTTGAAGTTTTTCCATCCCGATCCGCAACATGCGGGGGGTGGCACGTGCGGGGGTCAGGTCCACGCGGCGAGAATCTCGTCCGGGGCGAACCAGTCGATGCGGGGATCCTTGCGGAACCAGCTGCGCTGCCGCTTCGCGTAGCGCCAGGTCCGCCGCTCGATCTCGTCGATCATCTCGTCCTCGCTGAGCTCGCCGTCCAGGTGTGCGAACGCCTCGGCGTAGCCGATCCCCTGACGAGCCGTCCGTGACAGGGTCCCCTCCCGCAGGGCGCGAGCCTCCTCGACCAGGCCCTCCTGGACCATCCGCTCGGTGCGTCGGCGGATGCGGGCGCGCAGCTCCTCGGTGGAACGGTCGATGCCCCGGACGTCGAGCCCGTCGTAGATCGAGGCGTAGACGTCCCACGCGTCGTCGAAGGTCGAGAACCGCTGCCCGGTGAGCTCGATCACCTCCAGCGCACGGACGGACCGCCGCTGATTGCCGGGCTCGATCTTGGCCGCCGCAGCGGGATCCTGGTCCTGCAGCGCGGCGTGGGCGTCCTCGGGGCGGCCCGCGTACCGATCACGGATCGCCGCGCGCACCTGCGGGTCGGTGGGCGGGAACGTCAGGTCGTCGACCACGGCACGGAAGTACAGCCCGGAGCCGCCGACGAGCAGCGCGTCGTGCCGGCGCTGCCGGACATCGGCGATCGCCTCGCGTGCCCGCTCCTGGAACCAGGCGACGCTCGCCTCCTCAGAGGGATCCAGTACGTCGACCATGTGGTGAGGCAGCTTCGAGCGGATCTCCGGCGATGGCTTCGCGGTACCGATGTCCATGCCCCGGTAGATCGTGAACGCGTCGGCCGCGACGATCTCGGCGCCCCGCGCCCGCGCGACCTCGACGGCGACCTCGCTCTTGCCGGACGCGGTCGGACCGACGAGCGCGAGGACCCGGGGCGCGGTCACGTCAGCCCCGGCGATCGCCGGTCCGCGGGACGACACCGCCGTACGGGTCCTCGGGGCGGACGATCTGGAAGCGGTCGGTGTCTCCGGGGTCGTGGTCGAGGCACCGTGCGACCAGTTGCCCGACCCCGCGCGGGGCGCCGTACGCCAACCCCTCGACCCGCAGGTGGGCGGACGCGCAAACCCCGTGCAGCACCGCCAGGGGCGCCCAGCCCCGCGCCTCGACGCGTTCAGCCTCCTCGGGCCCCAGTCCCTCGAGGGGGCGCAGACCTCCCTGGCGCACCGCGTCCAACACCGCCTCGTCCCACTCGCGGGCGCCCTCGCCGAGGTACCGGGGGCTGGACTCGTGCAGGGCGGCGGACAGGTCGGCCTGGCAGACGACCGAGACCTCCACCTCGGCGTCCTCGGCCGCCTCCGCGATGGACGCCCCGATCGTCACGAGGACGTCGAAGTCGCCGGCCGCGGGCACGTTGACCGGCAGGACGGTCACCTCTCCGCGGGCGTGCCACAGCAGGAGAGCCTGCACGGAGTGGGCGATGTCCAGCGGGTCGCCGCGGAACATCGGGTACTGCGTCAGACGCGACAGGTCCTCGATCAGCTCGGTCGCGACGGGCAGTTCGACCTCGACGTCGGGGACGCCGAGCGGGGCGAGGGACGCCGACGCCCGGTCGTAGACGCCGCGGTCGCCCCGTGCGACGAGCACGTACACGTCGCTGTCGGGCAGGTCGGCCAGGGTCTCGAGCGTCACCTCTCGCAGGCGTTCGACCTCCGGCCGGATCTCCTCCGGGAGGCCCGACGCGGCGTGCGGAACCAGCAGCGGGGCGGTCGGGACAGCGGCCGCGCCGACGACCCCCGTCACGTGGACGGGGCGCCGACCAGCGGCAGCGACCGGCCGTCCGCCGGTTCGGGGACGGCCTGCTCGGTGGGATCGAGGCTCCAACCGTCCCCCTCGGCCATGGCGGCTTCGGTGGCACGCCCCGCGTCGGTGCGCCGCACCTCGACCGGCTCGCCGCCGATCACGTAGTTGGTCGCGGCCTCCACGATCGGGACGGTCACCAGGTCGCCCGGGGCGTAGCCGGGCTGCACCGGCAGGTGGACGAGGTGGTTGCCGCGGGTGCGCCCCGAGTAGCGGGTGGGGTCGGTCTTGGAGGGAGACTCGAGCAGCACCTCGACCTGGCGTCCGAGCAGGTCGTGGTGACGGCGCAGCGACCCGGCGCGGGTCACCTCCTCCAGCCGCTGGTAGCGCTCGGTGACGACCTCCGGGTCGACCTGGTCGTCCATCTCGGCCGCGTCGGTGCCGGGGCGGGGCGAGTACTGGAAGGTGAACGCCTGGTCGAAGGCGACCTCCTCGGCGACCTGCAGGGTCTGGGCGAAGTCCTCCTCGGTCTCGCCCGGGAACCCGACGATGATGTCGGTGGTCAGCGCGCAGCCCGGCACCAGCTCTCGGGAGCGCTCGACGAGATCGAGGTAGCGCCGCTGACGGTAGCTGCGCCGCATCGCCCTGAGGATCCGGTCGGAGCCGGACTGCAGCGGCAGGTGCAGGTGCTCGCAGACGTTGTCGACCTCGGCCAT
>CAZHZQ010000342.1:0-2563 GCA_964537235.1 uncultured Actinomycetota bacterium | reverse complement strand
CCTCCCCGTAGGATGTCCGAGGACGCGGCGGAGGCGGGTTGACGTGACGAACCGGATCGGCATCCTCACCGGCGGCGGTGACTGCCCCGGCTTGAACGCAGTGATCCGTGCGATCGTCCGCAAGGCCGTCCAGCACAACATCACCTGCTACGGCTTCCCGAACGGCTGGCAGGGCGTGCTCGACGGCGAGGTCGACCAGCTGACGATCGAGTCCACGCGGGGCATCCTGCACCGCGGCGGCACGATCCTCGGGACCTCCAGGGTCGACCCGTACCGCGAGGAGGAGGGCGTCGACCGCATCCGTCAGGCCCTGGACATCCACCAGCTCGACGGTCTCGTCGTCATCGGTGGCGAGGGCACGCTGTCCGCCGCCACCCGCCTGGTGGTCGACGAGGACATGCCGATCGTGGGCATCCCCAAGACGATCGACAACGACGTCGGCGGGACCGAGCTGACCGTCGGCTTCATCACCGCGGTCGACATCGCCACCGAGGCGGTCGACCGGTTGCACAGCACCGCGGAATCGCACAACCGGGTGATGGTGCTCGAGGTGATGGGCCGTCACGCCGGGTGGATCGCGACGTACGCCGGGATGGCCGGGGGCGCCGATGCGATCCTGATCCCCGAGCAGCCCTTCGACATCGCCGCGGTCTGCCGTCACGTCCGGCACCGGGCGGGGTCGGGGCGCGACTTCTCGATCGTCATGGTCGCCGAGGGCGCGGTCCCCGCCGAGGGGACCATGGAGCTGCCGGAGTACGAGAGGGACCAGTTCGGTCGGCCGAAGCTCGGGGGGATCGGCAACCTCGTCTCCAACGAGATCGAGGAACGCACCGGGTACTCGTCGCGGGTCACGATCCTCGGCCACGTGCAGCGCGGTGGCAGCCCGCACCCCGTGGATCGGGTCATCGCGACCCGGTTCGGTGTCGCCGCGGTCGAGTTCGCCGAGGCCGGCAAGTGGGGGTTGATGACCGGACTCGTGGGCCGTCGCGTGGAGCCCGTTCCGCTCGAGGAGGCGACGGCGGAGCTCAAGACCGTTCCCCGCGAGCTGTACGACATCGCCGAGGTCTTCTTCGGTTAGTCCACCCGGCTGACGATCGGCAGGATCCCATGGAGCGCCTCGAAGAACTGCGTGCCCTCGCGGTCGAGGCGGCCGAGGAGGCCGGCGAGCTGCTCCTGGACTACGCGGACCGGATCGGTGACCTGCGGGTCGACACCAAGACCTCCGAGACCGATCCGGTGTCCGAGGCCGACCAGGCCGCCGAGCGGCTGATCGCCGACCGGCTGACGGAGGCCCGGCCGGACGACGGCTTCCTCGGTGAGGAGGACGCGGCGAACCGCCGGGGCTCGACGGGGCTGCGCTGGGTCGTCGATCCGCTGGACGGCACCGTGAACTTCCTCTACGGGATCCCGCAGTGGTGCGTGTCGATCGCCTGCGAGGACGACGAGGGTCCGCTGGTCGGGGTCGTCCACGATCCGAACATGGGCGACACCTTCGCGGCGGTGCGGGGCGGCGGGGCCACGGGCAACGGCGGGGCGCTACGGGTCAACGAGCTGCCGCTGGGCGAGGCTCTCGTCGCGACCGGGTTCTCCTACGACCCGGCCGTGCGCACCGAGCAGGGGAAGCTCGCAACCGACGTCCTCAGCCAGGTCCGTGACATCCGACGTGCGGGCGCTGCGGCGCTCGACCTGTCGTGGGTCGCGGCGGGGCGCATCGACGGGTTCTACGAGTTCGACCTCAAACCCTGGGACTGGACCGCGGGGATGCTCCTGGTCGAGGAGGCCGGGGGCGTCGCCTCACGGCACACGGTCTCCGTGGCCGGCAGCGAGCGCACCGCGGTCATCGGCGGCTGCCCGGCCGTCCACGACCGCCTCGTGGAGATCGTGGTGGGGCGCTTCGGGGCGTGACGGCCACGCCTGGTCGTGGACCCCGGGTGGGTGGACTTCCGGGCGGGTTCACGCGGTCCCGTCGGTGGTTGCATACTGGGTGCTGACTGGAGGTGGTGCGATGATCGGGTTCATCGTGGCAGGGCTGGTGATCGGGGCGCTGGCCCGGCTGTTCAAGCGCGGGGAACAGGACCTCGGCCTGCTTGCGACCTTGCTGCTGGGTCTGGCCGGCTCGGTGATCGGTGGTCTCGTCGCGAATCTGCTCGGCACCGGCGACATCTTCGAGCTAAACGTGCTCGGGTTCGTCGTCGCGGTGATCGCCGCCGTGCTGTTGGTCGGCGTCGCCGAGGCCATGAGTGGCTCGTCACGTCGCTGACGTCACGATGGCGGACCGGCGTCCGTGAAGGGCCGCCGACCGTCAGACCTCGACCGTGTCCCCGTCCTCGATGATCAGCACCTCGGCGATGTCGCAGAAGTCGGCGAACCGTTCGGGGCTGGCCATGAAGAAGTCGAAGTGGATCGGGATCGCCGTGTCCGCCCCCGTCGACTCGAGGAACCGGTAGGCGTCGCGGAAGCTGACGCTGGGGCCGGCGATCGGGAGCGCGAGGAGGTCGACCTGCAGCCCCGCGAGCTCGTTGCCGTCGCCCGGGTGGAAGAGCCGCCCGTCGATCACGTACCC
>CAZHZQ010000341.1:0-2564 GCA_964537235.1 uncultured Actinomycetota bacterium | reverse complement strand
GGAGAAGGCCGCCCGGATCGCCAACACCGACCGCCAGGAGGCCGGCAAGCGGGGCGGGACCTCGGACAAGTACGAGGAGTGGACCAAGGACGAGCTGTACGACAAGGCTCAGGATGTCGGTATCGAAGGACGCTCGGACATGACCAAGGACGAGCTCATCGACGCCCTGCGAGACCGCAACTGACCGCCAAGCCGGGCCGGCGGGCTGCCTAGCACGGGGGAAGGTGGCCCGTCGTCCCACCCCTTCGATCCGTCACCTTCCGCGAGCAGCCGGCCGGTAGGGTCGCCCACATGCCCTGGACCGCTGACGACATCCCCGACCAGAGTGGCCGCACCGCGGTCGTGACCGGCGCCAACAGCGGCCTCGGTCTGGCGACCGCCCGGGAGCTGGCACGGCGCGGAGCTCACGTCGTGATGGCGACACGGGACCAGGACCGCACCGCGGAGGCCCGTCAGGACATCCTCGCAGACGTCCCCGACGCGCAGCTCGAGGTACGCGAACTCGACCTTGCGTCACTGGACTCCGTCCGGAGCTGCGCGGCAGGCATCGTCGAGGATCACGGGGCCATCGACCTGCTGATCAACAACGCTGGGATCATGGGCATCCCCCAGCGGACGACCGAGGACGGCTTCGAGATGCAGGTCGGGGTCAACCACCTCGGACACTTCGTGCTCACCCGTCGGCTGCTTCCGGCGCTGTTGGGCAACCCCGAAGCGCGGATCGTGTCGGTCACGAGCTTCGGGCGCCTCGTCGGACGTGCCCTCGACCCGGACGACCCGCACCGGCACGAGCGCTACTACGACCCCTGGCTCGCGTACGGCGATTCGAAGCAGGCCAACCTCCACTTCGCGGTGGAGCTCGATCGGCGTCTCGAAGCGGCGGGGGCGGACATCGAGAGCCTCGCCGCACATCCCGGGTACTCGCACACGGATATCCAGGCGAGGAGCGTCCGCGAGACCGGCGGCGGCTTCACGCAGCGGTTCTGGCACGTCGGTGCGCGAGCGATCGGCATGTCGCCGGACCGCGGCGCGCTCCCCCAGCTGCGCGCCGCAACCGATCCCGGGGCTGATGGCGGCGAGCTGTACGGACCGCGGTGGTTGACGTTCGGACCTCCCGTCCGACGACCGGTCCTGTGGCGCCCTCGATCGGCGCTCCAGACCCTGTGGGAGGTCTCCGAACGGGAGACCGGCGAACGATTCGACGTACAGGAAGCCCTGCACGGAACCGTGACCTGAGCCCGGAACGCAACGGCTAGGCCTCGGCCAGCTCCAGATCGGTCGAGATGTCGATCGCTCCACGGATCGACCGGGCAACCGGACACTTGTCGGCGTGGAAGCCGTGGACCCGCTCGATCTGCTCGCGCTCGACGTCCGGGTCGATCGCGAGCCGGTAGGCGACATGGATCCGCCGGATGACGAGGACGCCGTCCTCGCTCTTCTCTATCTCGCCCGTCACGTCGGCCTGGAGACGACCGTCTCCAGCGGGGATGCCCCGGGCTTCAAGGGCTCCCCCGAAGGTGCCGGTCAGTCAACCGCCGGCCGCCGCGACGACGTAGTCCAAGGTCGTGGCCTGCGCCTCGAACCGGCCTTCCGTCAGGCCGTAGTGCTCGGCCACGTCCCCGTGGACCCCGAACGCGATCCGCTCGTCCTCGGCCGGCAGCTGCGCGTAGCGCAGCGGGCCGCGTTCACGTTCGATGTGGATCTCCGAGCGGTACACGACTTCACCCATGGTGGTGCTCCCTTCCCGGTTGCCCGCCAGCTTCGCGGACCAGCGACGAGTTCGCCACGACGGACGGGCAGCGCGATCACGAGCGAGCCGAGCAAGACGGCGTCTGGTCGTGGCCTCGGTGCCACGGTCAGCGGGCGAGCAGCTCCTCGAGGTCGATCCGTCCGGCACGCAGGCCGCGTTCGCGGAGTGCTCGGAGGTCGCCCATGGCCTGCGCGCGCTTCAGCGTCGAGAAGCCGTGCGGTTCGCCAGGGATCGGCAGCTCCTCGTCGTCGTCGGCGACCACCTGCAGGAACACACCGGTCTCCGGACCCCCCTTGTGGAGCTGACCGGTCGAGTGCAGGTAGCGGGGGCCGAGCCCCAGCGTCACGGGGACTCCGAGCTCGTCACGGAGATCCGCCGTGGTCTCACGCAGCGCCGTGACCACCGGGGCGTCCGGGTCGACGTAGGCGAGGACCGCGACGTAGTCGCCGTCCTCGATCGTGTCGAGCAACGGATCGACCGACTCGGGGCTGGTCTCGGGGAGGCCGCGATCCAGCACCTCCGCGGTCGCCCGCTTGGCGGCGGCCACGTCGGGCTGGTCGAAGGGGTTGACCGCCAACAGCGCGCCGGCCAGGGCCGTCGCGAGCTCCCACCGGAACACCTCACCTCCGATGTCGACCGTCTCACCGAACGGCAGCTCCACGACCGGATGACCGGCCGCCGCCAGCTGGTCGGCGGACGGGAGCGGACCGCAGCACACGAAGATCCGGTCGTCGCCGTAGTCGTCCTGATCGTCCGGCGCCGGCTCCCGGACGATCGGGATCACACCCGTCCCGTCCTTGCCCAACGACTCGGC
>CAZHZQ010000340.1:0-2572 GCA_964537235.1 uncultured Actinomycetota bacterium | reverse complement strand
CTGATGGGGTTCGGCCACCGCGTCTACAAGAACTACGACCCCCGCGCGCGGATCATCTCCGACCTCGCCCACGAGGTGTTCGAGGTCACCGGCAAGAACCCGCTGCTCGACATCGCGGTCGAACTGGAGAGGATCGCGCTGGAGGACGACTACTTCATCGACCGCAAGCTGTACCCCAACGTCGACTTCTACTCGGGCCTGATCTACCAGGCGATGGGCTTCCCGACGTCGATGTTCCCCGTGCTGTTCGCGATGGGCCGCATCCCGGGCTGGATCGCGCAGTGGCAGGAGAACCTCCTGGACAGCGAGCAGGCCATCGCCCGTCCCCGCCAGATCTACGTCGGGCCGGACGAGCGGGACTACGTCCCCATCCGCGAGCGATGACGCTCGACCCCATCCGCGAGCGATGACGCGATGACATCCGGCTTACACCCGAGCCGGTGAGGACGCACGGGGCGCGAGACTGCGGTTGCAGTCCCCGCCCCGACCCGTGAGCGCGCCATGTCCGAGACGTCGTCCCGTCCCCGGTGGCTCCTGCCCGCCGTGCTCGTGGGCGCACTCCTGCTCGCCGGCATCCTCGCCCTGACGCAGCCGTGGCTCCACTGGATCGACGAGGTCGCCGACGAGCAGCTTCCGACGGCCGCCGCCGAGACGACGCCCGCGGCGAGCCCCGGTGGCGACGAGAGCCACGCCGAGGCTCCCGACCGGACGCCGTCGACCACGTCCCCCTCCGCCCCAGCGCCCCAGCCGCCGCCCACAGCAGCGGCTCCGGTGACCCTCGCCACGGGGTCGTTCATCTCACGCGACCACGCGACGTCGGGCACCGTCGCGATCGTCGAGCTCGAGGACGGCAGCCGCGTCCTGACGATCCAGGACCTGCAGACCGACAACGGCCCCGACCTCTACGTCTACCTCGACGACAGCCCCGCGGACGGCGACGAGGCTGCCTTCGACGACGGCCTCGACCTCGGCCGCCTGCGCGGCAACGTCGGCGACCTGGTCTACGACATCCCGGACGACGTCGACCTCGACGACGTCGTCAGCGTCGGCATCTGGTGCGACCGCTTCTCGTCGCTGTTCGGTGCTGCCGACCTCGCGCCCGCCTGATCGCAGCGCCCGGCGCTGGCAGACTGGTGGCGTGCAGCAGGACAGGACGTGACCCCGACCGGTTAGCGTGCAGGGCCGGTTCGCAGGAGGTGCCCGTGGCGCAGCGGACGCTGCCGATGTTCCCACTCGGCACGGTGCTGGTCCCGCACGCGGCGTTGCCGCTGCACGTGTTCGAGCCGCGCTACCGGGCGATGCTGCGCGAACTGCTGGCGGGTGACGGCCTGTTCGGCGTGGTGCTGATCGACCGCGGGCACGAGGTCGGCGGCGGCGAGGTGCGGACCGACCTCGGCACGCTCGCCCGCGTGCTGGAGGCCGAGGAGTTCGACGACGGTCGTTGGGCGGTCATCGCCGTCGGGGTCCGGCGCCTGCGGGTCGTGGAGTGGCTCGCCGACGACCCCTACCCCCGCGCGGTCGTCGAGGAGCTCGAGGACGGGCCGGCCGGTCCGGACGCCCAGCGGCGGCTCGACGAGGTCCGGGTGCGGTTGGCCCGGCTGCTCGCGCGCGCGGCCGAGCTGGGCGATGCGGTCGCGCCCGCCACGACCGAGCTCCCCGACGACCCGCTGGTGGGCAGCTACCACGCCATCGCACTGGCGCCGCTCGGGCCCTACGACATCCAACGCCTGCTCGCGATCGACGAACCCGGGGAGCGCCTGACAGCCCTCCTGGCCACGTTCGACGACATCGAGGAGGAGTTCCGGCTACGGCTGCAGGCGGATCCGGCGACCGGGACGGATGGACCGTGATCGAGGTACGACCCGTCCGCGACGACGAACATGCAGCCGTGGCACGCCTGACGCTTGCCGCCTACGACCACGTCGGCCGCGTCAGCGACGACTACCGCGGCCACCTCGCCGACGTCGGCAGCCGCCTGGACGGCGACACCACCGTCCTGGTCGCGCTCGACGACGGTGATGTGGTGGGGTCGGTCACGCTCGTCAGCGCCTGCTCCGAGCACTTCGAGCATCGCGGTCATGGCGACGGCGGGTTCCGGATGCTCGCCGTGGACCCGGGCGCCCAGGGCCGCGGGGTTGGTCAGGCCTTGCTGGACGCGGTCCTGGAGCACGGGCGCACGGAGGGCTGGCGACGCCTGGCGATCACGACCATGGCGTGGATGCACAGCGCCCAGCGGATGTACGAGCGGGCAGGGTTCGTCCGACGCCCCGACCGGGATGTCCGCTTCAGCAGCGGCATCGGCATCTGCTACGCGCTGGACCTGGCAGCGGAGGCGCCGGGGCACTTCCCGCCGCCCGGCCCCGTACCTGACGAACCGCCGCTGTTCGAGCCGCGCGACG
Organism: uncultured Actinomycetota bacterium; assembly: GCA_964537235.1. Classification (GTDB taxonomy): domain Bacteria; phylum Actinomycetota; class Nitriliruptoria; order Nitriliruptorales; family JAHWKO01; genus CAZHZQ01. The sequence continues at coordinate 173 of CAZHZQ010000340.1, read as the reverse complement.
ACCAGCCGCCCGGCTGCTGATCGGCGTCAGGCGGCGACGGCGCGGGCCTCGCGCACGGTCGAGAACCCGGCGGCCAGGAGCGACGCGATCGCCACCAGCACCACGATCGGCGTGCCCTCGTCGTGCACGGCGCGGTCCGCGACCTGCGCCAGCATGGACGGCGCCTGCGCGTC